>CAMMLJ010000052.1 GCA_946497695.1 uncultured Clostridium sp. | reverse complement strand
ATTTGTATTTGTGTTTGTATTCTGATTGTTGTTATTAGTATTTGTATTTGTGTTTTGGTTATCGTTATTAGTGTTTGTATTTGGTTGTTCTGGCTCACTTGAAACATTTTTTGTTGTTATAGCTTTAACACATAGGTTTGATTGTTCGAAAGTTGTTCCATCACTAAGTTTAAGTTTTGTAAAATCATCCCAAGATTGTAAACTATTTAAAGATATATAACTTTCTCCTTGATTTGCTGTTATAGGATCAGTAACTACTGGTGATTCCATTAAACCACTATCTGCATAATTACATTCTATTCCTATCATAAATCTTTCATTTGCACTTAATTTTACTGCAACTGCAAATTTATCACCTGTTATTTTTACTGGATTTTGTAATTTTAATGTATTATATGAACCATCTAAACTTGAAGAATCAAGCTCAACTTTTTGCATTTTAGAATCATCTAAACTTTCATCTGATGGATTAATATATACTTCTGCTGTAACGTTACCACTAGCAGCAACTTGTATTTGCTCTATATATTCATCTTCTGTACCTTCTTTTGAGAACACATTGGCCATTCCTACAGAACCTTGTGGATTAACACTTAAATATATAGTTGCACCATAAAAATCATTTTGATAAATTGTTTTATCGTCAGAAATTTTTTCAGTTCCCATTATTCCTGTTAGATCTTTTTCTACATTCACATCATCATAAGAAACATATGTATATCCATCTGCAAAACTTTCTGTTCCGTATGAATTTAAACAAATATATGCTCCAGGATTTTTAGGTTTATTTTCTGGATTAAAATTATCTACAGAATAATTATCATCCCAACCTATTATTGTTATTGCATGATCTACACTATAAAGATTATTATTACAGAAATATGCTGCAGAATGCATTGGATCTTCTGGATTTGAATAATAATCACTATTATTTGCAACAGTATTAGTAGATAAGGCTCCATATTGCATAATATATTGTTTTATTTCATTTCTTAATAATGAAACCTCTTCTTCTGTATACTCTTGATTTGAATCGTTTATATATGTTACATTTCCTTCTTCATCTATATTTTTGTTTATACTTGGAAATACTTTTGCATCTGTTACCCTAATATCTGGTTGTTTATTTTGGATTTCTGATAAATTTATTTTATCCTCATTATCTTCAAAAGGCATATCTTTCTCTAATACAGCTCCTGTACCATTTGTAAGATAACCTAATGCAACTCCTGAATTTCCTCCACTACCAACTTCTCTATTATAGCCCTTAGTATTTATTCCATCTAAAAATGTTTTTGAAGTAGCATAATCCATATGTCTTGCAGAATATCTTGGTATAATTTCGCCTGGTTGTGATAAGGCTAAATAAGATTCTAAAACACTTGTCATAGAAAATGCCCAACACTCTCCTGTAGATCCTTGATGTTTTACTGGAATATTAATATCTTCTGTTAAATTATATTCACTTGGAATCGAAGCTTTTGTAAAGAAATTTTGAATGCCATAAAAAAACGAATTTGCTCTATTTTCATCCTTTTCTGTAATATTGTTCGCTGAAGCTATTGGCATAATTACTTTACTTTTCTCTTCTTCTGATAAATTATTCCAATTCTTAAAATCTTCTGACAAAGTTAATGTTAGTTCTGATTTTCCTGTATCATTTACTGCTAATACACTACTACTAATATTTAAAGTTAATACTAATGCTATTAGTACAGATATAAATCTGATTTTATTCTTCATTTTTATTCTCCCCCTATACTTTATATGATAACATATAGCATTATTTTTTTATGTAACATATTTTTTTCTTTTTAATTACAAGTTTATTACAATTTCTTTGTTTAATTCAATCTTTCTATATTTCACATTGCATGAATCTAATAACATTTTAGATGCAATTGTTTCATCTGTATTTGCATATTTGTCTGATAAATATATTACTTCTTTTATTCCTGCCTGAATAATTTCCTTAGCACATTCATTGCAAGGAAATAAATCAACATATATTTTTGAATTTTCTAAATCTTTTCTTGAACCTCTATAATTTAATATTGCATTTCTTTCTGCATGCACTACATATAAATATTTAGTCTCTAATGGTTTACCTTCTCTTCCCCATGGAAATCTTTCATCATTAAATCCATTTGGTGCTCCATTGTATCCTATTGATAATATTCTATTATCTTTACTAACTATACAAGCTCCTACTTGAGTGTTTGGATCTTTGCTTCTCATAGCAGATAATTTTGCTATTGCCATAAAATATTCATCCCAACTTAGGTAATCTTTTCTTGCTTTTGATTCTCCTTGCATAATTTTCCTCCTAATTATTTATTTCAAATTTACTATACTTATTTTTCTATTTTTTTTCAATATATAATTAGAAATTTATTAAAAATATAATTATATATGTATTTTTCTTTACTTTGCTTGCTTAAGAATATATTTTTATAAAAAAATAAAAAAAGTTATTGACAAAAAAAACAAAAACAATTATAATCTATACTTGTCAGGAGCTAATGCAGGTGTAGTTCAATGGTAGAATTCCAGCCTTCCAAGCTGGCTATGCGGGT
>CAMMLJ010000051.1 GCA_946497695.1 uncultured Clostridium sp. | reverse complement strand
GAATATACAGAAGATATGGAAAATGATAATTGGAAATTATTAGATAATGTTTTTTAGGGGGAATTAATTTGAAATCAAAAAAAACTAGTGAAATGAATGAAGAAACATTTAAAAACCGAATAATTGTTCCTTTCCTCGATTCAATTGGATATCACGCTGAACAATTATCATTTGAAGATAATTTTACACTAAAACTTGGAAAAAATACCATAAAAAAGAAAGATTACATTTCTGGTAGACTTGATATTCTTGTTTTGCTAGACAATGAGCCTTTCATAATATGGGAATTAAAAAGAGAAAAACATGAAATAACGTCAGAAGAAATCAATCAAGCTATTTCTTATTCTAGACTAACAGAACAAATAACTCCATTTACAATTGTATCTAACGGTGATGAAACACATATATATAATACTATTACTAAAAAAGAAATTAAAAAAGACGAACTTAATACCGATTTAGTTAATTGTAGTTTTAATGAAGCAATAAAATTAAAAAAAGAAGCATTGGCAGATATAATATGTTATTCAAATGATAATTTAACAAAATTTATTAACAGAATAAATAATAGAGAGTTAGACAGATTAAGGGATAACAAATATATTAAAGAATTATACGTTGAGCGAAAAAATATACATGATAAATTTAATGAATTTTTAAATAATGATAAAAAAATATTTTTTATTAATGGAAATTCTGGAATTGGGAAAACAAATATTATATGCAATTTAGTTGAATCAAATATGAATAATAATACAATACTTTTTTATAATTCATGTTTTATAGAAAAATCAATTTTAAATAGCCTATTAGAAGATTTTAATTTTGCATTTGATGAACAACTCTATTACAGACAATTGTTTAACAGAATAAATTTATTATCAAAAAAAAATAATAAATATTTTATTATATGTATAGATGCAATAGATGAGTTAGCAATTCAAAATCCAACAGTGTCTATCGATAAATTTCTTGATCTAGTAAATGAATTTTCTAATATTAAGGTATGCTTGTCCTGTAAAAAAAGTTACATTAATGACTACTTAGAAGTAAACGGTGTTTCATCGGCACTTAAAAACATATCTAAGGAAAATGTAAACATAACAGAATTTTCTAGTGAAGAAAAAGATAAAATAATTGATAATTATAAAAAATATTTTAATGTTGAAATAAACGATAGTCAGTGTACAAAACTAAAAGAAATGACATCAGATGGTTTTTTATTCAGAATTATATTTGAAACATTTAAAAATAGCAAAATTGACACTAATATAGACAATATATCTGTAATTCAAAAATATATTGAAAGAATTGCTTCAAACTATAATTTAAATAAATATGATTTAATAAAAACTTTAGAAATAATTGGATTAATATTTATACGTTCTAAAGATAACTTTTTTGAACCGATTATTGAAGAACAAGTTGTTGATAATGAACTTAGAATAAATAATTCAAATATATCTATTGATACTTTAATAAAATGTAATGTTTTGCAATTATATAAAAATAATGACATCAATTATATTGATTTTGATTTCAAGGCATTATCATATTATGTTATTACAATATTATCTGCTAAACTTAATATATTAAAAAAAGAACAATTAGTTTCGAAACTATTTGAATTAAATGAAAATAGAAGATGTAAAGAGGCACTATCATGGTTTAGTAAAAATAGTAATGAAAATTACTATATTGAAATTAACCAATTTAAAAAAGAATATGGTAAAAAACTAATGGCAAATTATAGAAAAATAGTAAATGAAAACTTTCCAAACATTAAGGATAAATTTGAAATTAATGAGGATATTAACAATGTTGGAATTGCAATCGATCATAATAATGACTTTGCAGTTTATACTTATGGATTTTATAAAAAAGAAAATAATGATTTAGACGTAAAAATAATAAATTTCAATGATAAACAAACACTAATAAATTTAAATATTAATACTATACATACTTCTATGGTTGCAATTAATATAAATAATATAATAAAAGATAGATTAAAATCAATTATAAAATATAGAGAACTCAATGAAAATAATTGCAGAAATTTAAATATAGAAAGAATAATTATAAACTTATTTGTATATGGAAAAGCCTTGAAGCTAAATTACAAATATGAAAGAAAAAATTTCATTCCAAATTTAAATGAGTTTTTCCCATTAAATTTGGTTGAAATGAGAAAAAAAATACTAATATTTAATATAAATTTATTAAAACAAATAGGTATAATTCCAAAAGACGAAAACGAAGAAGAACTATATCAGAAACAAATTATTGGAGAAATTAGTATTCCACAATGCAATTATATATATAGCGGAAGATCTCAATTACCAATATATAATATTGCAAATTTAATTACAAATTATATGTTACATTATTCTGAAAATATAATTTCATCACCATATTTATTGTTACCATCAAAGATAGAAGAAAATAGAAAATCAAGTTGGGTAAATGACATAATGATAGAAAGTTTTTCAAAAGATGAATTACATAATTATTTGTATGATATTTTTGATAAGTGTATTGATGAGTATTTATCGCTTGTAGAAGAAAATTTCCCAACTTTAAAAGATAATCTGAAATATTATAACTTATTTAAAAATGGAGTGAACGTAAAAATGTACTTGTATAAAACAAGTAGTACTTTTCTAGGAAATTATTCAACAAAATTATGGTATTGTTATAGTGAAAGTGGAAAAAAAGTAATAGAAATTACATTTTGTGATGAAAAAGATGTTCCTAAAGAAATAAATGAAAAATGGATTACAAATATAAGCGGAGGAACTGATATTTACTTTTTTAATAATTATCATTCAAATGAAAATAATAAATATTTAGTTTTATCCAATTTTATATATAATTTAATTGA
>CAMMLJ010000050.1 GCA_946497695.1 uncultured Clostridium sp. | reverse complement strand
TGCCGAAAATACTTACGAGTTACCTTGTTGGGAAGATAGGCTTTCGCTAGATTTTATATATTCCTCTTTAGCTCAGTTGGTAGAGCGCTCGGCTGTTAACCGATAGGTCGTTGGTTCGAGCCCAACAAGAGGAGCCAAAAACTGATAAGAATATAACTTATCAGTTTTTTTTGTGTGTTCTTACAAATAAGTAAAAATAAACCAAGCATAGCTTTTTATTTTTAGATGCTAGTAATTTGCCGAGCAATGATATATAATTACTAAAATCATAATTAATTTATGGAGGGAATATCATGCAAATTAAAACAATTGATTTAGGGACGGAACAATTTAAAAATCATTATGAATGTTTTAACGGGGCTTTTGTTGATGGATTTGAGAATAATAATATTCCATTTGATAGGTATAAAATAGTAAAAAATTGTAACTGCATAATTATTCTTTTACTGATAAATATAAAGAATTAGGAGATGTAATTAATAATAATATCTAAAGGAGAATAATATGAAAGTTTTAATTGCAACGAAAAATCAAGGTAAAATTGAAGGTGCAAAAAGAGCATTAGAAAATTATTTCGAAAATGTTGAAATCGAAGGAATACCAGTAAGTTCTGATGTCCCAGATCAACCAGTTAACAAGGAAATATATGTAGGATCTAAAAATAGAGTAAAAAATTTAAAAGAATATGCTAAAAATAATAATATTGAAGCAGATTTATTTTTAGGCATAGAGAGTGGAATAAACGATTTATTGGGAAGATGGATGATTACAAATATAGCTGTAATCGAAGATAATGATGATTTTGAAAGTTATGGAGCAAGTCCTTCTTTTCCAGTTCCAGATAATTTAGTACAAAAAGTATTAGATACAAATTTAAGTGAAGCCATGGATACTGTATTAGGAGAAGACAAGGAAAGACATAACCATAGTGGAGGAATTCAATTATTAACACATAATAAAATTTCAAGAATTGATTTAACAGAAGATGCATTTATAATGGCATTAACTAAATATATTAATGGAGAAAAGTGGAGATAAATTATTAATAAAAGAAGGGAATTTAATATGAACATAAAAGTAAACAAAGTCCTAATAACTGTAACTGTTCCAAAAGAAAATGCTGAAGAGTTAAGAAAAGCTATTTGTGATGCAGGAGCGGGAGTTATTGGAAACTATACGTATTGCACATCAAATACAATAACTAAAGGAACATTTATACCAAACGAACAATCTAATCCATATATAGGAGAAAAAGAAAAATTAGAAATTGTAGCAGAAGAAAAAATAGAAACAGTTTGTGACATAAAAATATTAAAGAGATTAAGAGAAGTACACCCATATGAAGAGCCAGCTATAAATATTATTCCTCTTATTGATGAAGAAAATGTATAAAATGAAAGGAACAAAAATGAGAGTTAAATTCGTAAGACATGGACAAACTGATCTAAATAGTCCAATAAGAAAAATGCAAGGGATTTCAGATTATGATTTAAATAAAAATGGAATTAAGCAAGCAGAAGAAACTAGAGAAAAACTAATAAATGAAGAGTTTGATATAATCATAAGTTCACCATTAAAAAGAGCGAAACATACAGCAGAGATTATAAATGAAAAGAAAAATATACCTTTAATATTAGATGATAGAATTAAAGAAAGAAATTATGGAAAATTAGAAGGACAGCTATTTAAAAAAGAATATTGTAATCTGAATTATGACTTTGAAAGCATTGATGGAGAATCTTTAGATAATTATGAAAATAGATTAAAAGATTTTATTCAAGATATTAAAGAAAAATATTTTAATAAAAAGGTGTTAGTAGTTGCTCATAATGGGGTAATAAGTGTATTAAGTTGTATATTAGAGGGAATGCCAGAAGATGGAAATTTTGAAAGTAGAGGAATAAAAAACGGTGAAGTAAAAGAATTTGAAATATAGAAAGATAAAAAAAATTTGGGCTATTTATATACAATATTATATTCTATATGATATTATGTAGAAAAATGTTGAAAGGAGTTGCTGTTATGAATTTAGAGCTTCCAAAAAACAATGTTGTATTTGGCAATATGGGAGAGGTGAAAAATGGTATTTTGTATATATATCGGCTAAATTGTTTCTATGATTTAATGTACGAAATTGCATATACTGTATATGGCACAGATAAATGCTGGTATTGTGGTAAGCCTTGTAGAAGAGGAAAGGGAAGACCAAACGATTCACGTGCAAAAATAACGTTAGATCATTTAATTCCAACAAGTATTGGTGGTCCAACGATAGTAAACAACTTAAGACCAGCATGTCATGCATGTAATGATCAGCAAAAGGGGGATTTAACATCAGAGCAATTTTTTGAAATTCTTTCTTTACAAAAGCAATTAAATGAATGTTCAGATCAAGCAGATAGGAACAACTTAAGTAAAAAAATTGCTATGAGACGTCTTGAGATGCGGAAGGAAAATACTGATAAGCGAAGAGGGCTTATACCATATTTACCGGAAGAATGGACTTCAAAGAAGGTATCAGGTGATTTATTAGGTACAATATCACCAGACATACAGCTTGGTAATCAATTCAAAAAACAAGACGAATTTTATAGAAAATATAAAAGAATAAAATTCCCATTGATTATTAGTGATAATGGATATCTGCTGGCAGGATATAATTCAGTAGCAATTTCTAAGAAGTATAGAATACCATGGCAACTTGAAAAAATTGTATTGGAAAATGTTGTTGTTTATCTTAGAAGAGGAACGCCATATTAAGGCGTTCCTCTTGCATCTAATATCTTAATTTGGTAGAATACGTAATATATGAAAATGGAGGTATATAAATAGTGAAAGAAGAATTTTTAATGTTATTAAGAAGTGTAGATAGAGAAGGAATGGATGAATTAATTAACTTTATTGAAAAATCAGACTTTTTTAAAGCACCAGCAAGTACAAGATTTCATGGTAGTTATGAGGGAGGACTTCTAGAGCATAGCTTAAATGTATATAAATTATTATGTGAAAAAGTAAAAAATTGTCCTATAGAAATGAATGTTTCGCAAGATAGTTTGATAATAATTGGATTATTACATGATATATGTAAAGCCAATTTTTATAAAGTTGATTATAGAAATGCAAAAAATA
>CAMMLJ010000049.1 GCA_946497695.1 uncultured Clostridium sp. | reverse complement strand
TTTTTTCTATTATTTATTTATTTTTATTGCGAAAAATTTTTACTCTTTTTTACTGAACAAAGTGTTGTTTGGTGCACCACCGGGGGGTCGAACCCCGGACCTTCTGATTAAGAGTCAGCTGCTCTACCAACTGAGCTAGTGGTGCATATAATTTTCATTATAGCTAAATCGTGGCAAATTCCAAAATTTAGGCTACATATTAACTAGTAAGTACTTAAATAGTATAATACCGATTTTTAGTTTTTGTCAAGCAAAAAACAAAAAAAGATATGAAATGCAATAATTTTTATGCATATTCATATCTTTTATTATAATTTGTTATTCTGTTGGTGTTTCCGGTGCAGTAACTGGCTCTTCTGGTTGTACTGATTCTGTTGGTGTCTCTGGCTGAGTTGGGACCTCTGGCTCTGTAGGTGTTGTTGTCTGTGTTGGTTGCTCCGGTTCTGTAGCTGGTGTTTGCTCTGTTTGTGCTCCTTTAGTTCCTCTTTTTATTATTGTTGACATCTGATTATATTTATCTTTTGAAAGTAGTGTTCTAGAAACTACTTTTCCATTTAAATATAGTATTTTATATGCTTCACTATATGTACCATTATGTCCTTTTTGTACAACTTTTTGTTTTCCTTGTTCTAATGTTGGATCATCTTCATATGTTGTTTGCATTGGAATGCTTCCTGTTATTTTTGTTTCTATTTTTACTTCATATTCTGTTTCTTCCTTCATTCCATATATTTGGATTTTTGCTACTCCGCCACTTACAGTACTCTTTATTTTTATAGGATATTTCCTATTATTTTTAAATTTAAAATCTATTGATCCGTATACTACTGTTGCATCTCTACCAGCTTTAACATATGAAGGAACAAATTGGTGATTACTTCTACTTACTATATCTAAATTTGCAAAAATAACTGCATTATATAGTGTAGAAGTTATTTGACATATTCCTCCACCTATATCATTTACAACTTTGCCTCCAGCATATGCAGGAGCTTCTTTATATCCTGCAGCAACTGTTCTTTCTCCGACTACTTTGTTGTATGAAAATGTTTCTCCAGGCATTACAACAGTATTATTAATTTTATTAGATGCTAATCTTAAATTTGTAGTTCTAGCTGTAGCCCCTGCATTATATGTTGTTGAAAATTCCCCTAATAGATCTGGAAAACCTTCAGACCCAATTTTATCTGTTGTTATCGCAGGATGTGTAATTTCTAGTGGAATTATATATTCTTCTTTATCTTCTTCCAATAATTTTTTTGCCTCATCCATAGAAATTGCAAAATCTACTCCGTCAACGTGTGGATATAATGTAAAAGGATTTTGTGTATAATAAGCATCTTTAGCTTCTGTATGTATTTCAGAATAAATTTTATCCAAATCAATTGAGTCTGGTTCTTTATTTCTTGTTGATAACTCTATTTCTTTTTCAGTGTTTTCCACATTTTTTATTTCGTTTTCCACTTCTTGTTTTAATAGATCTGGTTCTACTTCTAATCCAGCTTTTCCTTTTTTAATTACTAATTCTTCTTTTTCTTCATCTATATAATAGCTACTTTCTATAACTCCTCCAGGAATTTGCCCATTAAGAGTATCTACTTGTTTATCTAATTCTTCACTATTATATTCATATGGAATTTCTATATTATTTTTAGCAAAATAAGTTTTTAGAATATTAAAATTATTCACAAATATATTGCTATCTCTACCAATATTATATGCTTTATCTATAGCTTCATCTAAATTATAATTTAATTGTAATTGTTCAAAACTAATTCCTCCCTTATATGGCTCACCATCTTCTGTTTTCGCATCTAATTTTACAATTAAATCTTCTGTTTTTTTAGTATTTATTTTTTCTTCTAGCATAGTTTTAATTTCGTCTTTTGTTTTTCCTGCAACTTCGACTCCATTTATTGTAATACCATTTAATATTTTGTCATTATTTTTATTAATTAATGCAAAAATTGTACTAAGTATCGCCAGAATTATTACAACAGCTACTATACTACTTATAATAATTATTTTTTTCTTATTATTCTTTTCTTTTGAATGAGTAGTAGTTTTCTCAATTTTTGTATCTTCTTTTTCTGCAACTTTCTCCTTTTCTTCAATCATAAAAATACTCCCCTTAAATCTCTTATAAATATATATTAAAAGGTATATCACAATATTACTATATTTTCAATATTTTTTTCGACAGAGGTAGACTTTTTTTTATCGATTTTATATAATGCTAAAGAGGTATTAAATATGTTAGATATGTTAGGAAAATTAATTAGAAGTATTAGAACAAAAAAGCATATGACAAAAACAAGTATTGCAAAAGAAATCGGAGTAGATACAGGTTATTTAACTCATATAGAAAATGGAGATAGAAAACCTACAGTTAAAGTTTTACAAGATATATGTAAAGCAATTGATGTTCCTTATCAAAAATTTTTAACAAATTATAATTCAAAATTAACTCAAGAAGCAATAGATTATGAAATCTTTGAACATACTGCCGAAGATAGAATTCTTCTTATAGATGATATAAAAGATTTACATTTTATGAAATGTCCGCCAGGACTTAATTCTGTATCTTTTGGTATTCGTCTTAATGATGATTCTATGAATACAATTTTTGATAAATACTCATATGTTTTTGTAGATTTTGGAGCACCTTTAAAAGCTTCGGATATCGGTCTTTTTTATTTAAATGGGCAAATCTTGATAAGAAGACTATTTATATATGGTAAAAATCATATTTCTTTATATGCAGATAATCCAGATTATCCAAAGATTAGAGTCAAAAAAAATGATGTATTTTATATTATTGGAAAAATTGTACAATAATTTTATGTTTTTTTGTAAAAAAGTATTGAATATTGTTAAAGTTAAATATATAATGTTAATAATTTAATTAAGCTTTTGCTGTGCTATTCTTTTTGCATCAAAAGTTTTATATAAGCTAATCAAAAGATAAATGAGGAGAAATGCAATATGGAATTAATAAAAAATATATTTTTTAATACAGACAAATTAATAGAAAACTCTGTTGTTAAAATTTCGTATACGGGAAAGTTTTTCCAAGATAATTCAAATACAGAACTATATATTCATTATGGTTTTGGTTTATTATGGGAGAATGTAAATGAAATTAAAATGGAAAAAACAGAATTAGGTTACCAAGCTTTAATTTATTTAAATGGTCAAGATTCTTTAAATTTCTGTTTTAAAAATGGTAAGGGTGAATGGGATAACAATGATGGAAAAAATTATGTTTTCGAAATTGCTCCATTACCAAAAGATTTAATTGTAGTTCAGGAATCAAGTTTAGAAGAACCACGTAAACTTCGTAAATCTTATTTATTATGGAAGAAGATTAAATTCTCTGTAATTGCTGCAATTAAATATTTACCAAAATTATTTTCTTTCAATACAAATTCAAATACAGTAGAAGACGAAAATTCTTTAAGATAAATCAAATCGGGATTTGGGGTCGTTCCTCGAAATCCCTTTTTTGTAAGATAAAAGGTGGATAAAGTTCAACTTATCCACCTTTTATTAAATGTTCCATCCACCATTTATAGAAATTACTTGTCCTGTTGTGTAGTTATCTTCTAATAACCATTCTATACATTTAGTTACTTCAGCTGGATTACCTATTCTTTCTAATGGAATCTCTTCTTTTATAGCATTTATTTCTTCCTCTGAAAATTTATTATTCATTGCAGTATCTATAAAACCTGGTGCTATAGCATTTACTCTTATATTTGAAGGTCCTAGTTCCTTAGCTAAACTTTTTGTTAGCCCTATTATTCCAGCTTTTGCTGTAGAATAAGCCACTTCCATTGCTGCACCTGTAACCCCCCATATTGATGATATATTTATAATTAATCCGCTTTTTCTTGAAATCATATTTTTTACAACTTCTTGAGTAACTATAAAATTCGATTTTAAATTAACATTAATTATATTATCCCATTCATCGTCTGTTATCTCTGTAAATAATTTATATTGTGATATCCCAGCATTATTAATCAAAGCATCAATTCTTCCATACTTTTCTAATATCTGCTCAACCATCTCTTTTACTTCAATTCTATTAGAAACATCTGCTTTAATTATATCTACATTTATATTTTCTTTTTGTAAATCTTCTTTTAATTTTATAGCTTCATTTTTTGATTTATTATAATTTGCAATTACTGTATTTTCTTTAGCCAAAGTTTTTGCAATATTATTGCCTATCCCTCTTGAAGCTCCAGTTACTAAGATAATTTTATTCATATTAACACCTTCTAGTTTTACTTTAATATATTTTAGTATAACGTATCTATATAAAAAAATCAAAATAATTTAGACAAAACAAAAAGCTAGGCAATCTTTATAGAAAGTCTAGCTTTAAGTATATGGAGCCACTTGTCCGACTTGAACGGACGACCTACTGATTACAAGTCAGTTGCTCTACCA
>CAMMLJ010000048.1 GCA_946497695.1 uncultured Clostridium sp. | reverse complement strand
TAAAAAAGGAGATGAAGTCTATTTGGCAATTATTAAATTTACTAATTCAAAAGCAGAGTTAAAAACAATAATAGATTATGTTACAAGGGAAGATAAAACAAATGCAAATTTAATAACAGGAAAAGATTGTGTTGCTAATAGTTGTTTGGAAGAAATGAAAACAGTTAAAGAATTTTATAATAAAAATGGAGGAAGGCAATATATACATATTGTTCAATCATTCAGTCCAAAAGATGAGTTAAATTTTCAAAAAGCACATGAAATAGGAATCAAACTTGCAAATTATTTTAAAGGTTTCCAAGTATTAGTTGCAACACATACTGATAGAGAGCATGTACATAATCATTTGATTATAAATTCTGTTAATTTTGAGAATGGAAAGAAATTTAATCAATCAAAAAATGGTATGCAGAAAGTAAAAGATTATTCTGATAAACTCTGTAAAGATGCAGGACTAGAAATAATAGAAAAGAAAAAGTATCAAGGAATATATAATAAAAATGAATATCAATTAGCATTAAAAGGACAAAGTTGGAAAATGAAATTGGTAAATGCCATTGATTATTCATTAGAAAAAAGTAAAAATAAAACTGAATTTTTTAAGAATATGAATAAATTGGGATATCAAGTTCTATGGAATAAAAAAAGAAAATATATAACTTATACAACGCCTGAGGGAATGAAATGTAGAGATAATAAATTAAATGATAAAAAATATTTAAAGGAGGAGATGGAAAATGCCATCAATGGAAGAATTAAAGAAGAAAAATCAAATAGATTTACCAGAAGAACAAGAGATAATACAAACACCAATAATAATGAAATATATGTTACTAGATCCAGATATAGTAACAGAAATGATAATTTGGAACAAACAAGCAACAGAAGATATAAACGAAATAAAGACAACTTTGAAAAGGGACAAGCAAGAAATACAGAACATTATGAACGATTTACAAGAAAAATTGATAGAGAATGTGGAAACAATTGTTATGGACAAGATGAACGAATTTATACATCAAGAAGAGAAATACAAAGAGGAAAATATGGCTTTCAAAATAAAGACAATTTTTATAGCAATAATTATAGGGATTATAGCAGGTTGGATAATAACTCTATTACATTAATAGCAATTGATATATTAGCGAATATGACTAGACCAAATAATATAAAGCATCCAAGAAAGATTAAATGTTGGAAAAAGAATTTATCAAAACAAGCTATAAAAGAATGGTATTTGAAAAATAAGAATTCTAGTAGTTTTAATTGGTTTGAAGAAGAAGAGGAAATATAAGAATACTCAAAAAGTATTATAATAATGCTTTTTGAGTAAAAATCTAATTTTCTAACTTATTTTCTATCCCAGCAAATAAATCATCAAAAGTTATATTTAAAACTTTTATAAAACCCCATATTTCGTAATCTTTAACTGTTCTTTTGTTGTTTTCAATCATATAAACGTCATTTTTATGAAGATTGATTCCAAGTAGATTAAGTTCCATAGTTAAATCTGCTTGAGATAGGTGTTTTTCTTTTCTGTATTTTCTTAGATTATCTCCAATAACATTTAGATTATTATTTAATTTTCTAACAGCCATAATATATTCCACCTTTTTTTATAATTTATATTGATTTTATCCTTAAGTTTGTGATATTATGACATTAAGCAACGGGTCAAAGTAAAAAATTATATAAGGTGAGAATAATGAAAATGAAAAATGAAGAAGAGATAGATATGAATATTTTTAGGGATTTATTAAACAGATTGATAAATGATAGTAAAATTACATTTAGTTTTTATAATAATTCATTACTAGATTTAAATTTATTGCAAATTTGCTACAATAAGACTAATGATACAATAGAATTAGAATTTAGAGATGTAATGGGGGAATATTTAGAGGAGTTAAAAAAGATTATGAAAAAATAATGATAGTATTAATTTTAAGATAAAAATGTATACAAAGAAAGTTGACATAAACTAAATAAAATGGTAAAATATAGAAGTATGCAAGGATTTGTAGAAGAAGATTATATTAGAAAAGGATACCAACCTATAATTAAAAGAGTAAAAGTAAAAGACAATAAAACATATACAGAATTATTAGAAAAACTTAAAGGGGATGAAGAAAGGTAAAAATGAATAAATATGCATTAATTTTAGCTGGAGGAAAAGGGACTAGATTATGGCCAATTAGTACAGAGAAGAAGCCAAAACAATTTTTAAATTTGTATGGGAATGAAATAATGATAAATGAGACAATACGAAGAATAGAAGAAATATTTGATTACGAAAATATTTTTATAATTATTAATGAACAACAATCAGATTTGGCTTATAGGTATATTCATAACAGAATACCAAGAGAAAATATTATTATTGAACCAGAATCAAAAAATACAGCTATGTGTATATTTTATGCAACATTAAAAATAAAAAAGATTAAGAGTGATGGTATTATTACAGTGTTGTCATCAGATCATTATATTGAAGAAAAAGATAAATTGCAAGAAAGTATAATAACGGCTATGGAATTAGCAATGTGTAATGAGAATCTAGTGACAATAGGAATAACACCTACATATCCAGCTACTGGATTTGGTTATATTAAATACTCTAATACTGAAAATAAAGATTATTATTCAGTAATTGAGTTTAAAGAAAAACCACAGTATGGAAAGGCTTTAGAATATATAAAAAGTAATTGTTATGCATGGAATAGTGGAATGTTTATATGGAAAATAGGATCTATATTGAAAAGTTTTAAAGACTATTTACCAAATATATATAAATTTAAGGATAAAATATATGCCTCAGTTAACACGGATAAAGAACAAAAAATAGTTAAAGAAATATACAAAAAGATAGAGAATATTTCTATTGACAAAGGAATTTTAGAAAAAGCCAATAATGTAAAAATGATAAGAGGAAACTTTAAATGGATGGATATTGGAAATATAAAGGATTTTTTTGAGATTCACGAAAGAGAGACAAATAATAACATAATTATAGGAAATTTAATTATTGCGAAAGAAACAAGTAATACAAATATATTAAACAAAAATGATGAGTTACTTATTACAATAGGTCTTGAAAATGTTAACATAATAAAAGATAATAAGGTATGTATTGTTTGTAATAAGGAAAATATAAATGATTTACCACAGATACTAGAGAAAATAAAACTAGAAGAAAAATATAAAAAATATTTATAGAGGTAATTAATAATGGACTATTTTATGGATGTAACTATAAAAAGAAACGTAGAGCAATATATAAATAATTTGGATGAGAATACATTATTTATATATTCACCTACATCAATTAATAAAATTAAATTTGAAAATGATAAGGTAAAAACAATTAATTGGCATGATATATCTAAAAAGATTGAAAATATAGATATAGTAGTGAATAAGATTAAGAAAATAGAAAAAGTAGTTACTTTTGGTGGAGGAAGTACCATTGATATAGGAAAATATATTTCTCATAGATTAAAGAATGAATATATATGTATTCCTTCGATGCTTTCAACTAATTCGTATGCTACAAATAAAGTAGCATTAATAGAAAATGGAAAGAAAACTACACTAGAAGCTAAAATGCCAGATTGTATAATACTAGATGATAATATATTAAAGATGTCTGAAACAGAAAACCTGTATGGATTAGCAGACGTTTTGTCTATATTTACGGCTTCATATGACTGGAAGTTAGCATCTTTGGATATTGGAGAGAAAATTGATAAGCAAATATATGATATGTCAATAAATTTATTAAATGAATTAATGCAATTTATTAAGCAGAAATCTTTTGAAGAAATAATAAATAATAATAACAAATTATTTGAATATATAGGAATAGCAGGTTATATCACTAATTTGTACGGAACAGGAAGACCAGAAAGTGGATCAGAGCATATATTTGCTAAAGAATTAGAAAGTATAATCGACATACCTCATGGTATATCTGTATCTTTGGGAATTATTATAATGTCAATAGCACAAGGAAGGAAAATAGACGAAATAATAAATTCAATTTATAAACTGAAAGTTCTAGATGAACAATATATCTATGGAATTAATAAAGATATTATACAAAGATGTACTAAAAATTTGAAGCCAAGAAATGGAAGATATACAATAGTAGATAAGATTTTTGAAGACAATTCATATAAGGATAAATGTTTAGAAGCTTTTTTTGATTTAATTGGTTTTTAATCTAACAATTATTTATATAAGACTAACTATTAATTGTCAATAGTTTAAAAAAATTTTTTTAAGTAATTTAGGTAGATAAAAAAATTGCATGACAAATAGAAGTTTTTAGGTAATTTTTTAAAAACTTCTCAAAATCGTTGCAACAATATTGTTGCTAAATATGTACTTTGAAAATTTATTGTTAGCTTAAATTAAATGGTATTTCATCAGTTAGAATTTTGAAGATGACTCTAACTAATTTATTGCAAACATGTCCTAATGCTACTCTATGATTTTTACCTTGAGAACGTTTATCAAAATAGTAGTTGTGAAAAGTCTCATTATTGTATATAATAAGAAAAGCAACTCTATAG
>CAMMLJ010000047.1 GCA_946497695.1 uncultured Clostridium sp. | reverse complement strand
TGCGGGCGATTTGAGGAAACCGTCAGCCATCTTGATGGCTGACTTTCACCTGCACATTTGTTTTGCTCTAAAATCCCCCCTATCAAAGCCATATTTTTGCCTTGAAAATTTACCTTATTTTTATCTGACTTTTTTTAATAAAAGTCTGCTTTTTCAAGTTTCTTGATATTTGCCCAAATTTGCCTTTATTATAGCTTGCCAATTAATAACACCACCTTCCCATAATAACTTCACATAAGGGCAAATATAGGCATAAAAAAGGCGAACCCTTTGGTTCGCATATGTTTATTACTATATTCTGTTTTTCAACTATTTTTGTTTTCTCAAATCACCTTAAATAGGCTTTATTTTTATTTAGGTATAATTATCCCACCTCCTTCACAAGTCTTTACACAAGGGCAAACACAGCCCTAAAACAGCCATTATAATATTTTTGTCACATCACATTTTTTGATATTTTTTATTCTTCTGAAAACAATTATATCTTGACACTTACCTTCATCAGAGTTTATATACCACAAGTGGCTATGCCAACTTCAAAATAAAGGGGTTATTTTATGGATATTTTTAATTATTTTATTTCTAATCACAATGAAAACACACCTAAGTTTTCAGAAGTTTTTCACTCAACCAATGAACTAAAACTTATTCTTGATGACAAAAGTTATATTCTCGACCACTATCTTTCAATGTTTTTTCACCTGATAAAGCAAATGGATTTTACATATTTACAAGAAAAAATCCATTGTCTATTCAAAAAATCTGTTGAGAAATTTGCTGACTCATCAGAAAAATTTCACTATCAAGAACCTGAAACAAATGAAAATCTTTTAATATTATCTGTGGCAGACTCTATTATTAAGCAATCATTTTCTGATTTTACAACTGAAATTTACTATCATTGTTGCAAGGAAGTTGATGTAATAGAGTTTCAAGAAACAGAAAATAAACTTATAAACCTTGTTGGCAAAGAAAAATTTGAAGCATTTCAGTTGATGATTTCTCAACATTTTATTGAAACTTCATTTGCTCAAGTATTTTTACAAGCTATGATAAAAGAATTAATTCTAGCTCTTACTGCTCGTGATATTGAAACTGACAATGAAATATTTAGGCTATTTTAAAAAACTTATAATATTTTAAATTAAACAAGGCAAACCTAATAGAAGGTTCGCCTTGTAAATTTATATTGCCTTATATTGTTTTATATTTTTATATAAATTAACTTGTACTATTTAAAACATAAAATTATCAAATAATATTGAAAGATTATATTATTCTTCTTTGGCTATCACTACACCATTGTCATCACTTGGTAATGTAACATCATATACAGAAGACTCTAATGTTGCTTCATTGCTTTCTTCTCCATTTGCTACTGTTACTTTAATATTTGTAACTGTTATAAAATTATTATATGAAGTAGACATTCCTTTAATTTTAATATTACAAATTGTCCCTCTTTTCTTCTTCTTGGTCTACTATATTTACTTCTATATACACAATTAAATCTTCTTTCGGTATTACATAGCTAGATTCTGGATCTGCAATAATAGCAGTTTTTGGAATTGTTACTTTAAATTCTACATCATAAGAAAATTTTGATTTGCCAGACAAATTAACTTTAAATGTATCATTTGTATCGCCTTTAGCTACTTTTGCTTCAATATTTTCAATATCTTCATAACCCATAATTTTTTCCACTATAATTTTTTCTATATCAACTGATGCAGCACCTGTTAATTTAACTATTATTGAATCAGTTAATTCTTCGTTAGCATTTACTGTAAGTTTTATATCATCTATACTTATTTCCTGTTTTAAAGTTACTTTTAATTCAGTTTCTATATCTGCATATAAAACTGTAACTTTCTGCTCTTCTGTTTCAAATGGGTCAAATTCAAAATAGTTTAATTCTACATTTGGGTATGTTGCATTAACTTGTTTTGTTTCTTCCATTCCTTGATATTTAATTGTAATAATAATATTACTTGATGAAAGACCAGAACTTATAATCGGAGTATAATTTTCATCTAATTCAGCTGTTATACTTTCTATCTTCTTAACAGTTACATCTTCTGCACCATCAATATTTATAGTTCCATCTTTTGTAGTTTCAACACTATCTAATGTAATACCAGAAACTTTAATACTATTTACTGCACTATCCGTTACAACAATGTTATTTACAGTACCAATACCTTCTAATATAATATTTTCTTTTATATCAAAAGTTTCTATTGTTGCATCTTCTTTAATAATAATTGTTGGTGTTTTAGCACCTTTTGGTACTGTTACTTTTCTAAGAGGAGCATTGGTTTCAACTATAATTGTCTCTGTTGTTTCAGTTCCTATCTCTATTTTTAATAATGCTTCTGTATCTTTTGCATCAATTATAATATTTTTATTTGCTATGAGTTTATTAATTTTAGTACCTGAGTTATTATATCCAGACTCATCTATATTTTTTATAATAATTTCTGAATTTGCCTGTATCTCTCCAATAGTATTTTGATTTCTTAGTCCAATAGATATAGGTTCTTCGTTTTCTGTATTAATAATAATACTTTCATTAACATATATAAATTTTTTAAATTCAATCCCAGTGACACCGCCACTTACAGTTAAATTATCACAACTTAATTCCATTATTACTTTTGCATTTACATTTGTAACAATATCTGATATAGGTCTGTTACCAGAGTTTTCACCAAATGTTAATGTATCTAAACCTTTTATTATACCAGTAACTGACAAAGTTTTATCAAATGTTAGATTTGGGGCATTAATTGTCAATGTTGTTATTATTGTTTCATCATCAACTCCTTCATCTGTTTCATCGCCTGTTTCCATTATATATGTAGGAGTTGTACTTTCTTCATCTTCTGTTTTTTCTGCTACAAGTGTTACTTCACCTATACATTCAATTGATAAGCTACCTTTACCTATATAATTTAATTCACCATTATCTGGAACAATATATTTTCCTTCTGCTAATTTAAGAATTATATTTTCATTTTCATTTGCATTTTTATATTTATCAAGTTCTTTTTGTAAGTTACTGCCAGTTTCTATTTCTATTTTAATATAATCTTCGTTGTCTGTATTATCGTCTGTGTTACCACCTGATGAACCACCTGAATTTGAACCGCCTGTGCTGCCACCCGATGAACCTGAACTTGAACCACCTGTGCTTGTATTTGATGAGGTTGGTTTATCCACTCCGTCAGCTACTTCTGTATTTGTTACATTTGTACTACCTGAAACTTCTAATTTTGAATCTTTAGCATCTTCTGATACTGATACTGTTTCAACATCTGCATTAATAGCCACACTTGCTTTTGATTCAACAGAAACTTCTTCTGCAGGAACGTTTAATTCAACTTTTTCATCTGTTCCAAGGTCAGTTAATACTTTAATTATTCCAACTATTCATTCAAAGTTTTTTCCTTGTATGTTACATACAGCTTTTACTTCAATATTATTTACTGTAGTTTTACCTTCTAAAGCTAATCTTACGTCTTTTTTCTCTATTGAAATTTTACCTTCTGTAATAACATTTGTAAGGTATATAGAATTATCACCACCGCCTTGTACAATAATATCACCTTTTACTGTTGTATTTTTAATATAAACTTCTCCATCTCCAACCGCTTTATCAATGATAAGGTTTCCTTCTATTGTTTGGTCTTCAATTACTGTATCGTCTTTTGTTACAACAACATCTTTGTTTTCTTCAACAACATCTTCTGTCTTACTCATAGCTCTGTCTAAAGAGGAAACTGCTTCTACTCTTGTGATTGTTTCATTTGGATTAAATGTTCCGTCTTCATAACCTGAACAATATCCTGCTTCAACTGCTATTGCAACTGCATCATAGTACCAATCACCAGCTTTAACATCACTAAATTATACATTACCTTTATCTACAAATCCAAGTGCTTTATTTAACATAACTGCAAATTCTGCACGAGTTATACTTTTATCTGGCTTAAATGTACCATCTTCATAACCTTAAATTAAACCGTTATCCTGCCAATATGTAATTGCACTTTCTGCCCAATGACCTTTAATATCATTTGATACAGCAAATACTTGTGTTGGAACAAATGTCATAATTGATGCTAAAGCCATTGATATAACTTTTTTGATTACTTTCTTTTTCATAATATATTCCCCCATTTTTTATTTAAAAATACAAATAAAATAAAAACTATGTCTTATATTTCTATAAATATATATTTGAATTTTATCATTTAAACATATAATTTGCAATATTTCACAAAAAATTATTTAGTTTCTCATCATTTTTTACATATGTTTCTAAATTTCTTATTTCAAAAGCTAATATTCAATCAGATAAATGGCATGTCAACGAAACTTATATTTAATATTAAAGATATAAAACAATAATTATAATTTATTTTTACATGTCCAACCTAATGAAAAATTATTAAGCTTATTAGTTGTTTTAAAAATCTTTAAATATTACTTATACAAAACCTATTACTATTAACTTAACAGATTTATAAATTTTATAACAACTCTTAAATAATTATTTTAAAATCTCAGTTTTAATA
>CAMMLJ010000046.1 GCA_946497695.1 uncultured Clostridium sp. | reverse complement strand
GCGCATGCCAGAGTCAAAGTCTGGTGCCTTACCGCTTGGCTACAGCCCAATATAAATTTACTTTTCCTTTTTTGATAGGTGATTTTCTCAGTATTTCCCCAATATAAAATCTGGGGTGAGTACTGGGATTCGAACCCAGGATCTCCAGTGCCACAAACTGGCGCGTTAACCAACTACGCTATACTCACCATCTCTTGCGGACATTTATTATTTTAAACTATTTTATATCCTTTTGTCAACCATTTTATTAATTTTTTAAAATATTTTTTATTTTCCACGCAAAATATTGATTTATAAATGATTTTTCAAAAAATCATTTTACATAATTCGCTTTTTTATGTAATCTATGTTATAATACTAATATGCAGTAAAAAATTTTTTTATCAAGAAAGGAGCATTATTATGCGGAAAAAAATCTTTGTAATTGCTATGGTATTGACATTAACTGTTGCTGGAGGCGTTGTCGTTGCAGCTGGAGCTGGTTCTGGATCCTCTGAAAATGTTTCAGCCACTTCAGCATCCGGCACATCAGTAGACGAATACGAAATGTATCTTGTCGAAGACAACCCTGATCTATGCGTATACTCAATGAGGCCTAACAAGACTCTGCTCTTGATTGGTGCCTCAGACTGGGCTAACTACGAAACATATGCCAATGTCCACACAGAGGAAATCACAGGAAGTCCGGTAGCACTGGCAGATGATCTTTCAGCGGTTGTAATCGAAAATGATAAAGGAAAATTTGTCATCACTACAGCCGAAGGTGAGGAAGCCTATCCTGAAGGCGAACCGGCAATTACACCATTTGATGAGGCAGACACCTCCATTGAATGGAACGAATTGTATTATTAATGCACTAAGCAGTGGAGCAGATGTATGTGCTAAACATCATCTGCTCCACTGCACTTTTTCTTTTTAATACTTATTTAAAACAAAATAAATGATTTATCTCTTCTCTAATTTATATATCACAAAAGCCACAATTATTCCTAATGTTGCTGTTATAAGTTGTGTCATTCCCATTGCATTTCTTAAATTTTCAACTAATTTTTCAGGAAATACTCCAAATAAATTAATCAAATTAAATAAAGCAAATATTATAGCTACTTTTACTATTATTCCCACAATTCCAGCAAGAAAATAATGTTTGTTTTTTCCTAACATCAAAAATTTATATGAATAAATCAATGCAAAATTTCCTATCCATATCGCAGGTATCATATATACCATATATACAGAAGCTGTTCCAAAAACATATCCACTTAGTATTGTAGATATACTTGGCATTGTAACTACTCCTAATATTTTCGCCCAGCCTTTTAAATTTATCGCTGATACCACTAATGCTGCATTTACAATAGTTCCTACTATCAATTGTGAATTAGTAGAAATAACACTTGTGCTACCAAAAATTTTACTTAAAATTCCACCGAAAAAAGTTGGTACCAGTAAAGCAATTAAAAATATTAATATCGTTTGCATAATATCAATACCTTTAGAAAAATCCTTTACTCTTTTGTTAATTATTCCTTCATTCTCCATTTTAAACCCTCTCTTTCTTTATTAGACAGAGCTTTTAAATATATCTTTACTTATTAGAATAAATAACTTTACTAGTTATTCCAGAAAGCTTTCCTATCTTTCCAGATAAAGCATTTATTTCATCTTGCGGAGCATCAATAACAATAGTAATAATATTGATTGCCTTTTTACTATATGGCATCCCCATTCTTCCTATTATTCTATTAGAATATTCATGTAAAATGGAATTTAATTTTTCCACTTCATCTTTTTTCTCTAATATAATTCCTATTATTGCTACTCTTGTATCCATAAATCCTCCTATATTTGCTTCTACCTTAATTAACTAATCCAATTCACTAAATTATAAGATGAACTTTCTAGTTACATTTCGGTATTAGAAGAAATTATAATACTTTGCTATAAAGATATTCTTACTAGCTCAGTTTATAAGATTATAATATAACTTTTATAAAAAATCTACATACATAAAATATTATCTCTAATACTTTCTATTAAAAATTTACAACTTTCAGTTACCAATTCAGAATTTAAAGCATCATCTATTTTGCAAAACTTATAACCTTGACATTTATCTGGCTCCATTATTTTTATTTCGCCCTCAATATATTTTACAATATAGATTACAAATATCCAATTAACATTATTTTTGCAGCAATGATAAATTCCTTTAGAATCACTAACTTCAAGTTTTAAATCACTTCCAGCCTCTTCCTTTATTTCTCGAATAATTGCATCTTTAAAACTAGAATCTTCTGGGTCAACTTTTCCTCCTATATATTCATAAAGTCCATTTTCATCTCTAGATTTAATACCTCTTTGTTGTAATAATATTTCTCCATTATTATTTTCTATATGTGCAATTACTCCTATTTTTTTATTAGAAAATTTAAATTTATTTAAATCTTCTATTGTCGCTTCATGATTTAATAACCAAAATTTCATTTTCTCACTTCCATTAAAATTATAATATAAGAAAGGCATTTCTCCAAGTGTTTCTCTTTGAAGTCATCACGAAATACATACCACTAGCTTTTCTCTAGCATACATAAGTATCCTAAACTTGTTATATACGTAAAATCTAGCGATTTTCCTATATAAAAAAGAACTCAATTTCTTAATAGGAATTGAGTTCTTTTTACTAAACAATTAGTGGTGCGAACAACGTAGATATTTACAACTTTTTTTCACACTTTTAACGATTGATACAAATATCAACCAATTCATTATCTTTAATTTAACATAAATTTTATTAATTTTCAAGCGATTTCAGTAAAAATATTTTAATTGATAAAATTATGAATATGTGATATTATTTAGTCAGAAAATAGTAATTTATGGAGATGAATATACATGGAAAAATGGCTAAAATGGGCAATAGAAATACAAAGTTTAGCACAATCAGGACTTGCCTATACAGATAATGTCTATGATATAGAAAGATATGAAAGATTAAGAGAAATATCAGCAGAAATGTTAGCAGAAAAAACAGATTTAAGTATAGAAAAAGTAAAAGATTTATTTTGTAATGAAACTGGCTATCAGACACCTAAAATTGACACAAGAGCAGTTATATTTAAAGACAATAAAATATTATTAACCCACGAAAATAATGGAACTTGGTCATTGCCAGGTGGTTGGTGTGATGTATTAGAAAGTGTTAAATCAAATACAATAAAGGAAGTTAAAGAAGAAACAGGACTAAATGTGGAGACAATAAAAGTAATTGCTATACAGGACAGAAATAAACACAATAAACCAATTTATGCTTATGGAGTATGTAAGGTATTTATTCTATGTGATGTTATAGGTGGAGAATTTAAGAAAAATATCGAAACAACAGAAATAAAATATTTTTCACTAGATGAAATACCAAATAACCTAGCAGAGGAAAAAACAAATAAAGAACAAATTGAAATGTGTTTTAAATCATATAATGATAAGAATTGGCAGACACAATTCGATTAAATCTTAATTAGAAAGTGAGATAAATTATGAATAAACAAGAAATATATGATTTAATAAAGTCTAAAAATGTATGGTATGAAATAACAGAACATAAAGCAGTTTATAATATGGAAGAGCTAAAAGAAATTGATATACCATATCCAGAGTATGATGCAAAAAATTTATTTGTTAGAGATGATAAAAAAAGAAACTATTATCTTATAACAGTTAAAGGAGACAAAAGGGTTGATTTAAAAGATTTTAGAAATAAAAATGGAACAAGACCATTAAGTTTTGCAAGTGAAAATGATTTATTAGATATAATGAATTTAAAAGCAGGTTCAGTAACACCACTAGGTTTATTAAATGATAAAGATAATAAAGTTCAATTTTATATTGATAAAGATTTTATAAAAGATAAACATATCATAGGAATACACCCTAACGATAATACAGCAACAGTATGGCTTAAAGTAGAAGATTTAATTGATATTATAAAAGAAAATGGAAATCAAATTAATATTGTAGAGATATAATCATCTTGATAACTTACATTTTTGTAATTGAGAGATTTATAGTAATTTTTTAGTAGAATGAAAGCGAGTATATATTAATTAGAGAATAAAAAAATGCAGAAGAAAAGCAGAAAAGTATCTATTCTTACTTTTCTGCTTTTCGATTAATCAAAAACAAATGTTACACTTTTTCCATTAACGAGGCTATCTAACTCTTTGCATCTTATGGAAAGTGTTTGACTTCTCCATAAAATATCATAGAGATAGAAAGTCGGAAAGAATGGAAATGTCCGTGATTTTCTTCGGTTTAGAATGGTTACTTCTTCACCATTAACGGTTGTTAAAGTTTGACCTACTAACGACTTCATACAAATGCTCCTTTCTAGGTTGATAATAATACTATAAAAAATGTGTAGTTAAATTGCAATAATATGACTGGTCAATTATTTGTGTTATTTTAATAAAAATATAAATTAGAGAGACAACTTACAATTTAGTGAGCAAAATATATGTTTATAAGCAAATGAAATTAAATCTTTCATTTGCTTATCTTTATTTCTATACATAAATCAATTCGTTAAAAACGATTTCTTCTGCTTGGGACTTAATAGAATTCATCGTTCCCACCCAATAAAGCACATCAGTATTTTTCACATCTTCTGTTAAATCACTTTTTTCTTTCAGTTGGTCAATTATTTGCTCTACTCTTGTTTGAGGCGTTTCCTGTATTTCTTTTAAATGAGTATTCAAAGTTCCATTTATAAGCATTATAGTATAATCAGCTTTTCTACACTCTTTTAGATATTTTAATCTCATTTTCCCATATTTATTTAAAACAATTTTTTCTTGTTTTGGTGCTACTATATTAGGAATATAGTAATCTCCTTTTAAATGATATTCAATACCTGTTCTTTCATCAATTTTTGTTTTTGGTAATTTATTATTCATAACATTTTCCTCCTAAAATCTTATATCATTATTTTTCTTTTTACTTTTATTTTTCTTATTCTCATCTGG
>CAMMLJ010000045.1 GCA_946497695.1 uncultured Clostridium sp. | reverse complement strand
AAATAAATGAAAAAAACTATTGAAATAGTGATTTTCACATGATAGAATGAGTACATAAAAAGAAAGGAGCAAATATATATGAAGTTAGCAACAAGAATTAATTCATTTTTAAGAATTGAGGGTTATAATTTAGAAAAAACATTTGCAGAATTTAAAAAATTAGGATTAGGATATGTAGATTTGAATTATCCTGAACATACAAAAGGTTTAGAACCTGACAAAATGAAAGAAATTTTAGAAAAATATGATTTGAAAGCTAATGGTGTAGCTTTAAGATTTAGAGATGAGTTTATAAATGGAGAGCTTGGAAATTCAAATCAAGATATAGCTAAAACAGCATTACAATTATGTAAAGATGCATCAGATTATTGTAGATCTATTGGAGGTAAAGTAGTAACTATATGGTTAGGTTTTGATGGATTTGATTATAGTTTCCAAATTAATTATAAAAAAGTTTGGGATCAATTAGTTAATGCTTATAGAGAAATTGCAGATTATGCACCAGATTTAAGTATAAGCATTGAATATAAACCTTTCCAACCAAGAGCTTATGCATTTATTGAGGGTATGGGTGTTACAGGTATGATGCTTAATGATATTAACAGAGAAAATCTTGGTGTAACATTAGATTATTGTCATATGTTAATGAAACATGAAAATCCTGCATTTGCTACTGATATTTTTGCAGGTCAGAAAAAATTATTTGGTATACATTTAAATGATGGTTATGGTTTAAATGATGATGGATTAATGATAGGAACATCAACACCATTTAAAACTTTAGAAATGATGTATTACTTAAAGAAACATAATTATGATGGAGTTATATATTTTGATACATTCCCAATTATAGAAGGGGCAACTGAGGAATGTGAAAGAAATATTGAAATGATTAATTATATGGAGAAAATGATTGATAATGTCGGATTAGATTATATTCAATCTGTAATCGATAAAAATGACGCTGTTGAAGCTAGCAAATTAATGCTTAAATTCTTCAAAGGGGGCAAATAAAATGAATTTTAAAGAAACTGCGAAAGGAATTCTTGAAAGTGTTGGTGGTGTTGAAAATATCGCTAACATGACTCATTGTGCTACAAGATTACGTCTTAACTTAAAAGATTCATCAAAAGCAAATGATGAGGCTGTAAAAGCTGTTGATGGTGTTGTTAATGTAATAAACAAAGCTGGTCAATATCAAGTTTTAATTGGTACAGAAGTTCCACATGTATATGATGAATTTGAGGCTTTAGTAAAAGGAAGTGGAAAAGTAACATTGGAAGCAAGTTCAGGAAGTGATGAAGGCGTTATAAGTAAGATATTTTCTTCAATATCAGCTATATTCGCTCCTTTACTTCCAGCTTTAGCAGGTTCTGGTATTTTAAGAGGTTTATTAATATTAGCTGTTCAAGTAGGGTTAATACCTGAAAACAGTGGCACTTATTCAATTTTATTTGCAGCCTCTATGGCAGTATTTTATTTCTTACCAGTTTTACTTGCATTTACTTCTGCAAGAAGATTTGGTGCAAGTCCATATATTTCAGCATTAATTGGTGGTGCATTATTACATCCTAACTTTTTAGGTTTATTAGGTGATGCAGGTAATGGTGCAACTACTTCATTTTTTGGTATTCCAGTAGTATTAATGGATTATAATTCAACAGTAGTTCCTATTATACTTTCAATTTGGGCTTTTTCATATTTATATAAATGGTTAGATAAACACGTTCCAGAAACACTTAAATTAGTAATTGTTCCATTAGTTTCATTAATTATAATGGTACCATTAACAGCTATTGTTATAGGTCCTATAGGTGTTTATGCAGGTGAAGCTATTGCTAATGTTGTAAACTGGTTAATTGAACGTAGTGGTATATTAACAGGTATTCTTATTGGCGGTGGCTGGAGTGTACTTGTAAGCTTTGGTGTACATTGGGCTGTTAATCCTATTATGATTAATAACATTTCACAAAATGGTTTTGACTATATTTGTCCTTTAACATTTGCATGTAACTTTGCAGTTATTGGTACAGCTATTGGTGTTTATTTAAAAGCAAGAGATAAAAAATTAAAAGGATTTGCTTTAACTGGTGTTATAACTATTGCATTATCAGCTATTATTGAGCCAACATTATTTGGTATGTTAGTAAAAAATAAAAAATTATTTTTAGCTCAGATTATTGGTGGAGCAGTAGGTGGTGCTTATCTTGGACTTATGAAAGTAGTAACAAATGCCTTTGTATTTGGTAGTGTAACTACATTTCCAGCTTTTATTGTAGATAATGCAAACATTGTAAATGGTGTTATTGGTTTAGGTATATCAGTGGTTGTAGGTGCTATATTAGGTTATATTTTTACAAATAAAAATGATAAACTTGCTTAATAATTTAATGAAAAAATTACATAAATATGGTATTATTGTATTGAGGTGAATTAAAAAGCAATGATTCCATATGAAAGAAGACAAAAGATTTTAAGTATTATTGAAAGTAGAGAATTAGTTAAAATTGATGAATTACAAGAAATTTTTCCAGATATTTCTGAATCTACATTAAGGAGAGATTTGAAAGAACTTGAAAAAAATAGAAGAATAGAATCTCTTTCAGGTGGTGCAGTTAAAAAGCTTTCAACAATAGGAGAAATACCTATTTCTACAAGAAGTGCTTTAAACAATGAATATAAAGAAAAAATTGCAGAAATAGCAGCTACATTTATTGAAGATGGTGATACTATATATTTAGATTCAGGTTCAACATGTACTCTTTTATTTAATAAAATTTTAAATAAAAAGATTATAATTTATACTTCAAATACAGATATTTTATGCTGTGGTAGAGATATAATAGCAGAAGTTATTGTTTTAGGTGGAAAATTTAATTCTATTAATTCATCTGTGAGTGGTTCGTTTACAGAAATTTTATTAAAAGATTTATATTTCAATAAATCATTTTTAGGTGCTAATGGTGTTGATGAAAAATTAGGTGTGACAACTCCAACTATTGAAGAAGCCAATAAAAAGAGGTTAGTAAAAGAGCATTCAGATCAATCATATCTTCTTTGCGATAGTTCTAAGTTTCATAAATTATCAACAGTAAAAGCTTTTGATTTAAAAGATATAATAATTATATCTGATAAGAGTGATGAAAAAATAAGCGAAAAGGTTTCTGTAGTTATTCAATGATATAATACTAAAATCAAAGAGAAAAAATTTTTAAGTGAGTCTATTTTGATAGACTCACTTTTAATTTTGGCATAAGTTAGGAGAGTAATATGGAAAAAATTTTATGTCCAAGTATGATGTGTGCAGATTTTGGAAATCTTGAAAAAGAGATAAAGGAACTCGATTTAGCAGGTATAGATATATTCCATTGTGATGTTATGGATGGAGAATTTGTACCTAATATGACAATGGGGATTAAAGATATAGAAACAGTTAGAAAATATACTGATAAAATTATAGACTGTCATCTTATGATAGAAAACCCAGGAAATAAAATAGATTGGTTTTTAAATGCAGGGGTAGACCTAGTTTATATTCACCCCGAAAGCGAAAGATATGTAGTGAAAAATCTTGCATATATAAAAAGCAAAGGAAAATTAGCAGGACTTGCAATTAATCCGGATACAAGTATAGAAACAATAGAAGAAATGTTAGGATTATGTGATTATATACTTGTTATGACTGTAAATCCAGGTTTTGCAGGTCAAGCTTTTATAGATTTTACAAAAAATAAAATTAAAAGACTTGTTAAATTAAAACAAAATTATAATTATAAAATTATAATTGATGGTGCTTGTAGTCCAAAAATAATATCGGAATTAAGCAAAGATGGTTGTGATGGTTTTGTTCTTGGAACAAGTGCGTTATTTGGAAAAGAACAAAAATATAATACATTGATTAAAGAATTGAGAGGTTTATAATAATGGGAATATTTGATATATTTAAAAAGACAGAAGAAAAAGAACCATTTAATATTAGTTCACCAGTTGATGGTAAGGTTATAGATATTAAAGGTACTAATGATGACTTGTTTAAAACAGAAACATTAGGTAAAGGCGTTGGAATTATTGCGAAAGAGAATACGATTGTTGCACCAATTAGTGGAACTATAAGCAGTTTTTTTGAAACTAAACATGCTATTGCTATTACAGCAAATAATGGAGTTGAAGTTCTTATACATGTTGGAATAGATACTGTTGAATTAAATGGTAAATATTTTACAGCATTAAAAAAAGAAGGTGATAAAATAAAAAGAGGTGAAAATTTATTAAGAGTAGAATTTGATAAAATATCTGAAGCAGGATATGACAATACTGTTTTAATGGTTGTTACTAATACAACAGATTATAAAGAAATTAAGACATTATTAGGCGATAAATATCAGGGCGATATAGTTATAGAAATAGAGGAGTGAAATTTTTATGAAAATAGGAATTGGAAATGATCATGTAGCTGTAGAATATAAAAATATAATAAAAGATTATATAGAAGAAAAATATGGATATGAAGTTATCAATTATGGTACAGATACAGAAGAAAGATTTGATTATCCTATATCAGGAGAAGCTGTAGCTAATGCTGTTGTATCAGGAGAGGTTGATAAAGGTATATTAATTTGTGGTACTGGAGTAGGGATTGGTATTGCAGCAAATAAAGTAAATGGTATAAGATGTATAACATGTAGTGAACCATATTCTGCACTTCTTTCCCGTCAACATAACAATACTAATATACTTTCTTTTGGTGCAAGAGTTATAGGTATTGAACTTGCAAAGATGATAGTAGATGCATGGTTAACAGGTGAATATGAAGGTGGTAGACATCAAATAAGAATTGATATGATAAAAAATATTGAGAAAAAACAAAAATAAATTTTTTAGAATTTAAATATATAATATTCTACAGTAAATATATAAACAAAATAAAAAAACAATATAAATTTATAAGGCGAACCTTTTTAGGTTCGCCTTGTTTAATATAAAAATATTATAAGTTTTTCAAAAACAGCCTAAATATTTCATTGTCA
>CAMMLJ010000044.1 GCA_946497695.1 uncultured Clostridium sp. | reverse complement strand
TGAATATGTATATACAGTAAGAGAAGTAAAAGTTGATGGATATACAACAGAACAAAATGGAAATGATTTCGAAAATACAATAGAACAAGAATACATAACAATAGAAGGAACAAAAACTTGGGATGACATGAATAATCCAAACAGACCAGACAGTATTACTATAAATTTAAAAGCTAATGGCAAAGTAACAGGAGAGCCTGCAATAGTAACAGCTGATGAAGGCTGGAAATATAAATTCGAAACTCTACCAAAATATGATTCAGAAGGAAATATAATTCAATATACAATTGAAGAAAATCCAGTTGACAACTATAAAACACCAATTTACACACCAACAGAAAAAGGATATGACATTTTAAATAGTATGGATGTTAAAGAAACAAGTATTGAAAAAACAGTTTCTTCTATCATTAAAAATGGAAAAGAAACACAAGTTACCGAAACAGGAAATAAAGTTGGAACAGAAACAACATATCCAAAAACAACAGTTGCTTCAGGAGATACTATTATTTATGATATAGCAATAAAAAATGAAGGAAATACAACTTTACAAAATGTTAATGTAACAGATAATAAAGCTGTAACAATTATTGGAATAACACCAACTGTAGATGGAGTTGCAGTAGGAGATAAAGAACCATTAAATGTACCAACAACAGCAAATTCAGATAATTTATTAACATTAGCAGGAAAGAGTCCAACATTAGAAAAAGGTCAGGGATATATCATTACTGTATCATATAAGGTACAACCAACAGATGTAGCAGATGTATCAAAAATATCTAATACAGCTAAAATAACAGCAGACGATACAGGCGATAAATATAGTACAGCAACTGTTATGGTAGAAGTAAAATTTGATCATGATATTAGAAAAGAAATAATAGGTATAACAGGAAAAGATAAAGTATCAAAAGGAACAGAAACTGAGAAAGATAAAGTAACAACAATTACATATGATGATGAAGCAAATAAAGGTGATACTTTAACATATAAAATAACAGCTGTAAATAATGGAACAACAACAATAGAAAGCTTAAAGATTTCAGATGATAGAGATGTAAAAGTATTAACTGTAAAATTCTCTTCAGAAAAAGAAGAGTATACCATTAATCAAGATGTTAAAAAAGATAATAATCTATTAGTAGGAAATACAAGGAAAACATTAGAGCCAGGTGAAAGTGTAGAAATTATTGTAACTTATGAAATTGGAAGTATGGTTGGAGATGACACAGGTGAAAATACATCAACAATATTAAATACTGCAATATTAGAAGGTAAAGCAAAAGATCCAATTCCAGATCCAGAAAGTCAAGAACCATATAGACCAGTAAATGATAAAGCAGAAGCAATCATCGAAGCAAACATGAAGGCTAATATCACAATCAAGAAAGAGTCAACAACAAATGGTCAAGATTTAAATGCTGGAAGCACAGTAACATATACAGTTACATTAACAAATAGCACACCAGTTACAGGAACAACAACAGTTAAAGAAAGTAGACCAGAAAACACAACATTAGTAGGTAATATTACAGTAAATACATCAGAAAATGGAACAGGAAACCCTACAACATTAACCCAAGAACAAATCAATAAAATGGCAGCAGGAACTTTAGAGCTAACTGTACCAGGTAATGGATGGGTAACGATAACATTTACTGTTAAATTAGAAAATGAAGCAATAGGAACAACCGTAGAGAATACAGCTTATATGGGAGAAGACGAAACTCCTACAGATAAAATTTCAAATGATGTTAAGAAGAGTCTAAATATTTATGAAACAAAAACAGAATATGGTAAGCAAACTGTTGTATTAGTAGTAGATATGACATTAAGCTTAGCAGCAGATATTGATACTAATAATACTGACAGATTAGCTTATACAGTTGGTAATGGTCCTGATAAATATGAGTTAGGATATCAAAATACTAGATGGTACAAATTAAAAACAGCATTAGATAACTTTATAGATGCATATTTAGGAGATAATCCAGGAAATAAAAAATCAGTAGCAATTGTAGGATTCTGTGGAGAAGCAATAACAACTGGCGAATTCTATACAAGTGCTGATGATGCAAAAGCAGTATATGCAAATGTATTTACACAAGAACAATATACAGCAGCAGTACAATATGCAGAGTCATGTGGTGGAGATGAAGATAAATTTAAAGAAATTTTTGATAAATATTATGCAGGATCAAGTAATTCACCATATGAAAAATTGGAAGATGGAGAAATAGTAAAAAACACACCATATAAATATAATACTGCAAAAGGAGCTTATGATATAGATGTAGATATATTAGAATGTCATAAATATACAGTGTTTAGAGATTGTGGATTATCATCAGGAACAGATATAGTAAAAGGATTAAATGCAGGAAATACATTAGTAAGACAACAAACAAGAGATCATGTTATAACAAATGCGATTATCATTACAGATGGTATTGATAATAGAGATAATTCTCAAGCTGCAATTAGTACTGCTGCAAGAAATATTATGAATAACAGTGTAAATGGTGAAGACTCTAAATTATATGCAATTGGATTTACATCAAATGCATCAGGTAGTGGATTTAGCGATGAGGGAAGAGACAAAAATTGTACAGAGTATTTCTATGCAGAAAATGCTGATAATTTAAATACTGCATTTGATGATATTATAAAAGATACAGATACAACTGAAGAACCTGACACAAGATGGGCAACAGTAGAAACTCAAGGATATGTTTCATTAGATGGAATAGAATTATTAAGTAATTCAAAAATTACATTCTATACAGGAAATGCATTAACAGAAAATTCTACAGTAGTAGAATATGCAAATCTTCAAGAATTCATCAGTTCAGGATATTACAATGCAAATAACAAAACATTTAATTTAAAACAATTCTTAGTTGAAAAGAAAGTAGACGCATCAGCTACAATCAATATGCAAGTATATACTGAAAAATAAAAAATATTAGTTCGTCCTGTGGTAGCTAGACTATTGCAGGACGCTACTTTGTAAAAAGGGGAAAAATTGTGAAAGCAAAAAGAATGAAAGAAAAAGAAAAAAAACATAGTAAAAAAGTTATTATGTTAGTGATAGTCTTGTTATTATTAGCTATCATTGGAACAGCAGGATATTTTATTTATAATAATCTAAATAATAGCAAAGAAGAAAATCCATTATTAGAAGATAAAGATGCATTAGGAATGAAATTGAAAAATATAACTATAGAAGAACAAGATGGAGTATATGTATTTAAAGCACAAGTAGAAAATACATTAAAAGAAAAGTTTGAAAAACAGTCAGTTCAAATTATTTTTAGAGATGAAACGAACCAAAAAGTTGTAAAATATCAATATATAATAGAAGACTTAGAAAGAGGAGAGACGCAAGATATTGAGATACAAACATCAGAGCCATTAAATGAATTCTATACATTTGAAATAAAAAAGGTAGTATAATATTATACTACCTAATTTTTTATTACTGCATATAACCAAGTTGCTTCTTTATCTTTTGGCATCTTTTCTTTATCTATTTCATATAATTTAGAAAATACTATCTGAACTATATCTTCTGAATCTTCCTTATTTTTTAATATACTAAAAGCTACACCATAAACCATTTTATAGTATTTTTTATATAAATCTTCTATTACTTTCTTATTACCTTTTTTTAACTCATTAAAAATTTCTTTTATTTCCAATTTTTGTTTTTCCATTTATACCTCTAATCTTTTATTTATTAATAAAATAAGCATTAATTGTAATTTTAGGTGCATTCTTTTATATAGGTGTGTTCTACTTTGCCATTTTCATCAAAGTTTATTCTAAAGTCATAAACTTTTCTGCCATAACTATTTCCCAATATCCTTTTCTTGACCGTTGTACCTGCATTATATACATAACTCTGTTTATCTTCTCCATCTATATATTGGTATCTCGGTTCTCCTAACAATTCAACAACTTCTTCTGATAATCCTATAAGACTTTTATTATCATTAATTTCTTGAATTTTTATATTCTCAACATCAGGAATTTCATATACTTTTTCAAGAATACATATCAATATACAAAAAATAATTACAATTATTATTTTTGTTTCTCTTTTCATACAAAATTTTTCCTACAACTTATAGTTTATATATTCCTATAATACTACAAAAGCAGATAATTATCAACTAACTATCTGCTACACTTATTGTAATTTGTATTACTCTTTATCTTTTTTGCTATTTCTATATAATATACTAAATGTTAGTGTAAATAACATTGGTATAACTGAATAACCAGCATTATCTAATTTATGAGTTATTACCAAATATCCACTAATTAAAGTCAAAATTGCAAATACAAGACTTAAAATCAAAAATATTTTTACCTTTAATTTTTCTTTATTCATAACTTTTATATCTCCCTTATATATTATAATTTGTATGTTACTTAACAACTTTCTCTATCCTAGTATATTCATCTTCAGTTAACTGATAAATACCATTATAAGGTTGCTCAATATAATATTGATTGTCTTTTTTATAAATATAGGCTGATTTATAATTTCCAGAATCATTTTTAAATTTTACAAAATATAATATATCAGGGTTAACTGGAATATCATTTACACTTTCTATATGAGTTCTTTTATCTGCAAAAACATCATAAATTTCTTCTATTGATTCTTCATCTTTGAACTCTTTTTTATTATCATATTGAGCTAAAGTATCTATAGTTATACTTGATATTTCTTTTAACTCAAATAAATCAATTACATATTCATTATTTTTATTTAATTCTTCTTCAAATTCTTTTTCATATATTTGCATTTCTTCATTAAAATCATTATAATCCATAAACCACGAACCTATTTTTATATCATCAAATCCAGCTATGGTATGAAAATCTATAACTTTATATCCTAATCCAAAAAATTCAACCGTACCACCATCAAGTATAGTTCCTGCTGGATTTTTAATACAAAATATTGGTCTTTCATTATTTTTTGCTCTATTGTAATCAACTATAAAAAATATTAAACCTAAAATAATTACAATTCCTAGTACACTACTTATAATCTTTAATCCTTTTTTCATAAAAACCACCAATTTACCTTTCTTTTTAAAACTTAATCATAGCGATAAATTACTATTTCTCTGAAAGAATAATATCATAAAAATAAAAGATTATCAATGTTTTATGATAATCTCCAGAAAAAAAGAGTAAATCAAATTTTATAATCAGCATTTCATATTTTTACTGGTA
>CAMMLJ010000043.1 GCA_946497695.1 uncultured Clostridium sp. | reverse complement strand
CCACCATATGGCTTTAGTTATTACGCTTTATAGGTAAGCTCTAAAACTCCTTCATCTCTAAGAAAATCTATTCTATCTATAATTAAATGTGAGACCTCATATTTTCTATTCATATCAATTTTATCGTCTGTCAATATCTTGTAAACTGTTTTTAATTGCTCTTGAATTTTTAATTCTTCATTTTTTTTATCTTTTAACTTATTCAATTGGTTAGTTATCATATCATTTTGAATTTTTAAATAATTTTTGTTTTCTTTGTATTCTTCTATTGTATCAATTCCATTAATATAAGCTTCTTTGCAACGACGTTCTTTTTCTTTAAGTTTTTCTAATTCAGATAATAAAGTATAAGCTTCACTGTTATTTTTTTGTTTTATGGCAAGTTTAGAAGTTATGTTTATTCCATTTGTAAAATCACTTTTTATTTGTTCCAAAATAGCAGTTTCAATATTGCTTAATTTAACTAGTTGGCTTTTTAAACATTTACCTTTTACATATCCGTTACATTGATAGAAATCTTTTGTATTTCGCACTAGTGTACTTCCACAAATCTTACATTTTACGAGACCATTTAGCCAATGTATGTTTGGTGTTGATTTAAAATATCTTTTGTGTATTTGTCTGTTGTGATCAATAATTTCATTAGCCTTTTTAAAAATATCTTCATCTACAATAGGTTTATGCTGTGATTTTTCTATTATAGTATTTTCAGATTTTTCATTTCGTTTTAGTTTTCTGCCTGGAGTCCAGCGTGCATAACCAATATAAACAGGATTCGTTAATAAGTATTGAATAGTTCTATTTTCAAATTTATTTCCTCTATGAGTTCTATATCCTAAATCATTTACATATTTTGCTATTTGCAATATATTCATTTCTTTATTTGTGAATTTTTCAAAAATTAATCTTACAATATTAGCTTCGTCTTCAACAATTTCAAGAATACCATTTTTTATAGTGTAACCGAAAAGGAGGAGCAGCTTGATACTGTCCTCTAGTTGCTTTTTCAGTCATACCCTTTTTTACTTCATCAGACAAATTAAGAGAATAGTATTCTGCCATAGCTTCAAGCATAGCCTCTAATATAACAGAAAACTTATCATCTTCAATTGATTCTGTAATGGATATAACTTTTATATTACATTCTTTTTTTAAAAGGGATTTATAGACAACGCTATCTTCACGAGAACGAGCAAATCTGTCAAATTTATGTACAAGAATTACATCAAATTTTTTTGGCTTTGATTTAGCAACTTTAATCATTTGTTGGAAAGCAGGACGTTTATCAGCTTTTCTCCCAGAGATACCTTCATCAATAAAAATATAGTCGTTATCTAATAAGATATTGTTATTTTCAGCATATTTTCTTATAGCTTTTAATTGAGCATCTGGACTAAATTCTGTCTGGTTATCAGTTGATACACGAATGTAGCAAGCACCTTTTAGCATATTTCCTCCTTACATTTATAATAATTTATAGCATTTTTCATATAATCTTCTGTAACTTCAAAATATTCTGCTAAACCATAAATTGTATTGACTCCGGCTTAAGATAGCATTTTTCATAGAAGTAAAAGGAATAAGCACATTATAACTCCATTTTTTTGCACGATATTCCTGTTTATCTATCAATATTTTATCTGTACATAAAGCAGGATAGGTAGCTCCGTATGTAATAATGACCCAGTTCCTCTGCTAAAGTACATTTTTCTTCTATGTAAGTTTTTAATTTGTTATAGTTCAAACCAATAGCATTTATTTTATTATAATTTAGGTAAATTCCATTACAATTTTCTATATACCAGTCATATATTTTAATATTTTCTTTTTACTTATTTTTTATATCTTCTAGTAGTTGTATTATTTCAGCGATAGCTCTAAAAGCTAAAGAAAATATAAAAGTACTAACTAATATGAAAATTCCATAAAAGACATTTAGTATAAGACCAATAACTCCTGAAATACAACCAATAGTTATAATGGCTATGACAAATCCTTTGATAATACTTGCTAACTGATTTTCACTATGATGTATTTCTTGTGATGTTGCTCCATATTTTTTGATACAATCTGCACAGAATCCATTTGTTAATTCACTTTCCATACATTCTCTTCCACATTTTCTACATTGCATAATAAAACATCTCCTTTTTTTAAATTTATTAATAAAAGTATTAATTGCTTATTTTCTCCTTTTCTTTCTTCTTATTTCTTCAAGCTATCAATGAAAATGCTGATTTTCCTATACAATAAAAAAGAGGAGAGTTGCAATGAACTCTCCAAAATCTTCTTATGACCGCCATATTATTTACATAATATGAGGCTAAATCTTAATTAGATTATACTATATAATATGTTCATTGTCAAATAAAATATACATTATTTATAAAAATACTTATTTTGTATATAATTTTTTTATTTTGCTATCTATTAAATCTAATGCTTGATTAGATAACTTGATTTTAGAAAGAAAAGAACTATTATAAATTCGCTGTTTGCTTATAGTAGTTATTTGCTGTACTAAGGCAATACTTCCATGTTTCATTTTCAATATTTCAGTTTGCAATTTTGTTAAATATTCTAATTCCTGTAATATTTTTTCTAGCTGTTTGATGTCTTCTTCTTTGTCTACGTTATCAAACTTTTCTTTCCATTTCTTATATTCTTTATTGCACATATTATTTAATGAAATATATAAGCCATCTCCCAAATTAACGCAAGTATTATCATTATATATTTTATTTTTCTTTTGAGAGGTTAAAGGTATTATATTTAAAGTACCAGAGTATGGGTTATCATTTTTATTTAAAACGATACAATAATGTAGACCACCTAATTCATTACCAATATTAAAGCCTAAGTTAACTTTTATTATATCTCCACGCTTAAAAGTTTTTAGCTGTTTTATGTCAAAAGTTTTTTCGTTATCGTGATAATTAGAAAAATCAGTAATCCAATAAGCTAATAAGTTACTCTTTTTATATTCTGATAATTCAATATGTTTGTTAAATGAAATATCTAATCTTCTTAAAGCACTATCTTTATGTACAATAGCTTTACTCTTTTCTTCTCCAATTTCAACTTGTCCTTTTAAAGGTTTGTTTGTTGCTATTTCTTCATTTTCACTCATATAATTACTCCTTGTGTCATATATTCATTTTTCTATCTTATATGTATCAAAATTTTTACTATTTTTAGTTTAAAACTTTATTTGATATATATTGACCTAAAGATTTTATATCTGTTTGTGAGGATAATTCAAATCTAACAGTTCCTAATCCACTTATTGTAATATCGAGTTCAGAATCCAAATCAAGAGTTCCAGATGTTTCAATAGAAAATACTTGTATTTTTGAGTAAGGTATAGAAGTGTAATCTACTTTTTTTCCAGTTATACCTTGAACATTAACTGAAACAACTCTTTTATCTGTAAAAATTAGCTTGTCTCTCATAGAAGTAAATGCAAATGCAATTTCCTCATTTGAAGCCATAATAGCTTTAATAACTGATTCACCTTCTTTTATAGAAAAAGGTTTTAATTTAATAATATTTTTGTTTGTAAAATCAATCATATCAATTTCTCCTTTAAATTTATTTGATTTTTATATTAATAACTAGATTTGAAAAAACTCTTTATTTAATTATCTTTTTTATCATTTTGATTTTTAACAAAGAGAGCGAAATCCCTTATTTGTTTTTTTTGCGTTTCCGTCAACGCTTCATATTCTTCTTTTGACATACCTATCATAGCTTCATTTAGTACATCATCTATTTGTTTACCTGGATTTCTTATATCAGATTTTCCAAGTAGGTAGTCTGTTGATACTCCAAAGTATTCGGCAAGCCTAACTATATATTCATCTTTTAAAGGAACTCTACCAGTTTCCAGTTTGCTTATGCCAGCGATTTCTAAACCTAATAGTTTTGCTAATACATCTTGATTTATATTCTTTTCTTCTCTTAACAGTTTTATTCTATTACCTAACATAAGCAAAACACTCCTTAATATGTTTTATTCTACCGTACTATTTGTAAAATCAATCATATCAATATCTCCTTTAAATTTTATTTAATTTTTAATATTAATAACTAGCTTTGAAAATCCTCTTTATTTAATTATCTTTTTTATCATTTTGATTTTTAACAAAGAGAGCGAAATCCCTTATTTGTTTTTTTTGCGTTTCCGTCAACGCTTCATATTCTTCTTTTGACATACCTATCATAGCTTCATTTAGTACATCATCTATTTGTTTACCTGGATTTCTTATATCAGATTTTCCAAGTAGGTAGTCTGTTGATACTCCAAAAAATTGAGCCAACTTCAATATTAATTCGTTATTAGGTTCTCTTTTATTTGTTTCGTACATACCAATAGAACTAGGGGATACCGACATTTTATTTGCCAACTCTTCTTGTTTTAAACCTAATTCTTCTCTTAAAATTTTTATTCTATTACCTAACATAAACACCTCCAAGTACAATTATATTTTATCACACAAATTGTGAAAAGTAAACATAATCCACGAACTGTGAAAGAAATATAAAAATTTTTTTAAAAAAGTATTGACAAACCACAAAAAGTGATATAATATAATCACAGAATGTGAAAAGAGGTGATGTATAAATGGAAGAATTAAAAGAGTTTAGAAAGTCTTTAAAGCTTACAAGCCAAGAGTTTGCAGATAAAATAGAAGTATCCAAATCATTATATGAAAAAGTAGAGAATGGATTTAGAAAGCCAAGTAGAGAATTTACAACAAAATTAAAATCAAAGTACCCTCAATTTGATGTAAATATTTTTTTTACAACATAAAATCACGAAACGTGAAATAAAAGCAAATGAGGCGAGATAAGTGAATAAAGAAAAATTAGAAAAACTTTTAGAAAGTGAGCTAATATGAATCACATTAAAAAATTTAGAAAAAAGAAAAAATTATCTCAAAGTGATATAGCAAAAGAATTGGGAATAAAACAAAATACATTTTCACAATGGGAAACAGGAAGAAGAAAACCCGATGTTATGCAGGCAATAAAATTGGCAGATATATTAGAAACAACAGTAGAAAGTTTATATAAATAGAAAATACTAACCATAGTGTCAGTATGATTAGTATAATCCCATATTTGTATATCTTAAACTCTTGCAACTATTAAAACTATTGACATACACCTTTTTTTGCCAGGATGGTTACCTCATATTCAATAGTAAACTGGAACGCTAGATTTACGAGGCGCGACCTCGTGCCAATTTCATTTCTTTTAATAAGTATTATAACTGACACTTATAATTTCTATGAAAGCTCTAGTACTTAATCAGTTATGGCTCTGATATATGTAATTATTACCCCGTAGCATACTAGAATTTTAGATTTTAAGCTATCCAACTGAAGCTTAACAGTATCCACCGAAAAGCAACACTAATTTTTAAGAAGCAGGGTAA
>CAMMLJ010000042.1 GCA_946497695.1 uncultured Clostridium sp. | reverse complement strand
GTGTTGTTATGTCTTCGCCTTCATTTGTACTTGCAATCACAACAGGTATTGCATACAAATTATTATCTTTTACATATAACTTAGCATTTCTTGTAACCTTACTTCCATCTTCTGATGTTATTAAAGAATATGTACTATATGTCTCAATTTCTTTGTTTGCATATTCAAAAGTTTGCTCTAACTCCTCATTTAGATTATATGCTTGTAGTTCAGTGCTACTTATTTCTTCATCGTTTGGTAACTGTATTGCTTGTTGTTCACCTATATATGATGTTATTATAATTGGATATTGATTATTTGTTAATACTGAAAAATCCCACGCTCCACTAGGCCATTCTAACCTATTTGTATAAGTGCTAGAAGCTTTTAAATCATTTGCAGTCAAATAATTATCCTTTGATATAAATGTTTCATTTGCTTCATCTGGATTTTCACCATTAATTTTAGAATATTTATATATGTATAAGTTTCTAATTGATAAATTATAGTTTGGATTAGCACCTATTCCTAATGAAATACTATTTTCATCTCCACTTACAGTAGCATGAACATAATTTCCATAATACTTTGTTGTATCAACATCTATATCTGTTCTTCCTATAAGTCCTCCTACATTTGTTTTTCCTGTAACAGTACTATTATATACTCCAGATAATCTCACAGCACTACTTCTTGAAGCTGAATCATATGCATTATTAACATAACCAACTATACCTCCAACAGAATGTGCTATTCCGTTTATCTTTGCATTAACATATGTATTATAAACTTGAGATTCGTAACTTTCTGTTCTTCCAGTTATTCCTCCTACTTCTGAATATCCTTCTATAGTTGTATTAATAACTGCTGATATACAACTCCCTCTATATCCGTTAATTCCTCCTACGTAACTTCCAGAAGTAGAAATATCGCAGTCTTCTACTAATCCGTATATAACACTTGATTGCCCATATCCTCCGATACCTCCTACATAGTTACTTTTAGACCCCGTTCCATATATTTTAGAATCATACACATGAACATTAAATAAACTATTATGATAACCAGCTATTCCTCCTATATTACTTCCAGTTCCTTCTATTATACAGTTGCGTGTTGTTGCATTACCATTGTTTGTATATGCATTGCCAGTAATTCCTCCTACATAGCTATTTCCTTTTATATGATTATTAATTCCCTCCATTTGATTAACTCTTCCATAGCCTAATACTCCACCTACATAGTCTTGTCCAGTTATATTAGAATTTTGTATTAATATATTCTTTATTTTTTGCTCTATAATATAATTTGTCCAGCCTGCATATCCTATAATTCCTCCTGCAAAATTTCCTGTTGCTGTTATTGTGATATTATTAGCAGTAATATTTGTTATATTGTTTTCATTTGTAATTGTTATAAAACCTGCTACATATGAAATTCCTCTTACCTCTATATTTTCTAATTCTATATTAGTTATTTTATTAGATACATTGTTTGCAATACATGCTACATAATTTCTTTTTGGTGCATCAATTACAATATCAATAAATTTGACATTTTCAACTTCTCCAGATAAATTCACTATTACTCCTGTATAATTTCCAGAAGTATTATTTATTATATTAATATTACTAAACGTGATATCTTTTAAACTTCCTGTAAGTTCTTTTATTAGTCCTCCAGAATTATCTACAGTAATATTAATATTTTTTATAACATGATTATTTCCTTCTAATCTTCCTATAGAAACATTACTCTTAACTTCTCTACCTGATAAATCTAAATCTGTCATTAGCATATAGTTTTCTGCGCTACTTTCGTCTATTGATTGCCAATCTGTATAACTGTTTATTTCTTTAAAGAATTGTATATTTATTTGCTCTTGAGTTTCTACTTCTATATTCTCATTATTTTCTGTATACCATATTTCTGAAAGTTTATAACTATCCCAATATTTAGTTGGCGTTACTTGCATATTTATATAAGTAATTCCATTTCTATTTTCATTTCTTGTTATGGTGCTTTCTAGCCCATCTATAGTAATTTTATTTATATCTAAATTATTTAAATTGCTTATTTCTAACCTTATTTCAGCTAAATTATTACTAATCTTTTGTATTTCTATATTTTGAACTTTTAATATTTCTTCTACAAGTTGTATATCTTCTTGGTTTTGAATAATTTTTCCTGTAATATTATTTTTTATCTTTGGTAGTATTTTGTTACTTAGTTCACTATAATCATAAGATTCATCCCATAATAAAGTGCCAATGTATGTACTCTTATTAAATATTTCATTATAATTGAAAAGCTCTGTATCTTCTGAATCAATATCTACTCCTGCTATTTTTTGATTTATATATCCATAATTGTTCTTACCAATATTTCCATTTCCAGATATTCTATTGGTTATATTGGCTCTTGTATAGATATTTCCCAAGTACAAATTATATTTTACAGGTACTTCTCTTCCGTAGTCTCCACTATTATAGGTATTATATCCTACAATACCACCAACATATCCTGCTGTTGTTTCTATCTTCATTGTACTAAAACATTTTTGTATTGTATCAGAGTTATATCCTACTATTCCTCCTACATATTCTTTATTTGCATTTATTTTTCCTGTAGAATAACAGTTAGTAACTGTTCCGGCATTTGTTACTCCAACAATGCCTCCTATCCCTTTTAGAGTTAGTGCATTATTTACATCTATATCTAGATTTTGTACAAATGAATTTTCTACATTTGAATATAGACTTATACCTAGTATTCCGCCTATTGTTGCAGAATCTATGTATTTCGAAATATTTATTTTTGAGTTGGTTACTGAACTATTTCTTATAGTAGTATAACTTCCTTGTCCTAAAATTGTACCAAATACCACTTCTGTTGAATCTTCTTTGTATATATTTGCATTTTTTATATGTACATTATCTATTATTGATGTACTATTTCCATTAGATATAAATCCAAATGTATTATTTCCATTTATAATATTTTGACTATAGTTTTCTATTGTTAAATTGCATATACTTCCTGATAAATTATAAAATACTGCTTTATAATTGTCTGGTACTTGAATATTTCTTATTACATGGTTATTTCCGTTTAATTTTCCACTAAATGTATTTGTAATTATTATGTTTTGCCCTTGGTTCATAAAGTCTAAATCTTGATTTAATATATAGTTCTCTGTTGGAGATTTTAGTATTTCTTCCCAATCTGATATACTATTTATTTCTTTATAAAAATCTACATATAATTTTCTTTCTCCACTTTTATATTCTCTTGTATATTCTTTATTCATAATTCCTTTTGTGGTTATTGATAAAATTTCATATGCTGAAGTATATCTTATTGGATTACTTATGTTTGCTATTACTTCACTTTTTCCGTCATTATATTCTTGACTTTCTATTGTACATGTTAAATTATCTATTTTTATATTTGTTATATTTTCTGCATTTTTATTATTTACTATAATTCTTAACTTTGCAGTATTATTAGTCTTTTCTAATACTTCTATAGATGTTATATCTGCTAAGTCTTCATCTGTTGTTTCTGGCAACTTTATATATTCTTGTTGCGGCATACAATCATCAAAGTTTAATTGAGGAAAATAGCCCTGTTTTATTAATTCTTCCGTATTAAATCTATTTTCCGAATTAATTACTTGATTTTGAAATTCCACATCATAAAGTGCTAATTCAGAACTTTTTATATCCCTAGTATTGCTAAATATTTTATCTGAAAAGTAATATGAATTTTCCACTGTTGCTCGATTATTATATACATTTGGTCCTATTGATACTGTAGAATCTTTATTTAAGTCTACAGAATAAATATTTCTCACAGTTCCATTATTACTATATACGCAATTTGCCTCACCTGAACTTGGAGCATTTTCTGTACTTATATTAGTACTATTCAATATATATACATTCTCTATCATGGCTCCTACATTGTTATACATAACAAATGGCGTAAATGCATCATTCGAAGATCCGGCTATATAATTTTGTATACTCTTTCCATATATATATCCATTCTTTATAGTACCATATGATCTATATACTAACGAATATGATCTAGGCCCATAAACTGTTTCTTTATAATTAACTACAAAACCATCAATTATTCCCATATTTTCGGTTCCTAAGCCTCTTATATATTCATATGATCTATTATATGCTTCTACTATATTTACTTGTATATTTTGTATTAAGCCATAATTTTGCACGAATAACGCTCCATTACCAGGGTTTGCATCTCTATCTGGTAAATGTATATTTAAAACTAAGTTCTCTAATACCGCTGTTTCTTGAATTATATGAAATAGTGGCTCTGTTGATAATTCAAAATCTATGTTTTTTCCATTAAAGTTTATTTTTCCATTAAAAGGTAAACGCGGTCCTCCAAACATTAACGTTTCTTCTCTAAGGTCTAAATCATTTAACACGATATAATTTCCATTTGGTTGAATTTCTTTATAGTCATCTACTGTATATATTCCTTTTATTTCTTCTGTATCTTGTGTATTATAATCTAATTCTGATAACACATATTCTCTATCTTTTATTTTTATTACCAATTCCACTTTATATTGTTTGTTTGATTGTGTTGCGTATGTTTTTATCGCATTTACAATAATATTCTCTTCTGATATTTCTTCATATCTATCTGTAGTTACTAATTTATCATCTTCGTAAATTTTTATATAATAATCATTTGTTGTTATTTCGTCTCTTCTGTCTTCTAAGTTTATGCTGTAATTACTTTGAAGTGTATATTTGAATTCTTCATAATCCGTCTTTTTGTTTCCTAACTCTATTTGAAGTTCCTTAATATCTATTCTTCCATAACCTAAAACATAAAACCCTATGTATCCTGTACTATCTACTGTTAATGTATATTGAAACTCTTTCCATTCATCTGTTAGTCCTTCTATAATTGTTGTATTAGTACCGTTTTTACTATTCTGTATATATGCATATACAACACTATCCGCTTTCTTAGCTTTAAAACTCATTGTTATTTCTTTTCCAGCATATTCTCTTAAATCATATACTACACTCCTAGTATTATTGTTAAGTGTCCCTAGTGTTAATATTTTTGTATCTTTACTATATTCTTTGCCATAATCTCCACTTGTATTAAAAGTTGGATATACATACCATTTATTTTCTGAACTCATATCTACTAGATTTTTTCCTGTTGCTTTTCTTGTTAATTCTGTTAATCCTATTTCTCCACTTATTCCTGGCTCCGTTACTATCTCTAATTCCGTTATTAAATAATTTACCTTGTATGTTTCATCTGTACTTCCCTCATTATATTGGTCTGCATAAAAACTTAATTTATATGTTTGGTTTTCTTCTAGCTTTTCATATGTTTTTCTTATATAGTCTTGATTTGTTGTTATTTCTTGTAAATCTATTAAATCATTGTTACTATTTCTTAGTTCCATTCTTACTGTATTATTTAGCACAGAATTATTTATATCCTCTATTCTTACATCAAAATCTATTAAATTTCCTGTTACAAATTGATTTTTTATTTCTACTTTTGCCGGTATTTTTAATGTTGTAAATTCTTTGTAGTTATATGT
>CAMMLJ010000041.1 GCA_946497695.1 uncultured Clostridium sp. | reverse complement strand
GTGTTGTTATGTCTTCGCCTTCATTTGTACTTGCAATCACAACAGGTATTGCATATAAATTATTATCCTTTACATATAACTTAGTATTTCTTGTAGCTTGGCTGCCATCTTCTGCAGTTATTAAAGAATATGTGCTATATGTTGCTATTGTTTTGTTATCATATTCAAATATTTCTTCAAGCTGTTCATTAATCAATTCATTTTGTGTTTCTATAGAACTTTCTGTAGTTTCTATTATATGTTCTGAATCACTTGGTATATCTATTCCAATTTGTTCTGGTAAATAACTACTTGACAAAATTGGATATTTATTATCATTCAATGAATTAAAATTCCAATTTGTTGTTGACCATTTTAATTTCGTCGTATATGTTTGTTGTTCTTTTAAATCATTTTCTACTAAATATGCATTTTCATTAATAAATATTTCATTTTGTGCATTTGGGATCTCATTGTTTATTGTTGAGTATTTATAAATATATAGATCTTCTAATAATGAATTATATTGCTCATTACTTCCAATACCTAATGATGTAGAACCTTCATCTCCATATATTTTTGCTTCAATATAATTTCTATAAAACCATGTTATATCTTGTGGTTCTTCTGCTATTTCTCCTATTACTCCCCCTACATTTCTTTTTCCTTCGATTATAGAATTATATACAGCACTTCGATTAGCTGTTATTCTACTTACACCATTTGCATTTATATTGTTTGCATATCCTACTAAGCCTCCAACATTATTACTTATTGCACGTATTTTGGCATTTACATAGCAAATCCCCATTGATCCACTATATGTGGTTAGCTGTCCTATTATTCCTCCTACATTTGAATATCCTGTCACTTCTGTGTTATATATAAAAGATTGTTGTGAAGAACCTATATATCCATTGATTCCCCCTATATTACTTCCATTTCCTTCAATTACAGAATTAACAACTGAACACCCAACAGCACCACCTGCTACTGTTCCACCAATTCCACCTATATATGATGAATTTGCTCCTGTTCCCAATATTTTACAATTATTAACATCACAATCATAAACTCCATTATGATATCCTGCAATTCCTCCTATATAGCTTTCTGTACCTTTTATTTCAGAATTTGATATATTGGACCATCCATTATTAATAAAAGCATATCCTGATATACCACCAACATAATATGTTCCTTCAACATTTACATTAGTAGCTTGTAAATAATAAATTCTTCCATAACCTAATATACCGCCTACATGAGTATTTCCACTTATAGTTGCATTCTCAATATTTATATTTTTGGTATATGGGTAATGACTTTTATCAGACCATACTAATCTTCCTATTATTCCTCCTACACAATTACCATTACCTTTTATTTCAATATCTTTTCCATTTATATTAGTAATATATTGTTCATTTGTATCCCCTATTAAACCTCCAATATAACTATTTCCACTTATATTTATTTCTTCTAAATTAATATTGTCTATATATTCAGCATTATTTTTAGCTATACATGCTACATAACTTCTATTTGGTGCATTTATTGTAATATTTTTAAAAATAACATCATTTATTTTTCCTGCATTGTTTCCTATAATTCCCAGATAATTTCCAGAACTATTACATGTTATATTTATATTTTCAAAAGTTATATTGTACATCTCTTTTTTTAATTCTTTTATAAGTCCACCAGACTCTTCAATGGTTGTTGTAATGTTTTTTATTGCGTATCCATTTCCATCTAATCTTCCTATAGAAACATTACTATTTACATCATTTTTTCCATTTAAATCTATGTCTGCCATTAATCTATAGTTTTGTGCTGAAGTTTTATCTACACTTTGCCAATCAGCATAGCTTCTTATTTCTTTAAAAAATTGGATTTCTAATTTTTCATTTAATTCTTGCGCTTCATTTTCATCATAATATATTTTTGAAATTCTATAAGCATCTAAATATTTTATAGGATTTGCTACAATATCTATATATGTAATTCCTGATTGATATGTATTTCTAGTAATATTTATTTCCATGTCATCAATCTCTATATTCGTTATATCTCTTCCTTGTTTATTTTCTACTTCTAATCTTATTTGCACAGTATTTGAATCCTGCTTATTTAACTCTTTATTAATTATCTTTAATTCAGCCTCTTTAAGTACCAAATCTGTTTGATCTATTAATAAATCTCCTGCTGTACTATGTCTCAATTTTGGAAATATTCCTACATTAAGTCCTGCATAATCATAATCATCTCCCCATAACATTCTATTTCTATATGTAGATTCCAATAGTAAATCATTATAACTTAGTAAATCTACATCTTCATTTCCAGTTACAGGTCCACTTATTTGTTGTTCTGTATATCCAAAGTTCCCTCTGCCTAAGGATGAATTTCCTGAAATTCTATTAGTTATTTCACCATCTGTATAAATATTTCCTAAATATAAATTATATTTTATAGGGTTTTCCTTAAGTTCATCTCCTGGTGTAAAATCAACATATCCTACAATACCACTTGTATAATTAGCTGTAGTTTTTATTTCCATATTGCTATAACACATTGAGATATCACTAGTAGCATATCCTGCTATTCCTCCAACATATTCTCTATTTGCTTCAATACTTCCTACACTATAACAATTTTGTATCGGACCTGATGACCTGCCAACAATTCCACCAATACCAGAAGACATTAAAGCATCTGTTACTTGTATTTCTACATTATTCGTAAAAGAATTTTTTATAGAAGTACCATCGGTGTATCCTACAAGTCCCCCTATTCCTATAGATTCGATATAATTATCTATAATCATCTTTGAATTTATTACTGATACATTCTCTAAACTACTATTATTATTTAGAAGACCTACAAGACATCCAACATAAATTGCTGCTTCTGTATTTTGTGTAATATTTGCATTACGCATATGTACATTATTTATATGACTGTTTGTACTTGTTTGTATTATAAAACCATTATAATTAGCTTTATTAATTTCTTGATTGTAATTTTCTATTATTAAATTTTCTATAGTTCCTGTTAATAAATTAAATACTCCCGCATAATTATTTGGGACATTTATATTTTTAATAATATGATTGTTTCCATTCAGCTTGCCTGAATATGTTGATTTTATAATTATATTATCTGTTTGATTTATAAAATCCAAATCTGTTGTTAAAATATAATTTTCGGCTAATGATTTATTTATATTAGACCAATCATCTATATTATTTACTTCTTTATAAAAGTCTATATAAAATTTTCTTTCATCCGCTTCATATTTTTTCGTATATTCACTTCCAATTACACCTTGTGATGTAATTGAAATATATTCATATTCTGATACATATCTAATTGGATTTGATATATATACTATTACTTCACTTTTTCCTTCACTATACTCTTGTTCTAATATTTCACAGTTTAAATTTTGTATTTTTATCTCTTTTATAGTTTCAGCATTTGGATTATTAACTGTAATTCTTAATTTACCTGTATTATTAGTTTGTTCAATAATTTCTGTCGATGTTATATCTATTAAATCCTCATCTTTTACTTCTGGTAAACTAATATAGGTTTGCAGTGGCATACATTCTGGCATACTTATTTGAGGGAAATATCCTTTATCAATATATTCATCTACATTAAACTTACTATATGAATTTAATAATTTATTTTGAAAGTTTACATCATATAGTGCTAATTCTGAAGATTTTATATCTGTACTATTATATATTTTATCTGAAAAATAATATGAATTATTAGCACTTCCCAAATTACTACATATATTTGGGCCTTTTGTAACAGTTGACTCCTGATTTAATTGTACTGAATATACATTATTTACTTTTCCTCCATTTGATATAACGATATTAGCTTCATTTGATTGAGTTTGTCCATTATTATTTGTACTATTTAAAACATATATATTTTCTATTGTTCCACTCGATGTGTTATTCTGTACAAATGGCGTTACATTTTTACCACTAATGGTAGGTTCAATTGCCTCTATATTTTTCCCATATACATACCCATTTCTTATATTTCCACTATTGACGCGAATCAAATTAGTGTGACTTCCTGCAAATAATGTTTCTTTGTAATTTACTGTTATACCATCAATCAGTCCATAATTTGTAAGTCCAAACAATGATATATATGAATATACCTTTGCATAACTTTCTACTAAATTAACTTGTATATTTTCTATTGTTCCATAGTTTAGTTTAAATAATGCACCATCCGTATACATGTCAGTATCTGCATTTGGTAAATGAATATTAAAAACTAAATTTTTAATATTAGCGGTTTCTGTTAAAACTGAAAAAAATGATATTCCTTGAAACTTTCTATCAAATTCTTTCCCATTAAAATCTATAGTTCCTTCAAAAGGAATATTAGCTCCAAAATAATATTGTGTTGAACCTGTAAGTTCTATATCATTTAATACTATGTAATTTCCTCTAGGTTGTATTTCTAAAAAATCTTCCGTAGTATAGATTCCTTTTATTTCTTCTGCATTTTGTGTGTTATATTCCAATTTTGACAGTACATACTCTCTATCTTTTATTTTGATAACAAGTTCTACTTTATATTGCTTGTTTGATTGTGTTGTATATGTTTTTATTGCATTTATAATTACATTCTCTTCTGGTATTTCTTCATATCTATCTGTTGTTACTAAATTATTATCTTCATATATTTTTATATAATAATCATTTGTTGTTATTTCATCTCTTTTATCTTCTAGGCTTATACTGTAATTACTTTGTAATGTATATTTAAATTCTTCATAACTTGTCTTTTTATTTCCTAATTCTATTTGAAGTTCTTGTACTTCTATTCCATTTCCTCCAGCTATATAAAAACCTAAATATCCCGTTTCATCTACTGTTAATGTATATTGAAAATCTTGCCATTCTTCACTTAATCCTTGTATTTGTATTCTATTTGTATCTAACTTGCTATTTTGAATATACGCTGTTTGCGATCCACTAACTGATTTTGCTTTAAAACTCATCGTAACTTCTTGCCCTGCATATTCTCTTAAATCATATACTGCCCTTCTTACGTTATTATGTCCTCCCAATGTTAATGTCTTTGTTTCTGCATTATATTCTTTTCCATAATAATCGGTTGTACTAAAATTTGGATACACATACCACTTATTTTCTGAACTCATATCTACTAGATTTTTTCCTGTTGCTTTTCTTGTTAATTCTGTTAATCCTATTTCTCCACTTATTCCTGGCTCCGTTACTATCTCTATTTCTGTTATTAAATAATTTACTTTGTAAGTTTCATCTGTACTTCCTTCATTGTATTGGTCTGCATAAAAACTTAATCTATATGTTATATTTTCTTCTAATTTTTCATATGTTTTTCTTAGATATTCTTGGTTTGTTGTTATTTCTTGTAGATCTATTAAATTGTTATCTTCATCTCTTAATTCCATTCTTACTGTATTATTTAGCACAGAATTATTTATATCTTCTATTCTTACATCAAAATCTATTAAGTTTCCTGTTACAAATTGATTTCTTATTTCTACTTTTGCCGGTATTTTTAATGTTATAAATTCCTTGTAGTTATATGTTATTGGCACATTTTCTTTTGTATTTCCTAATTGTACATTTCCTGTTATTTCTATTGTATATCTTGTATTTGATTTTAAGTTATCATATTTTATTTCTTTTATTCCTGCTTGTTGTAGATTTGTAATTTCATCTCCTG
>CAMMLJ010000040.1 GCA_946497695.1 uncultured Clostridium sp. | reverse complement strand
TGCCAAATCAAGAATATATAGAATTACCAGAAGTAGAAGATAAAGATTTACCAGATATACTATCAATGGAAATTTTAGAAAGTACAAAAGACACAGCAAAAGTGAAATTCAGTATAAATAATCCATCAGCAGAAACAATAACAAATATAACAATTGAAAACTTGCAATGTACAATAGAAAGTCAAGAATATAAAGATGGAAAAAGTGAAGTAATAGCAATATTAGATAATCCAATAATCTGTGTATCACAGTATTCAGTAATGAGTATATCAACCAAAGGAGCATATAACAAAGAATACACAAGAGATTTTGAAGAAAATGAAAGATTAATAGATGTAGATTTTTACAGAGAAATAAATACAACAGATGATTGGAAAGCAATAAATACTTCGCCAACAGAAAACTATATATTGATGCAAGATTTGGACTTTAAGAATAATCCAAATGATAGTATTATTAACACACAATATAATGGAATATTAGATGGAAATAATCATATAGTCAAAAATATAAATACAACACAAGGTGGTATAATTTGGTATGTAAATAACGAAATAAAAAATCTGAGATTTGAAAATATTGAGATAACAAGTGATAAAGCAAAATCAATAATTATTAACGCAAATAAAATAGAAAACGTATATGCAAGCAATGTAAAAATTACTAAAACTAGCGAAGAAGATAGTGGTAGACAAGGTGGTTTAGTAGGTACATTAACAGGAGAAATGAAAAATAGTGGAATAAAAAATGTAACGATTATAAATGAAAGTTACTCATCAAGAACACGTATTGGTGGTTTGGTTGGAGATGTTAATTCTAAAAGTATGTCTAATTGTTATGCAAGCAATGTAAATATACAAACAAAAAATAATACATATCAAGGAGTAGGAGGCCTAGTAGGAAGAGCTAAAAATGTAGAAATTATTAATTGCTATGCAACAGGAAAAATAGAAATAGATGGAAGTAATGTAGGTGGATTAATTGGATATGTATATAATACAGGAAAATTATATAATTCATTTAGTTATGTAGATATAACAGGAAATGCAAGTACAATAGGAGGAATAGCTGGTAATGTAATAAGTGGAGGAATAATAGGTAATAATATAGCATTAGGAAACTTATATACCAGCCAATTAGATACAACACCTGCAAGAATAGCAGGTTCAGGAACATTAACAGACACAAATTATGCATATAGTAACCAAAGATTAAACGGATATATAAGTGAAGAAACAGGAACAAATATAGAGTTGTTAACGCCAGAAGAATTATTAACACAATCAACCTATACAAATATATTAAATTATGGAAATGCATATAATTACAGTCAATTAGGAGAGAACATACTACCAAAACTTCATAAAATAAATGAAGATGGAACAAATTCAAGTGAGTTATTACCAAATCAGGAAGATATATATTTAGATGTATCAAACGAATTCAAAATAGATAGTGTAGTAATAGAAAAAAGTGCAGTAGACCAAATAGCAGGACAAATAGTAGTAACAAATACAAATAAGGCAGAAGTAACCGGACTAGAGATAAATGGAATGGACGTAACAGTTACAAATATAATAACAAGAGATGGAAAATCGTATATAAATATAACAGCAAAACCAAATAAATTCTACGACACATACAAAATAACAAAAATTGAATATAAAGAAAACGGGCAACAAAAAGAACAAGAAGTAGAAGGAAAGATAGAGATACAATTCTATAAAGAGTTATATAATTTCGAAGATTGGCAAGAAATAGAAGAAGGAACATATCAAAACTATAGGTTAATGTCAGATATAGACTTTACTGGCAGAACGAATGTAAAAACAAATGTAACGATGGCAAGATTAGAAGCAGTAGGAGGAACAAAGTCATTAAAAAATATAAATCTAGAATTTTCAGATGATGAAATAGGATTAATACAGGATATTACAACAAATTTAAGTGATGTTAAGTTTGAAAATGTTAATATAAAAACAGATGATACAACTTCTAATGTTGGAATAATATCAACGTTAAGTGGAACAATGAGTGATACAGAATTTGTGAATATTGAGATATCTGCAAAGAATGGATCAAAAACTGGTTGCATAGGATATTCTTCCGCTGATATTAATAATGTAAAGCTTCAACAAATAAATATAACAGGAAAGGAATATGTTGGAGGGCTTATAGGACAATCAACTGGAGGTATTCAGAATTTGGAAGCTGACAATATAACTATTACCGCTAGTGGAAATTGTGTAGGGGGAATTTTAGGAGATAGTTCAAGTAATGTAAGTAATGTAAATTTAACAGAGGCAACTGTCAAAGGAAATAATTATGTGGGAGGAATATTAGGTTATGATGGTGCTGGCTCTAATAATATGAAAGTTAATTTAGTAGGAATAGATTTAAACGTTGAAGGCAATAGCTATGTAGGTGGGATAGAAGGTTATATGTGGGTCTACGGAGATAATCGACATGAGATATATAATTCAATTATAACGGGAAAAGGAAATTATATAGGGGGAATAACAGGCGATTCAGGAACTTGTTATCAAAAAAATAGAAAAGTAGTAAATTGTGAAATAAAAGGAATAGGAGCTAATAGCAATTACGTAGGAGGAATTAGTGGTTTTAATTTAGGTTTGGATGAAAGTTCTCAAGGTAATATTTTAAATAATTATATAATTAATACAACTATAGAAAGTACAGGAAATTATATAGGAGGATTAATAGCATATTCAAATACAAGTAGTAATCCAGTAATATTAATGAATTGTATTAAAAATGTAGAAATTACAGGAAACAACAATGTTGGAGGTTTTGTTGGTTATGTAGCAGGCGAAATAACAATTGGGACTAATTATGTATCAGCTACTATACAAGCTGAAAACTCATCTGTAGGTGGAATAATTGGAAAATTAGATAATTCAAATATGACAGCTGTAAACAAAACATCAAAGATATATGATAATTATGTTGCAAATACAGATATTACAGCGACATCTAAAGTTGGGGGATTAATAGGAGATATAACAACAGACTTATATTTACCAGAAAGTTTCTATTATGGTAACTATGTAGAAACTGATTTAAATAGTGAAGACGATACAACTATTTCATTAGGAATAGGTGGGAGAAAAAATCAAGAACAATACTTAAGAGATACATATTATTATAAATATTCTACAATAAATGGAGAAAATCCAACTGCACAAAATGAAGCTTTTATACCACAGGAAAGTTATTTAGTAGAAGAAGAGTTAAAGCAACAATCAACATATACTACTAAACTAAAATGGAGTACATCAGATTGGAATTTTTATGTTCTTGCAAATAGCAAATATCCAACATTAAAATCATCGAACTTACCAGAGCAAGAGGGAATCGATATACCAGTAGATGATGAACACATTGTTGGAAATTTGGCAAATAGTATTGATGAACAAAATATAGAAATAAATGAGCAATTGGAACAAACTTTTGAATATGCAGAGAAAGAAATAGAGACATATGGTACATATTCTGTAATAACTGACGATAATGGTAGTAAAGTAACAAGAGATGCTAAGTTGTATGTAAAAGATAATAATTTATATGCGATACCAGCGGTATTAAATACTGAGATCTCAGAAGGTCCAAAAATAATACCAGTAGCTAATAATTTGATATTAGACAATTACAATGGAAAAGAATATGAAACAGTTCTAGGTTCAGATGGCAGATTATATGACTTGAAAGAACCAATAGCCTATCCAGAAAACTTTACAAATGAAAATATTGAAAGTATAGGAAATAATTTAAATAGTGATTCTCATGAAGTAGAGGTTACATATAAAAATGGAGATAAGATTAAGTTTAATTATCAAACAGGAGAAGTAATATCTTCGACTGAAGGAATTTCAGAAAAAATAGGATTGTTTGATTATCTAAAAGAAAAAATATCAGAAATAGGAAATTCTAATTCTGATGTATCACAAGAAATAGTTAATAAATATCAAGATAGTAAAGAATTACAAAGTAAACTAGAAGAAACATCAGTAGAAGAGGCAATAGAAGAACAGAATTTAGGTAACTCTGAGCAAGCTAAAAATATTGGAAATAATTCTGTAAATGCAGAAGAAATTACAGCCACCGAAAATGACGAAACTAATAACTCTTTAAAAGAGAATAAATATATAAGTATGTACAATGAAGAAACAGGAGAATATGAAATATATAATGAAGAAGAGTTATTAGATACAAGTAAAGAGGAGGTGGTAAGTGAGAACGAAAAAATAGAAGCAAATAATTTAAGCGAATATTATGCAAGCGAAGGAGAAACTAGAAATACGAAATTGGGAATAGTATGGATAGTGATAAGTATAATAGGAGTAGGAATAATATTATTTGTATTAGGAAAGAAAATAGGGATAAGGGGACGTTCCTAAAATCCCTATAAGAAAAGACTTAAATTAGGTAAAAGTGTGTAAAACCTAAGGTTAAGCAATGTCACTTTAATAAATTTATTCGAAAAGTAAATTAAAAAGACAAATTTGCATAAAGCAGATAAAAAAAATTAAATTAAGTGTGTGTAGAAATAGCTAGTAAGTAAAAACTTATTGGCTATTTTTCGCTTTTCGAAAGGAAACAATTAGTTATTTTTTTGCTATTTTACAAATTGTAAATGTCTGTAAAAAAATTACATAATAAAGGTAATAAAGTAAGTTTTTTAAAAATTGTATATGAAAAATGTTAAAAATTGCACATTAAATTTATTAAAAAAGCACATTTGTATTGGATTTTAGCTATAGATAGGTTATAATATACATATAGGAGGAAAAACAAGTGAGTTTAAGGAAAGAAAAATATATAAATAGATTAGTAGATAAAAAAATTAAAGATTACTTATCAATATTTGGTGCTGTTAGTATCGAAGGACCAAAATGGTGTGGGAAAACATGGTCTTCGTTAAATCAAGCTAATAGTGTTATACTGTTAGATGATGACGAAACAAGACAAAAAGCGGACTTAAGCTTAGAGTTAGTGTTAAATAATGAACGACCAGAATTAATAGACGAATGGAATTTATTACCTAAAATATGGGATGCAGTTAGAAGAAAGTGTGACGAAACTACAGAAAAGGGAATTTATATTTTAACTTGTTCGACAAAACTAACTGATGAAGAACAAAAGAAAAAAATTCATCACTCAGGTGCTGGGAGAATTGGAAAAATAAACATGTATACAATGAGTTTATACGAATCAGGTGATTCAACAGGTAGAGCATCTTTACAGGAAATAAAAAATGGAACGTTAAAAAATCAAATAAATGAAAAAGTTACATTAGAAAAATTAGCGGACTTAATAATTCGCGGTGGTTGGCCATCTAATTTAAATGTTGATGAAGATAAAATTGGGATTATACCTAAAAGTTATATAGATGCAATTTTAGATAAAGATATGAATGATGATAAAAATAGAGATAAAAGTAAAATGTTAATGTTATTAAAAAGTCTTGCTAGAAATGAGTCAACAGTTGTTAGCAATAATACACTCTTAAAAGATATTAATGAATTCCAGAACGAAAACGAAAGAATAGAAAGTAGAACGACTGTAGAAGATTACTTAAATGTTTTAAATAGACTTCATATTACAGATAATCAAAGTGCTTATAGTGAAAATTATAGATCACCAAATAGAATTGGTAAATCAGCTAAAAGACATTTTACAGATCCTTCTTTAGCATGTGCTTGTTTAGAATTAACAAGAGAAAAGTTAATAAACGACTTAAAGACTTTTGGATTTATGTTTGAGGCAATGGTTGAAAGAGATTTAAAAATTTATATGGATTATTTAGGCGGAAAAATTTTTCATTTTAGAGATAATGTTACAGGAATGGAAGTTGATACTATTTTAGAGTTTAGTGATGGAGAATATGCAGCAGTAGAAATAAAGTTAGGATTTAATCAAGTAGCAGAAGCTAAAAAAAGTTTATTGAACTTTTATAAAAATATGCTTAAAAAACCTAAATTTATGTGTATTATAGTTGGTTATTCTGATGTAATTGCTAAAGATTCCGAGACAGGAATTTATATAGTACCAATTACAGCTTTAAAGCCTTAATTGGGTAATTTGAAAATGAAAAACAAAATGTTATAAAAATGTAAATAAAGTATGTAAAAAAGACTGTGCGTAAAGTGTG
>CAMMLJ010000039.1 GCA_946497695.1 uncultured Clostridium sp. | reverse complement strand
GTACAACCGATTATTATGGAAAAGAATATAATGCAGAAACAAAGACATTAACATTAGGAGGACATGGAAACTCTCGAAGAGCAGTATATGATTTAAGAGAATATGCCGGACAAGAAGTTACAATGAGCTTTAAGGCAAGAAATGTAAATGGTTCACAAAATACATATATACAAAATAGTAAAACAGATACAAATAGAACTCAAATACTAGGTCTAACCGAAGAATGGCAAGATTTTCAATATACATTAATAGTGGATAGCACCGGATATTTAGGATTCTTCATTTATGGTGGAAATGGAATAGAAATACAAGAACTTCAAATAGAATTAGGAAATAAGAAAACAAGTTATGAAGAATTTAAATATACATTACAAAGTAAATATAGTATAAATTTAGAAGATAGAAGAGATGAAATAACAACAAATGATTATTACATCAAAATTTATGAAGATAACAATTTAGCATCAACAGATAGATATGAAGAAATCCCAGAAGAGAATGTAATTATAAATGCAATAAAAACATATGCAACCCAATCAAACAAACAATATAAAGTAGAATTGGCAATAAAAATAAAAGATAGAGAATATGTATTATCAGAATTAGAATATAACACACAAGATACAGAAGAAATTAAAGGAATATATACAGTAGACGATTACAAAGAAATTCAACCAAATGGAAATTATATAATTTTAAATGATTTAGACCTTAGAGGAGAAAAATTAAATTTCGGAGGAGTAAATTTAGCATTTAATGGTAAAATAAATTTTAACGGAAAAAACATAGATTTGTACTTTCAAAATCGTGGGTATTATATGTTTTATAAAATTAGTGAAACAGCAGTATTGGAAAATTTGGTATTAAATATTCACTTACCAGAGCAAGGGGCGTCATTTTATGGTAGTGGAGCACTCTTTACACAGAATTATGGATTGATACGAAATATATATATAAATATAGTAGAATCATATAATGAATCATACACATATTTTAGGCGGATTACTAGGTTGGGAGAATATTGGTACCATTGATGGATTTATTATAAATTATAAAGAAATAGTATATGGTACACAGGTCTATTCGTTAATTGATGAATCGTATGGAACAATAAAAAATGGTTATATATATGGAAAAAGTGTACAAAATGATATAACTGCTTCTTCCAATAATGAATATACTCCATGTGTAATAGTTAACAATGCAGGGGCAACGATTGAAAATGTATATATTTTAAATAGTACTAAAATTAGTACTGAAAATGGATCAAGTACATTGGAAGCAAATTTTACTGTATATAATTATGGTATTGTCAGAAATGTTTATTCTGTAGATTTAAATAAAGATTCTACAGTATCAAGAGGACCAAACACATGTTGGAATTTTGCATCTGTAGAAAATTCATATTATTTTTCAGATAAAATATTTAATAATTCTAGAGATATCAAAAGTTCAGAATTGGCATTATATGATGTAGAATTCCAAAATCAAGTAATTAATTCGGAAAATAGGTTTAATACGGAAGAATTAATAAAACAGGGATATTTTCCTCAATTAAATTTTGATAATTGTATGCCACAACAAGAATATATAAAGTTGCCAGAAACAACAGATGAAGACTTAGCAGATATAACATCTATAGAAGTATTAGAAAAGACTAATAATACTGCAAAGTTAAGAATTATAGTAAATAATAAAAATGCAGAAAATATAACAGATATAAAAATAGATAATTTAACATGTACAATAGAAAGTCAAGAATATAATGATGGAAAAAGTGAAGTAATAGCTAATATAAATAATCCAATAATATATACTTCAGAATATGAAATTATATCCATAACTACAAAAGGAGTTATGAATAATGAATATACAAGAGAATATAAAAGCGGAGAAAGAAAATTATATGTAGACTTTTATAAAGAAATAAGTAATATATCAGATTGGGAAGAAATACAAAAATCTCCAACAGAGAATTATATATTAAATCAAGATTTAGATTTTATGAACCAAGGGCAAAACATAATAATTACTAGTACATTTAGTGGAAAATTAAATGGAAATAATCATACTATAAAGAATATCCAGGTGCCAAGTAGTAATAAAGCAGTATTCTATACTTTATCAGGAAGTATAAGTAATTTAACGATAGAAAACTATAGTCAAAATATTATAAATGGAAATGATAATTTTGGATTTATATCTAATGGAAATAGTACATCAATAATAGATAATGTACACATAAAAAATGCAAATATATACAAAGAAGATTCAACAGAAGTGGTATTTGGTACAATTTTAGGACAAGGAAGTTATACTACTATAAGAAATAGTTCAGTAACAAATTCAAGAATAAATATATCTAAATATATAGAAGTTGCAACAATAGGAGGAATACTTGGAAAAAATATATCTTCAAATATAGAAAATTCATTTGTACAAAATCTAGATATAGATGTAACTAATGCACTAACATTAAAAGGAATAGGAGGTATTGTTGGAGTAACTGATGCTGGAACAGTTATTAATTGTTATTCAACGGGAACAATAAATGCAAATAAAGAATATGTTGGAGGGATAGTAGGTTACAACTCTAACACAATACAAAAATGTTTTAGTATAATGAATATAGAAACGACAACAGGATATGTCGGAGGAATAGTTGGATATAATACATATTATTCTGGAGATACAGCAAGAGAAATTCCAGTAAAATATAACTTATATCTTGGAAATATTTATACAAGAGCAAGTATAACAAATAGAATTTCAGGAAATGGAACTATCGGGAAGAACAATTATGGATATGTAAATCAAAAAATAGCAGGAATAGACATTGTTTCAGAAGATGTAGAACTTTTAAATTATAGTGATATATTTGATAAGAATACATATATTAGTACATTATTATGGGATGATTCTTATGATTATAGTGAACTTGGCAACAATATATTACCAAAGTTAAAAAATAATACTACAGGAGAAAGAATTACAAACCAAGAAGATATACAACTTTTGGAAGAAATCTTAAAAATCCAAAATATAGAAATTCAAAAGATAAGCAATAATTTGGCAGAAATAAGATTAGAAATTAGTAATGTTAATAATTTATACATAAGTAAAATTACTATAGATGGGCTAGAAAGTTCAATAATAAGAAATGAAAATAGAAATGGAATTACTTATATAAATATGCAAGTAACACCAACCAAATATTGGGACAGTTACAAGCTTTCAGAAATATGGTATGCAGAAAATAATGAGAATAAAGAAGTAAAAACTCAAGAGCAAATAAATGTACAATTCTTTAAAGAAATAAATAGTTATACAGATTGGCAATCAATAGACGAAAGTAGTGCAGAAAACTATATGCTAATGACAGATTTAGATTTATCAGGAAGAGAAGTTAAAAGTAATGTTTCTATTGGAAGTTTGGAAGGAAATAATCATGTTATAAAAAATATTAATATTACTGTAGATAATTCTGGGGGACTAATAAAAGAACTTAATGGAAGTTTAAAAAACATTATATTTAGTAATATTAATATAACAAATAATACTGCTGGAAATTATACAGGAGTAATAGTAAATTTATCTGGAGAAGTTGAGAATGTTAAATTTATGGACATTGTAATAGATGCGCCAAAAAGAAATTATGTAGCATGTATTGCAAACAATGTATCTAATAAAATAAATAATATAGAATTAAAAAATATAGAAGTAACAGGAATCTCATATGTAGGAAGCTTTATAACAAGTACAAATGAAAATGATATAACTAATATTAATGCTGATAATATAACTATAACTGCAACAGGAAATTATGCAGGAGGAATTATAGGATATGCTAAATGGAGCAATTATCAAATAGAACAAAAAATAAAAAACATATTAATACAAAATTCTAATATAACTGGACAAGATTATGTAGGTGGAGTATTAGGCTATGGAAGAGTTAATCAAATGGAGGGAATTAATAATCATATAAAAGGAAATAGCTATGTAGGAGGAATTACTGGCAATGCATATACAAACAATGGTAATGCAACAACACGCAACTGTATAATAGAAGGAACTGGAAGTAATATAGGAGGAATAGCTGGTTATCATAATAGTTTATTTAATGTTCATGTGTATGATTCTAAAATATATGGAACGGGGTCTAAAAGTAACTATGTAGGAGGTATCGGAGGATATGGGCAATCAAGAGTTATATACGGATTAGTAGAAGACTGCGATATTTCTACTTCTAGAAGTTACGTAGGAGGAATTAACGGATATGGAGGAGCCTATGAATCTGCAGTTATTAATACAAATATAGAAGGGTATTCAGAAGTTGGAGGAATATCTGGAAGAATAGATAGTAACCTATCCGTTATTCAAAATACATATGTTAATGCAGAAATAAACGGAATAGCACATTCTGTTGGAGGAATAGTTGGTTATATTAATAATGCATACGATTCTGATGCACAAAGTAGCGCTGTGAGATTATCTGGAGTATATAATTCTAGTATTTCTGGAAAAACAAATGTAGGAGGTCTTATAGGAAGAACTGATACAGATGTTAGCACAACACAATATTATGGAAATTATGTTCATGCTACTGTAAGTGGAGATAAAAGTACTTCTTCATTAGGAATAGGTGCTAATCCAACTTATAATTTATCAATCATAAACTTATACATATATAAATATTCAGATATTAATGGAGAAAATCCAAATGAACAAAATGAATTATTTATACCTACAAATAACTATTTGAATACAGAGGAGCTAAGAGATACTACAACATATACAAGTAAATTAGGTTGGGCTAAAGGTATATGGGACTTTTCGGTATTAACAAATAATCAATATCCTATATTGACTAGTATTGGAGAGCAACAAGCGGTGTTGTTACCAGCTGATGAAGAAATAAGTAGCACAGAACTACAAGCACATAATTTAAATGAGGAGTTAGAGCAAACTTTTGAATATGCAAATAAAGAAATAGAGACATATAGTACATATTCTTTAATAACATCAGAAGATGGAAGTCAGGTTACAAGAGATACTAAACTATATGTAAAAGATAATAATTTGTATGTAGTGCCAACTACTTTGAGTGGTGCAACTGCAACCGAAGAAAATATAGTGCCTATAGCAAATAATTTAATACTAGACAATTACAATGGAAAAGAATATGAAACGGTATTAGGATCTGATGGTAAAATGTATGATTTAAAAGAGTCAATAACGTATCCGGAAAACTTTGTAAATGAAAATATTGAAAGTATAGGAAATAATTTAAATAGTGATTCTCATGAAGTAGAGGTTACATATAAAAATGGAGATAAGATTAAGTTTAATTATCAAACAGGAGAAGTAATATCTTCAAGTGAGTCCGAAACTTCTGATAAAATAGGATTATTTGATTATATAAAGGATAAAGTATCAGAGATAGGAGATGGTTCAAGTAGTGAATTGTCAGCAGAAATTTCAAATAAATATGAAGAAAGCAAAGAATTACAAAGTAAACTAGAAGAAACATCAGTAGAAGAGGCACTAGAGGAACAAAATATAGGTAATTCTGAGCAATCTGAAAATATTGGCACAGCCACTGAAAATGACGAAACTAATAACTCTATAACAGAGAATAAATATATAAGTATATACAATGAAAAAACAGGAGAATATGAAATATATAATGAAGAAGAGTTATTAGATACAAGTAAAGAGGAGGTGGTAAGTGAGAACGAAAAAATAGAAGCAAATAATTTAAGCGAATATTATGCAAGCGAAGGAGAAACTAGAAATACGAAATTGGGAATAGTATGGATAGTGATAAGTATAATAGGAGTAGGAATAATATTATTTGTATTAGGAAAGAAAATAGGGATAAGGGGACGTTCCTCGAAATCCCCATTCAAGAAAAAAGCTTAAAAGGTAAAAGTGTGTGTAGAAGCTAGCAAGTTATAATTAGAAAAATAATTTGCTAGTTTAATTTTTATAAAAAATCGTTAATTATAAAAAATAATTAGAATCTTTTAAAAATGTTATAAAAATGTAAATAAAGTATGTAAAAAAGACTGTGCGTAAAGTGTGCGGTCTTTTTTGATGTCTTTAGATGAAAATAAAGTATTTACAAAAAATAAAAAATTTAATAATATAAAATAAATAAAAGGAGAAAAAGTTAAATTCGAATATTCCCAAAACAAAAATTGTTCGAAAGATTAACTAAAACATAAAAAAGAAAAGCGAGGGCAAAGAAATGCAAAAAATAGCAACCCGTGTAAGCCTTGGCACTGTACACACACACACATGTACATTTAGAAAAATAAAGAGGGTAGCAAATAAGGCTGCTCTATTTGGCGTTGAAGACAGGTTGTTTGTAGCACTATATGAAGGAAAAAATAAAGTGCTAGAAATGGCCTGTTTTTTGAGTTCTAAAAAAATAATTCCAGTGGAATTATTTTTAGTAGAAATCAATTATGCAAATTGCAAAGAATTTCTTTGCAATTACTATTGCTTAGAAATTCTAGCAATATGTTTTTGGCGTGCTAATTTTATAAAATATTTAATGGAAAAATTGTTCTACACAAATACCGAGTTTGTAGAAGATTCAGTAAAACAAGGAGGTGTAGAATAATGAACGTATTAAAGAAAGTTGCTAAAAAAGTAGAAAATTCAAAGATAGTAAAAAATCCAAAATTCTTAGTAATAG
>CAMMLJ010000038.1 GCA_946497695.1 uncultured Clostridium sp. | reverse complement strand
AATTAATTATAATATATTAGTTAGTTTTGTGTCTACTTTTTTAATATAACACCAGAAGATAAAGAAATATATTTATTTGGTTTAATTCAGGGAGTTATATTTCTATTAAATACTTTCACTGCATTGTGTATTGGTATGATATTAAATATGCTTATTGAAGTAATTATATATTTAGTTTGTTTTATTCCAATAAGAATTTTTGCTGGGGGATATCATGCAAAAACACAATTTCGTTGTTATATAATGTCTACGGTGACAACATTTGTAGCCTTAAGATTAATTAAATTTTTGCAAATTTCAAATAGTATTTTTGAAATAGTAGTTTTAATTATTTCTATTATTATTATTTGGAATTTATCACCAATTGAAGACGATAATAAACCTTTAACTAAAGAAGAATATAGTATTTATAAAATAAAAGTTAGGAAACTTATTAGTATAATTTTGGGAGTTTTAATATTTTCTTTTATTATAAATAATCAATTGATTTTAAGTTCTATACAAGTAGCAATGTTTATTTTGTCATTAGTAGTAATTATAGGTGCAATTAAACTTTATAATTAAATTTTATTGGTATATATAGGAGAAGGTGTTGTGGTATATTATGAAGAAGAGTTTGGCAATTATATATTTTTCTTTGTTTTTATTACTTACTTCTTGTAGTTTAGCAAAAAATAGTGAATATGAAAAAAATAATAATACAGAAATGTCGAAAAACGAAATTCCAAGTTCTAATACTGATGAGATGCTAATTTATATCCAAAATCAAGTTCAAGAAGATATTGAGATTAATGGTGTTTTCGATGACAAAAGAGATGAAGCTATAAATTTTTTAAATAAAAATTATCCTAATTATTTTGACAATAATGAAACAATGGAGAAAACTTATTATTATGGTTGTTATCTTTCAAAAGGGTATAGTGATTATAATATAAAAGAATATACTTTATTAGGAGTTGATGTATGTAATGCTATTAAAGATGTGTATCGTGGATTAGACAAGGTTGAAAGTGATAGAACACAATTAAATCTTGAATTTATAAAAGAAAATCTTGTTAGATTAGAATAAATTCAATTTTATTATTTACAATAAATATTATAATTAGATTCTATTTTTTGATGTAGAGAGAAATTTCAATATGAATAAAAAATATTAATATTTTTAGATTAATTGTCTATATTTATTACTCAAACATTTGGACAAGAATATATTAAGTCAACTGATATGATGAAGACTATATGTATAGATGAACTATATGATATGAACAATCTAAAAATTGAAAGATATATAATTGATGAGTTTTATAATTTAATGTTTAAAGAAAAAATACTAAATCTATAAAATATATTGAAAATAAATATCCATATATTATTAATGGGTATACAACCTTATGTTGAAGATTTTATATATGTTGAGCGTGTATCATTTACAGATAAACAAACAGCTAGTTGTGATCTTATTTCAGGAATGGCTCTTGAATTTTATGCTCATAGTAATGGAAAAATTGATATATCAGGTTATGTAGATGGAACTGCTTTTTGTAAGGCTGATGGCATTTCAGGTTTGGAGTTTGTTAATGATTACGAGCCTATAGTTAGAATTCCTAATAACAGAACTGCTACTATTAATGTAAGCGGTTCTTTGAAAGGAGAAATTAGTGCTTCATTAGAAGCAGAGTTTTCTGCTAGTGGAGGATTTGAGATAGTTGAAGTAGGTGAAAATGTAAATGGAACAATATATGTTTCTAAAGACATAACATTATCACATAAATATATAGAGTATAGTGTTTAATATAAGTTTTTTATTAATAGATAAAGATTTTTAGTTCCAATAGTATAATTTTATTACAAAAGGTGAGTTTATATATTATATGTATAATAAAATGAATTGTCAAAAAACTAAAAACAACTATTTTCCGGAAATTTTTAATACTTCACAGTATCACTATCTAAAACTTTCTCATATTTTACAATATTAATTCTTATTTCTTTTCCTAAATTAATTTAGTTATTCTGATTTTCAATTAAAGGACAGAATCAAAGCATATACTGCTTTGCTTCTATTTTACACAAAATTATTTCTTTTTTTTATAAATTTTTCTAGAACCTTATCTTTAAATTAAAAATACTTTGACTTTATAATAGTTTATAAATTAATATCTTCCTTATTAGTAGGTGTTAAGTTTGATAAAAAAGAATCTTTGTGAATATAAAGTTACAATAAAAAATAAAATTAGAAATTAAATCTGATGTTTAAATTAGTATATGTTATATAAATAGGCATATTATAAGCGGATAAATGGTCTGTAACAATAGTAATAAGTTCTGCATAGGTATTATTTAAAGCTCATTCATATTATGGGAGATTAGATTTTTGAATAAGAGACTTAGAAACGGATTTAAAGAAAAAAGCAAAATGTCTAATCCAACGATAAATAGAAATATGAGAAACAGATATATTAAATGTTTTTCTAAAAATATTTTAATCTATCTAAGAAGAGTCGAGGTTTAAAAATAAAGAGCTAAGGCAGTAAGAATTATATTTTGAGAAAAATGAAATATTTTACAAAGAAGGAAACATAAATTTAAGAATTAACTTTTCTTAGCAACAGAATTAAAATATGTATTTTAATAGAATGACCAGATTTTTTAGAAAAACATTTGTAATAAATATAAGTATTGTGTTTATACCAAATAAAAGTGCTTTTACTATAAATATGACATTTATGATAATTGTTATTATGTTTAAAATTTTTGGATAAAACAAATTTACGTTTATAATAATTACAAAGGTATTTTAATTACCCTTAGAATCTTTTTAATAACAATAAATGGAATTAGAAAAAACGAGGACAGGTTATAGAATTGTTTTAAAAAGCAATTTTTATTAATTATACATGATAACATCTCATTTCTTAGAGAAAATAACTTTTTTATATAATGTATTATACCTTTAATAAGGGGCTGTTATCTATATCATATTAAAATAACAGAAACTAAGAAAGAGAAGGGGGGTACTATGTAATCGTTTTTTTGATAGTTTAAAAAAAGTAAGGATAAGTATTATGTAATTATGGAAATGAGGGATTTAAATGAAAAAAATATGTGCATTGTTGCTAACGTTAACTATGCTGACTACAATCATTCCAACTGCATTTGCACAAAACGATTCTACTGTAACTGCACAACAAGCTCAAAATACTGCGATTGTATTTGCAACAACATCAATGTCTGATTTCACTACACAGAGCGAATATAGAGATGATTTAATTAATTCAAATGCAAGATCTTTGATGCAATATCTTGATGATAAGCGCGAAGTAAAAGAAATAAAAGAGAATTTGTTTGGTAGAAAATTAGATCTCGTTGCCTATGATGTTGAAAATATCTGTGTTACTGATAAAGATTTTGCATATGAAGTATATTTTGATATCTCATTTAATTATAAAGATGGTACTGAATCTTCTGCATTGGTAGCGGCCTATAAGGTAATTGTTGATAAGAATACAAACACCATTCTAGCGGCTATTACAAATGATTTATCCGGTGGTACCTTAATTAACACAACTATTGGACAGACCGCAGAAGATCTTGATTTGGATTATCAACTATCGGTTCTTTCAAATAGAAACAATATATCTACTGAAGGTGAACCTTACGACTTGGAGGAAAAGGTGAGTAAACTTACTGCTTACTGGGAATCAGTCGAGCACGAAGTTGCAGAAGCTCAAGATCATCAGAATCAGGAACTTGTAGATACTCCAGAACAGTTGGATTTAAATCTTCCGACTTCTCCATACACTACATGGGTGAGTTTTACAGAATCTGATAGAGATGCCATGAGATCTTATCAAGATGATTGGTGGAATGGGTTTAATCCTAGTTTTGCAAATTTTACAGGAGAAGGCGGAGATTGTACAAATTATGCTTCTCAGGTGCTTAATAGCAGTAGTGCTCCTCAATATTCTTCATCTGCATCTGGTATTCAGGGATATACATACTGGTATTACAGATCTGCCAATGCAAGAAGTACATCTTGGACTGGAGTCAATGAATTAAGAAGTTATCTATTACGAAGTTCAACCACGAAAGGACCTAAAGGAAATCGAGTGACAACATTTGGTGAATTGCAATCTGGCGATATAGTTCAGCTTTATAATGGTTCTGATTTCTACCATACTATAGTAGTGCACACTCAAGGTGGAGACCCTTTGGTAACAGCACATACTAGTTCTTATAGTGGTCTCTATTCTACACGATATGGTGGTATTGGTTATTCAAGAATCCATATAGATGGATATTATAGGTGAAAAAAGTGATATGAAAATTTTAAATAAATCTTTGTGGTACATTATTATATCAATAATAATATTGTTTTTATTGATGGGATGCTCTTCTACAAGCAATGATATTTCTAGCTCGCCTACACAGAATTCCGAAATTTTTGTTGAGGATATATCTTTAAGCGATTATCTTGATAAAGAAGTATATCAACGTATGATTTCAGAACCCTTAGGGGCTGATCCACCTAAAATCCCTTTTTTTAACGAAGAAGTTGTATGTATTCTCAACTATAATGGTTTGGCTATTTTTGATATTCAAACTGGTCAACTTCAGAACTGCATTGATATTCAGAAAATGGGATTTGGTGATACTCAGGGAAGTAATGCTATGTTAGTGCGTGGTAATGATGAATTCATTACGATTACAACAATGAATGATACTGATACGGAAGGATATATTTATTCTATTAAATCAGATGAATTGGGTAGACTTAAAAATAAAGATGACATGGTTTATACAGAATTAAAGCATCTAGATCAGGTGCCTTCTGATGTGCTTGACTTATCAAAGTTTGATAATCCAGCAGAGACGGTGGCCTTGGAATCCAAAGATGGTATTTTAATTTACTACATTCCAACGAATGATTTGGCACATATTCAGTTTCAAATTTATGAACCCTAATAACAATGTATAAATAATTTATGAAAGAGGTAGCAAAATGAAAAATGCGTGAAGTAAATAGTATGCTGCCTATGATATATAGTATGTTTATTAATCAATATAAACAAATGAAATTTATGCATTAAATTGTATTATCATATGAGAAACTAATTTTTGTATAAAATTTATGGAAATGGGGAAGATGATATGTGAAGAGGTGGATAACAAACCCAAAATGCTTTACATTATAGATTTTTATACTACATGGGGATGTGATAAAGTTCTATATTTTTTATAAGACATTTTTCTAAGTGTAGATTATTATGCCAGTTTTGTTGCGATTTAAGATTAAGTTAAAAAATTAATTATAGTAATGGAGGTTTTATTGTGATAGGTAAAAAAATATTATTTCCTATAGTTTCATCAATTATAATTTTATCTGCATCAGTCCCAGTTTTAGCTGATGTATATAAAGATGATGTAATAAATACTTATAGTACTGAAAATTCAGACAAGCCCAGTATTAGAACAACTACATATGAAGTTATAGGTAATAATGTTAGATTTAGAGAAACACCATCTTTATCAGGAAACGTAATAGGTTACTTGAATAAAGGTGATTTAGTTAATGCCGGATCATATGAAGGTTGGGAAGTTGAAGCAGATGGGTATACTTGGGTACATTGTTTTAGTTATAAATATGAATTAAATGGTTGGGTGTCTAAGGATTACCTTATTGAATATTGACATATGAAAAATTTAATTATTTTATTTTTTTCAGTTTTATTATTAACCTCCTGTAAGTCGTCAAATGTACCCTATGATGATAGTGGTACATTGAACAATGAAAAAACTGAAACTATCATCAAACCTGACGATGTGGAGGTTGCATTTGAAAAAATAATAAGTACATCAAGAAAAAGGGGAAGCGACGGCGAGTACAGCACTGCCCAATACCTAGATGAACAGCTTACACTGATGGGTTATAAATCTGAAATAGTGCCTTTTGATGTGTATAGAAGCGATATTGATTATTATTTTAATGATTTTTTTAACATAAATCCTTTTAATGAAGAGCCTATTGCCAAATCACACAATGTTATCGCAGAAAAGGACTTTGACACGAACAAAAAAACAATAGTGTTTTCTGCCCATTACGACGCATCAAGAAATTCAATAGGTGCAACTGATAACGGCTCTGGCACAGCTGTTCTCTTGGAAACGGCAAAGCTGATAGAGCCATATATTGAAAATCTTGATTATAATGTTAGAATAATATTTTTTGGTTCTGAGGAATATTATTTGTCAGGCTCAAAATCATATTTATTAAGCTTAGATGAAAAAGAGCTTAATAATATAATTGCTTGTTTTAATATAGATATGACATCAACTAAAGAGTGGAGAAGAATGTTTATAGACTGTGAAGAAAGTCTTTTTAGTACTGAGTTTTTAAGGCTTAATCCTAATTTTGAGATGATAAAGTTTGGCTCAAGTGACCATATATCATTTTTAAAAAAATCTATAATGAGCCTTAGATTTACAACAGTTGACCCTTTTGATAAAAATTTTGATAGTAAAATTCTTGTTGATGAAACTGAGAATAAATATGTTGAAACAGAATTTATAAAAGAAGATGCTAATATTATTTTTAATTTTATGAAAAATTTAGATATAGATAATTTGTATAAAAAATAATAATTTAAATATTACAATTTTATTTTTAAATCAAATTTATTAAGATATTATTTAAATTGTTTGGAAATGATGAATATACTTGATGTTTGATACTATAAAAATAGATGTATTATAAGAAGATAAACTATTTTTTACAAAGGCATAATGCCAAGTGAAAAGGTTTTAGATCTTCCAGTGGATTGTAACACTCTCGCTGGTAGCGTCAATTTGTGATATGAGAATATCAACCACCTTGCGCTTATCGTCAAAGCTCACGGACTCCCAATCATCCAGATAGCCCGTGATGCTGTCAATCTGTGAAGCGGAAACGGAATTAGCGGTGAGATCAGCCACCAGCTTTAGCTGCTTTTGACGTTCCGCGTCCAGTTCCTCAATACGGTTATTTGCGTATTGCAGGAGCAGCGGGTTTGCCCCGGACAAAGTGTCCAGAAGTTTCTCGATCTCGCTCTCTGTCTTTGCAAGGGCAACACGGGCGGCGGTCAGCTTCGGATTATAGCTTTGTTCCTTTCCGCCTTTCAGCGTGTGGAATTTCTGCATCTTCTTAA
>CAMMLJ010000037.1 GCA_946497695.1 uncultured Clostridium sp. | reverse complement strand
ATAATAACGTAAGAAGGGCAGTATATGATTTAAGAGAATATGCAGGGCAAGAAGTAACAATGAGCTTTAAAGCAAAAGCAGTGAGTGGCTCACAAACAGCATATATCCAAAACAGTAAAACAGATACGAATAGAACTCAAATAGAAGGATTAACAGAAGAATGGAAAGATTTTCAATATACATTAAAAGTAGATAGTACAGGATATCTAGGATTTTGTATATCAGGTGGAAATGGAATAGAAGTACAAGAACTTCAAATAGAACTTGGAAATAGAAAAACAAGTTACGAAGAATTTAAATATATACTTCAAAGTAACTATAGTGTAAATTTGGAAGATAGAAGAGATGAAATAACAACAAATGATTATTATATCAAAACATATGAAGATAACAATTTATTAAAAACAGATAGATATGAAGAAATACCAGCAGAAAATATAATAACAAATGCAATTAAAACAACCGAAGCAGAACCTAACAAAAGATATAAGTTAGAACTTATCATAAAAATAAAAGACAGAGAATATGTACTTTCAGAATTAGAGTACAATACACAAGACACAGAAGAAATAAAAGGGATATATAACAAAGAAGATTTCTTAGAGATACAGCCAAGAGGCAACTATATAGTTTTAGGAGATATAGATTTAAGAGGTGGAACAGGAGCACAATATCAATTTGGAACTAATATTCCATTTGAAGGAAAAGTAAACTTTAATGGAAAATCATTAAAAAAAGATTTTATAAATACAAATAACACAATTTTTTATGAGATAGGAAATGATGCAAAGCTAGAAAATTTGGTACTAGATATTTCATTTAACAATATAGTTGAAAAAGATAGAATGAGAGGGCTTTTCGTACATAATTATGGACAGATAGAAAATATTATTATAAATATAAATGAATGTACAAAGGTGGGTAACACTTTTCTAGAAATTTTAGGAGAAGAAAATTACGGTACAATAAATAATTTTATAATAAATTTTAAAACGAAAGTATATTTTTCATTAGACACATCAACAATATATAATAACTATGGTAATGTGACTAATGGGTATATATATGGAGAAAACTTACAAGGGATAATGCAAAGGCCTAGTGGAAGAGATAGAAATGGTTCACCTTTGATAATAGGAAACTATAATAATGGAAAAGTAAGTAATATCTACTCTTTAGTAGCAGTGGATGTAAATACAAAAGAAAGAGAAAATGTAGCTAATATTGTTGTATATAATGTAAATAGTGCAAATGTAAGCAATGTATATTCTACTAGTATTGGAGAAGGATATAATTTAAATGCGGGTCCAAATGTATATTCAGTAGCAAGTACAAATATTAAAAATAATTATTATTTTGCTGATGAGGTGTTTAAAAATTCATATCATACAAAAACAACAAAACTTGCATTATGGGACGAGAATTTCCAAAATCAATTAATTAATGGAGATGGTGCTTTTAATGTAACTGAGCTAGTAGAAAAGGGGTATTATCCACACTTAAATTTACCAGCATGTATGCCACAACAAGAATATATAGCACTCCCAGAAGTGGCAGATAAAGATTTGGCAGATATTTTATCTATAGACGTTTTAGAGCAAGGTGCAAATAAGGTAAAAGTAAAATTTATTATAAATAATCCAACTGCTGAACAAATAACAGAAATTAAAATAGAAAATATAAATGTAAAAATATTATCACAGGAATACAAAGATGGAACAAGTGAGGTTATTGCAGAATTATATGATCCAATAATGTATATATCAAAATATAATGTACAAAGTATAACAACAAAAGGTGCTTTTAATACCCCGTATACAAGAAATTTTGAAAATGGTGAAAGAACGATATCTGTCGATTTATATAGAGAAATTAATTCTATAGATGATTGGAAGAATATTAGCAAATCATTAACAGAAAATTATATGTTAATGACAGATTTAGACTTTTCAAATGAAGGCAATAGTATACGTATTACACAAGAATATACTGGTAAATTAAATGGTAATAATCACACTATAAAAAATATTAATTTAACATCAGATTATTTATTTACTACCTTTAATGGAACACTAAAAAATCTTGTTATTCAAAATTTTAGGCAAGAAAAAGAGAGCAAAGCAGGTGTATATGCATTAATAAATAATACAAAAAATGCATTAATAGATAATGTTCATGTAAAAGATGTAACATTAAAAGTAAATTCAAATGTTACATGTTCTGTAGGTGTTTTAATAGGTAATGCAAATTCGGGAACGATTGTTCAAAATTGTTCTGCAAGAGATGTGACTATAGAGAAAATAACCGAAGAAGTTGCACCATTATATAGAATAGGTGGTTTAATTGGAAATTTTGCAGGAGTTAGTGTGGACAACAGCTTTGTAAAAAATTTAAATATAACATCAACTAACAATATAGAGCAATATATGGGTGGATTAGTAGGAAATATCTCAATAGGAAAGATACAAAATTGTTATGTAACTGGTGGAAGCTTAAGTAGTGACAAAAAGGGTTTGGGAGGTCTAGTTGGCTATAGTAATTCTGCAAATAGTGTAGAAGTCTATAATTGTTTTACAAATATAGAACTAAAAAGTAGAGATGATAATATTGGTGGTATACTAGGCTATGATCTAGGAAATGATTTAAATAATATAAGCAATAATATTAGTTTTGGAAATATATATACAGACAAAAGCTCAGCCAATATATCAAGAGCAGTAGGTAATTCACTAGAAGAGAAAAATAATTATGCGTATAATGAACAAAAGATAAATGGATATATAGTAAACGAAGACCTTGGAGCTAAGCTATTAAATTATAATGAATTATGTTTAGAAGCAACATATACAAGGGTAGTTGGTTTAGGTGACTCATATGATTATAGTAAAGTATCACAAGGCATTTTACCAAAACTGTATGATACAACTGGAAAAAATATTTTACCATATCAAGATGATATGCCAATTAAATCAGCTATAGATTTAGAAATAGCGAATATTACTTACGAAAAAAACTCAGCAGATACTGTAGATGTATTAATAGAAATAAGTAATCCAAGCGAATTACTTATAACAGGAATCGAAGTAGCTGATATGGATGTAAAACTTATAAGGAATACGACAAGAGATGGGATTACTTATATAGAGCTAACCGGTTCGCCAACAAGGTACTACGATAGCTATAGAATTTCAAAAATCAAATATAAAGATGGGAACAATGAAGCAGAAAAAGATATAAGTGCAAAAATAGATGTACGATTTTATAAAGATTTATACAGTTATTCTGATTGGCAAGCTATAGAAAAGGGAACATATCAAAACTATAGGTTAGCAAATGATATAGATTTTAGTGGAAGAACAGATGTAAATAATGCACTGACAATGGCAAGATTCGAAAGTAATGGATATTCATTAAAGAATATTAATATAACTACAAATGAAAACTATGGAAGCTTAATAAAAGAAATAACATCAGTTATAGATGGGGTTAATTTTGAAAATATAACTATAAATTCTACAGCAACATCATATATAGGAATAATTGCTAATTCAACAGCAGTGATAACTAATGTTAACTTTAAAGGAATAACGATAAATGCAAGCAAAGCACAATATGTAGGATGTATAGCATATTCTACAGTAGATATTAAAAACATAAATTTAACTAATATAACTGTAAATGGAAATTCCTGTGTTGGTGGATTAGTTGGTAAAATTGAAACAGCTCTTATTTCAGATATAGGTGGAGAAAATCTAAATATAGTTGGAACAGGAAATTATGTAGGTGGAATAGTAGGATATCTAAATCAAAGTATAATTTTAGATAATAAGAATTTAGAGGTTAGAGATTCCAATATAACTGGAAAAGATTATACAGGTGGAGTAATTGGTAATACAAACAGCAAACTTACTAATATCAATTTAAAAACAAGTATAGTAAAGGGAAATATGTATGTTGGAGGATTGGTAGGTAGAAAGAATCTTGAGAAAGACACACATATGGATAAGGGTATTGTAAGTAACAGCGAGATATATGGTACTAATGCATATATAGGAGGAGCTGTAGGATACAATCATTATACAACTTCAAATATAAGTGTAAAAAGTACAAAAATAATAGGAAGTTCTACAAATAGTAATTATGTAGGAGGGCTTTTCGGACATATTCCTGATTATTCAGTTTCTTACTGCGTAGTAGAAGATTGCGAAGTGAGTTCATTAGGAAGTGGAGTAGGAGGCTTAATTGGTGAAATAGGTTCAAGTGGAGATATTATTTGGAATAATTATGTAAAAACTACCAAGTTGGAAGGATATAGCAATGTTGGCGGTATTACTGGAGAAGCAACAGGAATAGAAAAAATATATGATATTCTAATAAATGCCAAGATAACTGCAACAAATAGCAATGCTGGAGGAGTTATAGGATATATGAAAAATAAAGATATGACTTCGGCAATAAGAATAATAAGATTCAATAATATTAATGTAGCAGACTCAGAAATCTCAGCACCTATTAATGCTGGAGGACTGGTTGGAAATATAGAAAAAGAATTATACACTGATGGAGAGAATAATTATTACTATAATAATTATGTTCATGCAAAAATACACAGTGAAAATAGTGAGAAAGTATCTATCGGAATAGGTGGATATAAATTAGATAATACTAAATTAGTAAATACATATGCATACAAATATAGTATGATAAATGATAAATATGTAATAGATGATACAGATGAGTTAAATACCTTTAAATATCTATCATCAGCAGACTTAAAATTAGAAAGTACATATAGAAATAAACTTGGTTGGGGAGGTAACTTTAATTACACATCATTAAAAAATAACAAATATCCTTTTATTTCAAATATAGCAAATCAAACAGGAGTGGATTTACCAGATGATTCAGTTTATGAGGCAAGCACTAATACAGATACTAGAAGTTTAGATAAACCTGAGAATCAATTCGAATATAGTGGCACGAAGATACAAACATATAGTAATTATTCTGTTATAAGTTCTAGTGACAATAAACAGCTTTCAAGAGATACAAAACTATATGTAAAGGATAACAAGTTATACGCTGTACCTATTGTGCTTGGAACTACAGCTGATGGAGAAGATATAACGCCAGTTGAAAATAACTTAATATTAGACAGTTACAACGGAAAAGAATACGAAACAGTACTAGGTACAAACGGAAGATTATATGACATAAAAGACAAAATAGAATATCCAAAAGATTTTGTAAACAAAGATATCGAAAGCATAGGAAATAATCTAACCAGTGATTCACATGAAGTAGAAGTAACGTACAAAAATGGTGATAAGCTTAAGTTTAACTACCAAACTGGGGAAGTAATGTATTCATCTTCAGCAAAGAATAGTACTGGTGAAGAAACAGATAAAATAGGAATAATTGATTACATAAAAGAAAAACTTGCAGGAATAGGGGATGTAACTTCTGATGAAACAATATCAGTAGAACAAGCAAACAACTACGAAGCAAGCAAAGAATTACAAGCTAAATTAGAAGAAACACCGATAGAAGAGGCAATAGAAAAACAAAATCCAGGTAATTCTGAGCGAGGTTATAATAGTAAAAATAATTTTGCAAATACAAACGATATCACAACCACTGGAGCAAATACAGCACAAGGAATAGAAGGCGTAGCAACCACCGAAAACAATGCAACTAATAACTCTTTGAAAGAGAAAAAATATATAACTATATACAATGAAGCAACAGGAGAGTACGAGATATATGATGAAGAAGAGTTATTAGATACAAGCAAAGAGGAGGTGGTAAGTGAGAACGAAAAAATAGAAGCAAATAATTTAGACGAGTATTATGCAAGCGAAAGCGAAACTAAAAATACAAAATTGGGAATAGTATGGATAGTGTTAAGCATAATAGGAGTAGGAATAGTATTATTTGTATTAAAGAAAAACTTAAGAAAAGGGAAATAGAAACGTCGGGAATTAGGGACGGTGCTCGGGATTCTAGGACACTTTTCGGGGATTCGAGGACAGTGTTTCGGGATTCAGGGACGGTGCTAAAATCCCTGCTTAAGAGAAATGTTTGTCTAGGTAAAAGTGTGTGTACCTAGAAGCATAAAAGTAAGTAATTAAGATCGACTTTAATAAAATTACTTAACTATATTGAATTAAAAAAATAGACGAAAAAATACCTAATTAAAAAGACAAATTTGAATAATTTAAAAATTAAGTGTGTGTAGAAAAGTCACTAAATATATTAAAATATTTAGTGACTTTAATAATGTTTAAGGTATTATATATAAAAAAACGTATAAAAAACGAATAAAAAGATATAATATAGTAAAATAAAAAAGAAGAAACGTCAAGTTATTTTGCCACAACAAAATAACTTGACAAAATGGTAAAGATATTTTATAATAATCATAGGTGATTAATATGTTAAAAAGAGAGATATATCTATCAAGAATAAGAGGCTTTTATGATAGTGATTTAGTAAAAATTCTTGTAGGAATAAGAAGATGTGGAAAATCAGTAATATTAACTCAGATTATGGACGAATTAAAGGAAAAGCAAGTTGATACCTCACACATTATTTATATTAACTTTGAATTTATAGAAAACGAAGAATTACAAGATTATAAAAAACTTAATAGTTATATAAAAGATCAGATAAAGGATAATAAAATATATTATGTATTTTTAGATAAGATACAAAATGTAGATAAATTCGAAAAGGTAGTAAATTCCTTAAGGGCATCAGTAAAAAATATTAGTATATTTATAACAGGTTCAAATAGTAAATTATTATCTGAAGAAATTTCTACTGTTTTATCTGGGAGATATGTATCTTTTAATATAAATCCATTAAATTATAAAGAATATATAGAATTAACAAACAAAGATCCACAAGATGAAAGCGAATTTTGGGATTTTGTACAATGGGGAGGCTTGCCTAATAGAACACAGTTTACAGATGAAAATAATATAAAAGATTATTTGCATAGTGTTTTTGATTCTATTATTTTAAGAGACGTAGTAAGTAGACTAGGTTTAAAAGATGTAGTACTATTTAATTTGATATTACAATATATAGTAGATACAACAGGAAGGGAATTTTCTGCAAAGAATATAATTAACTTCTTAAAAAGTGAAGGAAGAGATGTTTCGACTATAACTTTATATAATTATTTAGATGCTTTATGCAAGGCATTAATAATTAAGAAAATATATAGATATGATATACATGGCAAAGCAATATTAAAAACATTAAATAAGTATTATGTTACTGACTTAGGAATTGCACAAATAAAAAATAATAATTTCGAAATTAATAAGCCTTTTGCACTTGAAAATGTAGTGTTTAATGAATTAATTACAAGAGGATACGAAGTATATATAGGAAAGACTAAAAAGGGGGAAATTGATTTTATTGCAACGAAGACTAAAGAAAAATTATATTTTCAAGTAGCATATTATCTAAAAGATGAAAAAGTAATAGAAAGAGAGTTTAGTGCTTTTAATGATATAGATGATAATTATCCAAAATATGTTCTATCTATGGATAAATGTGACTTCTCTCAAAATGGAATAATTCATAAAAACTTAATAGATTGGTTATTAGAGGACAAAAACTAAAATGTTATAAAAATGTAAATAAAACGATACAAAAAGGCTGGGCGTAAATGCTTAGCCTTTTTTATGTTAAATATATTAAAAAAGCCTATTTACAAAAATAAAAAAATTTAATAATATAAAATAAATAAAAAGAGAAATTTGAAAAAGTTAGTTTTGAACAATTTAAGAAATCCCAATATAACAAATTATTCAAAAGCCTAACAAAAAGAAGAAAAAAGAAAAGCGAGGGCAAAGAGATGCAAAAGAAAGCAAACCGTGTAAGCCTTGGCGCTGTACACACACACACACACACACAAGTACGT
>CAMMLJ010000036.1 GCA_946497695.1 uncultured Clostridium sp. | reverse complement strand
CTATGTCATCACATTTGACTACTCATCCCATCATGACGATATAAATAGTATGACACAGGGAAACACTTATTCCTTGGTGTATAATAATATCATTAAAATTTATAATATATTATAGATATAAATTTAATTTAATTATATTAATTGAATATAACTGTTAATAAAAACTCCACTCTAATTATTTACAATTTTAACATATCGCTAAAATATCTTCAATAATATATTAATATAAAATGTAAACTATTAGTATATTATTTAATTTATAATTTATAGCTATCATACGTATTTTAATCAAATAATATATTTTTTATTTCAAATAAAGTATTAAAACGTTAATTTTTTAAATAAATTAAAACTTCATAGAAACAAAAACTACAAATATATATCAAATAACTTCATAATTTATATAACTATTTAATAGTAAATTTAATAATATTTTTCAAAAATTTATAGGTATAAAATTAAGTTATTCGAATATTTTATTATTTTAACATTTCAATATATTAATTACTAAATCTATATTAAATCAGTTTCTATTAATTAGATATTAATGCCAATAAAATTATATTTTTAAGATAAATATTATAAACTATTTTTATTCTTTTCTCCAACGTTTAATTACATCTTGAAAAACAATATCAATCCAATCCTTATTCCATTCATCATAAACATTTACATTACTTGAATTTGGAAGTGGATTTGGCATATCCATTTTTACTATAGCTGGTAACGGAACAGCATCTCCAACAACTAAACATTCTCCAGCAGATAATGTTGGTAAGACATCTACAATTGATGCATTATTATCTGGAAGTAAATTCTTTATATAACTCTGATCATTTACATTTGTTAGTTTCAAAACAATAAAGTTATTACATTGAGAAAAAATCGTTTCTGATACTTCTGATGGTCTTTGGCTTACAACCATTAAATTTAAACCATATTTTCTTCCTTCTTTTGCAATTCTTTCAATCGAATACTTTGATGCTGCATATTCAGCTCCACCATTTTTAGGTATATAATTATGAGCTTCTTCACAAACTAACATAAATGGTATATTATTTACTAGTCCTTCTGAATGTCTAATTTTAGAATAATGAAATGCAAAATCAAAAATTATTCTTGAAAGTAGACTCACCACAATGCTAAGTACTTCAAAAGGAATAGCACTTAAATCAATAATTGTAACATTACATTTATCAATATATCCAAGAAACTGTTTTAATATTTCATCAAAATCTTCAGTCTTATATTTTTCTCCATTAATTTTATGGGAATCTGTAATAAATTTCAATCTTTTATCTAAAAGTTTTGTTTCAAGACGAGTAACAAAACGTTCAAATTCACCATTATATGGACCATTAGAAGCTTTATTATCTTTTGCAGTACTTGTAGCTGCAAATTTGATTTCTTCTGTTAAATATATCTGATCGGCATTATCTATTATAGTTCCATCGCTTCTTTTAGGAAGATGTAACATAAATTCATTTTTATTGATAACTTCACTATTTTTATTTTTTATATATCTATAAACTTCCCATATATCAAAATATACTGGTGTATCATATGTGATATGTTCCATATCTGGATTATGTTTCTCTTTACTTAATATAACTGCCTTTTTAAATTGTGAAATTTGATTATGAGAATTCATTTCATTACTTTCAATAAAAAGAGTTTCTAATTCTTGAGAATTCATCAACCAATAAGGTAAACAAAGTTTTTCAACATCTAGGCAATTAAGATGAAAATCCTCTTGTTCTGATAAGGTAAATGCTGATTGATACTCTGAATGTATATCAAAAATAATAATATGTGCATTTTTTAGATTTCCTACATTTTCATTATGTCCTTTATTTATTTTCATAATATTCTGTAATAATCTTGCCACAGTACATGATTTCCCTGAACCTGTTGATCCTACAACAGCAATATGTTTTCCAAAAAATCTATTACCATCAACAGAATATTTTATAGTTTGATTATTTGATAAATAACCAATATTAAAAGAAAAATTATTATTACTGCTAAAAATTTCATTAATAACTTCATCATCAGGTATATAAGCTGGTTCAGTTGGAGATGGTAAGTTTACACCACCTTGTCGAAATGAAATTCTATCATCGATTTCATAATAGTATCCAATTGGAGAGCATGAGATTGTATAACTAATTGTTTTTGCATCATTAGATTGAACTGCTGATACATTCTGAATAGATGCAAGAATTTTCAAACTGTTTCCATCTTCAATACATATATATCTAGATATTTTAATTTTTTCTTTATTACGCTCAAAATCCTCAATACTATTAAGTAATATATGAATTATACCAGGATTACTACTAATAACTTTTCCTATCTCGATCATTTTTATACCTCCAATGTTTTAGATAAACCAACAAGATATTTAATTGTATTTATATTTGAAATATCAAGTTCTTCAACACAGTAATTTATGCTATCTAGCGACTTACTTATTTTATTAATAATATATAATTGATTAACATTACATTTTTCTAATATATCTACCGAAATATTTTCAAGTAATGTCATTTTACAAACAAAGTCCATTGGACAATTTTTATTATTAATAAAACAATCTGATACAAAGGATTTACCTATTAAGCCAGTATTAACAGATTTTTGATAGTTATATAATGATATTAAAGTTTTTTGCATTAAATCAAAATGATTGTCTCCAAATATAAAAATTGGTGGCTTTTGCAATTTAGGCTTTTTATAATATTTATTTAAATATTCGTGTATAAAAGTTATTATACTTTCATCAACACTATCCAGAAACTCATCTGAAAAAATAAATGCACGAACATAGATATTTAAAGAAAATTTAGACATCAAATAAGCTTTTTTCTTTTTTATAATCTGTTCTTTATCCAAAGCTTCAAGCGTCCATTTATTTAATAACACTGACTTTTGTTGTTTTAAGAATAAAACCAACTGACTTTTAGTAATAGTTCTTTCTTGTTCAGTTGATTTAGAAGATAAAGATGCAACCTTAGAGAAAGCATTTGGATAATACATTGATATTGCTGTATCATGGTCTGTTATTTCTTCAAGTTTTTGAATTACTTTATCTTTCAATACTTCAAATTTCTCTGCTTTTACATACGAAAAAACTTTCCAGAAATTTGAAATATCTACTCGCAATTTTAAAGTATTTCTATTGTCTTTATAATAATTTACAAGCTGTTCCTTTTCATCTTTATTTTTTTGAAACTTATTTGCGAGTTCAACCATATCCGAATCAGGTACAATGTAAATACGATGAAAATATTTACATAATATGTCTTTATCCTTTGTTGAGCTAAGGAAATCAACAAATGTATTTATATCTACAGAGTCTACATTTTCAGCATAATATGCATATAAAATATAAGAAACTTCCTTATTCAAATAAACACTCTCACAATAATGACAAAGCATTTCTAATATAGGAGTTACAATACTTGATGTTTGGTATTTTTTATCTTCATGGTATTTACATTGGATTGTAGTTATACTTGACGGAGAATGAATATCTATATCCTCTATAACACCTTCAAGTATAATTGAATCATTATTTTCTGATTCAAGTATTGTTAAAATAGATTTATTAAACTGATATAAATATCCTTTAATTGTACTATCTGCTTGTCTCATTCTATCACTACCTTTTATTAAAAACCTTGAAAAGTACATTTATCACTATATTCTTTTTAATATTGTCCTCTTTTCAATCTACGTTTTTGCATTTTTTTCCAAATACAACGACATCTACTACATATTTCTGGATCAATATTTAACATTTTGATAAGAATTTCATTATCCACTAAATCTAAAGCTTTTTCTATATTTTCGTTATTACGTACCACAAAATCAATGTATGTTAACAATTTTTTTCTGAGCTCTAAATTAATATTAGTAATATTAGGAAGTAAAATATTTCCCATTTCACTAGGAAGTATCTCCAAAACACCTCCACCATAGCTTCGTCCACAAAGTTCAGTAAATGAAAATGAAATACTATTATAGTAAGCAAGAAGAATATTTTCTGGATCTACATTTTCATTAAATTTTATTCTATGCATTGTATCTGTTGATACCGCATTACATTTATTTAAAACAAATTTAGGATATAAGTTATTTCTTCTCAAAAAAAATGCATCTGGTATCCATACAGAAGGAACAATATACCATCGATCTCTAATTGAGCATTTATATCCTTCATTTTCTCCATTTTTTTCACCAAACATAATGTATTCTTTATGCTTATCAGGATATTCTTCATAAGGTATCTCAGGAAAACTAATTAATCTTGCACGTTTTCCTGTTTCTTTATTGTGTTCCCAATCTTTATTAGTAAAATTTATACCATGAGCATGAGAACTACGCCCAATCAAAGGTAATGTAACATTCTGTAGTTCATATTTCTTAGTTATTTCTTCAGTAACAGAAAAATAATTGTTATTTCCAGTTGTTATGCCTACATTAATCATTCCATATTCAGAAAATTTTGCAAATCTTTTATCTTTTCGTAATATTTTGATAAGATTCATTTCATCTTCTGTGATAAAATACTTTGTCCATTTTTCTTTTACATGTTGCATCTTTTGAAAACCATTTTGTTCTAAATTAAGTTTATCAAAATCATCAAGATCTCTCATTTCGATAATACGAATCCCTTTTTCTTGTTCGCACTTTTCTCCAATAAAAACAACAACTTCTTGTTCAATTCCAGGGAAAACAAGTTGCTCAAAAGTAATCAGTGTAATTTTTGCAAGATTATTAGACAAATATAATCTCAAATCTTCTGCATATGATACTTGAAGAATTTCAGCAGGTATAACAAATGCTATCTTTCCTTTATCGGAAAGTAACTGAACACAGGCAACAACAAAAGCTACCCAAGCATTAATTAGTTTATTTGATTTCATTCCATGAGAAATTAAGATTTGAGACTGTATATTTCTCTGACTCTCTTTTAGGTATTGATAACGAATATATGGAGGATTTCCTAAAATCAAATCATACGTTTCTTTTCCAAGTACACCATTATAAAATTCAAAGAAATCTTCTGTACAAACTTCAACTTGCTTAAAACTAGAATATTGTTTTTTTACTTTTTCTGCCTCATCAGATTCAATTTCCACAGCAGTTATTTTTTCAACTTTATCAAAAAGTTCTAATTTTTTTAAGCTATCAAGAAAAACACCATCTCCACAACTTGGTTCCAATATAGTAGAAATATCTTGAGATGCAAAAAGTCTAACTATAGCATCTGCAAGTTGTAATGGTGTATAATATGCTCCTCTTAGTTTCTGTTCTGAACTATCTTTTTTAAGTATCATCATTCTACCTCTTTTAGAACTCAAGACGATATACTCTCGCAATCAACTCTTGAATCTCTAATATTAATTTTTCTTTCTGTTTTTGTAATATAGTTACAATACGTTTTGCAGGCTGTGCAACAATTTCTTCATTGATTTGATAAATCATTCTAGTAGCTTCAACTACTCTATCATAAATTTTCTTTTGACTTAAATCATTAAAGTTCAACTCAACGAATGGTAAAGTAATAAGTACAGAACGTCCTCTAGAGTAAAATCCATTTTCGAAATCGCTACCAATAATTTGCAAAATTTTTTCTGTATATTTATTTGTTAGCCAAGCTTGAATATATTCTAATTCATATGGACTTTCATCTTTTTTACAAACTGCACAATATCCAGCAGTATCACCAGATGAAATTAGAAAATCATTTGTATCAAGTACATACATAGGATCTTTACTTAATATTCCAACTATAAGTTTTTTCTTATTATTAAATGCTGTTAATGCCTGATGTCGTCCATAACGGTACCATGTATCGGCTGTTGCATAATTAACATCTCTCTTTCCTTCTGGAACAACTCCTTTTGGAGCTAATACATCATAATTAGCAAGCAAATATTCATATGTTCCAGGATAATCGGTTTGCATAGATTCTAAAGGTATAACTTTACCATTATAGTCATATGGAAAAATAATATGTTTATTTGTTGTTAAATAGCTATATGAATTTTGTTTCTTTTCTGATTTTTTTACTGGTTTAAAATATGGACGTAAAATTCTTTTCTCAATAGAAAATCTAATACCATTTCGCTCAATTATATAGCAATCATTTGTTTCTTCAATTATTTCTTCATCAGAAAACCAATACGTTTGTTTTTTTTCTGCACTTGTCTGTATCCCTGTAAAAATATCCACATGTTTTGTAATTGGAACAGAAATACTATCTAATTTCTGAAGCATTTTCAAAAAATCCAAATCAGTTGTAAGTCTCCATGGTAATTCATTTAATATAGTAGATGAAAGTTCTACTGTATCAATTTCTTCCCCTGCCCACAACTTATTTGCAGAATCTATACTGTTATACATAAATGTCGTTTGTTCGGCTTTACAAAGAAACAAAATAGAACTATAAATAGTTTTTTCCTCAAACAACTGCGTATCTCCAAAGTCATCCAAGCTAACAAGCATTTTCCCCTTGGAAATTAGATTACGTAACTTCTCACCCGCTCCAATTTTAAAAAACTTATTAGGTACAATATAACAAACATATCCATTATCTTTAACTTTATTGATTGCTCTTTCGATAAATATAAAGTATTTATCAAATTGTTTATAAGCACTTTTGTAACTCTTCTTATAAATCTCAAATTCTGAATTTGGTAATATAGCATGCATATCTTCTGTATTTACATAAGGAGGGTTTCCTATAATCGCATCAAAATAAATTCCATTATTAATTTCATTCCAATCAAAAGGAATAATTTCTAACATTTGTTTTTCAGCACCAGAAATTTTAGATATTTCTTCATATCCTACAAGAGAATTACCAAAATAAATATTACTACTTAAATCAGGAAGAATAGGTATAACTTCTGAAACAGATGCTGAATTTTCATTTTCTATTAATTTTATTAATAAAGAAAATTTTGACACTTCAACTGCATGAACATCAATATCTATACCATAGATACAAGAACATAAAATATCTTTCTTTTCTTGTAAAGGCAATTTATATAAGTCAACTCCAATTTCTACTAAATGATCTATCTGTTTATTATTAATGTACCATTGAACACAATAATCTTGTAAAAATCTAAATGCTTCTTCTAAAAAAACACCAGAACCACAAGCAATATCAGCAATTTTAATATCAAGAATTTCTATTGGTGTTTTTCCTTGACAAAGCTTAGTAAGTGTTTTTTCCACCATATATTTAACAATTTCTGTAGGTGTTGTTACAACAGATCTATTCTGACAATCTTTTTTTTGCCCAAGTCCGATTGTATTATTTTCAAGTAATACTAATTGCTCTGTTAAAAACATTTCATAGATTTTACCTAATAAATTTGGTTCAATTATATTAAACAAATATGGACTTTGAGGATAATACAAATCTTCAATCATATTTTTTATAACATCACATGAAAGATCAAAAATAATATCTTCTCCAGAAAATATACCAGAATTATAACGTTTATCTGCTGATCGAAATAATTTCTCTAATTTATTTTTAAGTTGAGCTGAATCAATAATTGTATCTTTTAACTTATGATATAACGGTAAATTTTTATCTTCACAAATTCTCAAAAAAACAATCTGATTAATAAATTCTTGAACAACGTCATTTAGTACTTCTAAAGATGTATATCGTCCACCTTTTATATATAACTCATTACTAAGAGCTACACGCCATTCGTTTATTTGAGAAAGGAATAATTCATCTACCTGTTGAGTTTGTCTGCCTATTGCTGAAAAATTTCTATCCAAATATAAATCAAAATTACCAGAATATACAGATTCTCTTGATATCAATTCGCTAATCTCTTGGAACTTTTCTACATATTCTGTATAATGATATAAGCGATACCTAGCTACAGCACATCCATCATTTTCCTTGGCAATATAACAAGTATCATATATCACAAGATATTCAAAATTTGTTAGTACAGCTAACCTATGTTTTGCATTCCAACCATATTTTCTGGTCTGAATTGCAGGAGCAGCATCTTTTGTAATGTCTACAGCTGGTTTTTTAGCCTCTATAAAAAATTTCGGAACACCTCTTAGTGTAATAGTATAATCTGGACGATCTGTGCGATTAGAATAATTCTCTGCAATTACTTCTCGATATTGAGGTGCTAACCCCTTTTCATTTGTAACATCCCATCCTAAAAGTTTTAATAATGAGTCTATATATTCAATTCTACAAGAATATTCATTATAAGCATTTTTTATATCTTTATAAAATTCTATATTAGCATGAAAACGATTTACAAGATTTTGCAAATCAAATCTATTAGTCATCTCTATACTCTACCTCCTTTTATCGTTTTTGTTGGTTTCTTAGCACCTTCTGGAATGATCCAAATACGACTCAAGCGAGTGGCACCGACAATACGATTTGACTTGCATAAAATTTGAACTTGACGTGGAGTAATACCCCATTTATCAGCAGCTTCTTGAACTGTAATATAGCCATTCATAATATAACACCTCACATGTCAAATATATAAAACAAGGTTAATTATATTCGTTTAAACGAAATATGTCAATCTAATAGTTATTCAATATTAAATTTATTTTTTCTAATTATATATTAAAATAATTAAGTAAAACATTAACATAATTAATATTATTAGATTATATTTATTACAGTTTTAGATTATATATTGAATTTTAAAGTTAAATTCATCTTTTATATATAAATATACAAATTCATTTAAAGTTAGATTTTCTATACAAATTTATGTATTATTAAATTCAGTAGTTACCAAATTTCTGTAATACTCATCTATTGTAATTGGTGCATTATAAATGACTGTAAGTAGATATTGATACATATTT
>CAMMLJ010000035.1 GCA_946497695.1 uncultured Clostridium sp. | reverse complement strand
AAATTTAAAAATATAATAAGTAAAATAATTATAGTAATGAAATTATATAAGTAAACCAAAAAAATGTCTTAAAACTGATTTTAATAAGTCGTAAGAATATTGATATAACTATAATACAAAGGATTATAATAATTATGCATAGAACAGCTAAAAGCCTTGAATTAGTAAAAGTAGAGGTTTATGGCTGTATTATATTATGCTCCTATCTCTATTTGCACAAAACTTTGATTTTGTGCAATGTTATATATTCATTTTTTATACCTAATATTGTATATTTACTACCCTCCCTCTTTCTATTTAAAATATTTTATTAACTTTATAATAATAGATATTTAAGTTATATATACTAACTAATTATTGTATTATGTGGATTTCGTATTGCTACAAGCGAAATATAGAAAATAATTAATAGTATAATATATACAACAAACATCCATTTTTGTTCTTTTTTAATACCTACCCTATTTTTATTTTTGTCCACTTCTATCATCTATAGTCCCCCACTTTTTTCATATTATATCTTTATAATTTATATTTGTCTATCTTATTTTCTATATATGCAAAAAATTTAACTTTAATAGTATAAAAAAATACTGCATCAATAATAAAAAATTACTAATTATTATTACAAATGGCTACAACCCACTATTTTCAACATTTTTAAAACATGACGCACGAGAATCGATTCTAAGCCATTTTAATTTGAAAGCCATATAACTTGATTACTAAAAAATACCTATTTTTACTAATTTTAGTATTTTAATTGAATTTATATATAAAATGTCATATAATAAGAAAAGATTTTATATTTTTTTAGGAGGATAATATGGAAAAAGTAATTTTAAAAGATTTATATAGACAAAAAGAAAAATATGCAGATAAAGATATTTGTATCGAAGGTTGGGTTCGTACTATAAGAGATTCAAAAACATTTGGATTTATAGAATTAAATGATGGTACTTTCTTTAAAAATGTACAAGTAGTTTTTAATGATAATCTAGCAAACTTTAATGATATTTGTAAATTAACTATTAGTTCTACAATAAAGGTTGAAGGTAAATTTATATTAACTGAGAATGCTAAACAACCATTTGAAATACAAGCATCTACAGTAGAAATTGAATGCTTATCAGATAATAGCTATCCACTTCAAAAGAAAAGACATTCATTTGAATATTTAAGAACAATTGCATATTTACGTCCAAGGAGTAATACATTTAATGCTGTATTCCGTGTTAGAAGTGCACTAGCATATGCAATACATAAATTTTTCCAAGAAAAAGGATTCGTATATGTAAATACACCACTTATTACAGCAAGTGATGCAGAAGGTGCTGGAGAAATGTTTAATGTAAATTCATTCGATTTAAATAATTTATCTAAAGATAATAATGGTAATGTAGATTTTACTCAAGATTTCTTTGGAAAACCTGCACATTTAACTGTAAGCGGTCAATTAAATGCTGAAACATTTGCCGAAGCATTTTGTAATGTATATACATTTGGACCAACATTCCGTGCTGAAAATTCTAATACTGTTAAGCATGCAGCAGAATTTTGGATGGTTGAACCAGAAATATGTTTTGCAGATTTAAATGATGATATGGACTTAGCAGAAGAAATGATTAAATATATCTTTAAATATGTTATAGATAATTATCCAGAAGAAATGCAATTCTTTAATAATTTTGTAGATAAAGGTCTTTTAGTTAGATTAAATAATGTCATAAATTCAGATTTTGCTAGAATTACTTATACTGATGCTGTTACAGAACTAGAAAAACATAATGATGAATTTGAATACAAGGTTAGTTGGGGTGTTGATTTACAAACTGAACATGAAAGATATCTATGTGAAAAGATATTCCAAAAACCTGTATTTGTAACTGATTATCCAAAAGAAATTAAAGCATTTTATATGAAGTTAAATGATGATGGAAAAACTGTTGCAGCAGCTGATTTGTTAGCTCCTGGAATTGGTGAAATTATCGGTGGAAGCCAAAGAGAAGATGATTATGAAAAACTACTAGCTAGAATTAAAGAACTAAATATGCCTATAGAGAATTATGATTGGTATCTAGATTTAAGAAAATATGGTAGCTGTAAACATGCAGGCTTTGGTCTTGGATTTGAAAGAGCTATAATGTATTTAACAGGAATGCAAAATATTCGTGATGTAATACCTTTCCCAAGAACACCAAATAACTGCGAATTCTAAGAGAGCAAATGTTCGGTATTCATTTAATAGTAAAGCCCCCTATCTTATTAATTTAAGATAGGGGGCTTTTATATATTATATGTAAATATTAAATAATGGAGAATTAGAAAGCACCTGCTCCCCCGCCTCCGGCCTCCTCCACCACCGGAACCAGAACCGGAATAGCCAGTAGAAGAATTTATCGAAGTTGCAAATGAAGATGAATAGCTAGACATACATAAGACTGGATATGATAAATATATTTGCTCATCTGTGTATCCAGCTGTTATTAATTCTTCTTTGAATTCTTTTGCAACTTTATCTGCAATACCAAATAATGAAGCAAATACTAGATATTCATTCCAAATACTTAACTCTATTGGATATCTATCTTTTATTAAACTATAATCTTTTAAATATTTCCATAATCCTAGTACTTCTTTTTGATCTTGAGTATATTTATCTATAGGAATTTTAAAGAAATCATCTAAAATTACTATAACAATAAATGAGAAAAATGCAGTAAATACAAAAGATATAATAAATTCTATAATACCAAGAGATTTATCTGGATTTATTACTAAAGTATTTAATAAAAATACTATAAGTAGTACTACAATTAATATTATGAAATTTAATATTAAACTTGTTTTAACTTTCTTATATATTGTTTTATTATCAATTAGTTTTTTTGTACTAGCTTTAGAAATTTGTCTAACTAATTTGCTGTTATTAGATATTTCTTTAAAACGTGCATTTAATTCTACTGTTTTTTCTGTATAATTTGAAACATTAAAATCTGTAGAAATTTGGTCTGAAAAAATTAATGATAATATTTGTTTTTCATATGGATATAATTTGGTAAAATCTGCATTTTTGTTAATAGAAACATTATATTCATAATCAGATTGTTTCTTTTTATTAGAAGATTTTAAAGTTTCCATATTTAATATTTTTCTATTTGTTAAGTCTAATATTGTTGCAATAATTAAATTAGAACTTAATGCATTAGTTATCTTTGATGGTAATAATACCTGATATTCTAATAAATTTAAACGTTTAGGTATATCTCTAAAATAGTTTGCATTTTTTACAGTTGTTCTAAACTTTTTGCTTTTTATAATCCCATATGTTAAGAAAATTATACATAAACCAACTAATAATGCTCCTAAAATAAAATTAATATTTATATGTAAAAAATATCTTGTATTTCCAAAAGACATATTGTTTTCGATTTTATTTAAACTGCTAAAATCATAATCATTATTATATTTTTTGGTACAATTCATTAGTACTGTATTAGGAAATACTATTCTAGCATCAACAGGTTTACCCGAAGGAATATTTTTAATATTAAAACTAATACAATTTGATGCTGAATCTAACATAATTTGTATATTTTCTAATTTTGTAGCATATGTATGAGGATAATATTTTACATCATCCATGTTTATAGATTTTGGCAAATAAATATCTAAATTAAATTCATCAACATCTGTTTCTATTCCATTACCTATAAAATTGTAATATATTTCACTCATATCATTATATTGAACAACTGCATCTGTTATATCATATGAATAGTGCACTGTTTGAAAGTTATCAGAAGATATTGGAGAATAAACTCTTATGTCATATCCTTTTGTTTGCTCTGAATTTACTGTATCTATAGTATAGACACCATAATCACCTTTCTCAGCAAAAGATTCTTTTGTAAAATTTGTTGTTGTATTAGCTGAATTTGTAACAGCAACAGTTAAATTTTCAATTCCAGTCGCTTGATACCTAGCAGAAGTTGGTTCCATTGAATCTTTATTAGTTTTATAATAATACCTTAAATCTCGAGTTAAACCATTTCCACTACTAGAAAAATAATAAGTGATGGACTCATCTACATGCAAGGTTCCATCTTCTTGAACATATGCATCCATATCATAATTGGTAATATCATAAGATGGTCCATCTGCTAATACCATGTTAGGCATTAATGATATGGCTACTAAAATTATAATTATAACTAATATCTTTAATTTCTTTATATGCTCCATCTAAAAACACCCCATCCACAATTATTTAAATCTTCTTAAGTATAAATCTATTTTATCTAAAAATTCTGCATTATTCTTTGTTTGCACCATTTGAGATATAATATTCTCTGTAACATCAGAAACTGGTAAATTATTTAAAGCCTTACGTAATGCATAAACAGTCTCCATTTCCTTAGGAGTAAGAAGTAAATCTTCTCTTCTTGTACCAGATTTATTAATATCAATTGCAGGGAAAATACGTTTTTCTGATAACTTTCTATCTAAGTGTACTTCCATATTGCCAGTACCCTTAAATTCCTCAAATATTACGTCATCCATTCTACTTCCTGTTTCTATTAATGCTGAAGCAAGTATAGTTAAGCTACCACCATTTTCTATATTTCTAGCAGCACCGAAAAACTTCTTGGGCTTATGTAATGCATTTGGATCAAGACCTCCAGATAATGTTCTACCAGATGAAGGAATAACTAAATTATATGCTCTAGCAAGTCTTGTAATACTATCTAATAAAATAACAACATCTTTGCCTTGTTCTACAAGTCTTTTTGATCTTTCTATTACCATTTCTGCTACTTTTACATGATGTTCTGGCAATTCGTCAAATGTTGAATATATAACCTCTCCATTTATAGAACGTTTCATATCTGTAACTTCTTCTGGTCTCTCATCTATTAGTAATACAATTAATTCTATTTCTGGATTGTTTTTAGTAATGCTATTAGCAAACTTTTTAATTAAAGTAGTTTTTCCAACTTTTGGTGGAGCTACTATCATACCCCTTTGTCCTTTTCCTATAGGACTAATTAAATCTATCATTCTCATTGCATACTCTGTAGGTGCTGTTTCTAATTTAATTCTTTTATTTGGGTAAATAGGTGTTAAATCATCAAATTTTTTCCTTCTGTATGCTTTTTCTGGAGCTTCTCCGTTTACTTCACCAACAAAAATTAAAGATGGAAATCTTTCTCCTTCTTTTGCCATCCTAGATATTCCTTTTATTTGGTCACCAGTATCTAATTTAAATCTCCTAATTTGAACAGGAGAAATATATACATCATCTGGTGTAGAAAGATAATTTTCACCTCTTAAAAAACCATATCCATCAGGTAATACTTCTAATATTCCTTCTGCGATTTTGTCATCACTATTAGTAATTTTATATGTTGTATTACTGTCTGTAACAACACTTCCATTATTTTCTTTTTTGTCTTCATTATTAGTAGTATCATTTTCATTTAATAAGTCAATTAATTCACTTTTTTTATATTTTGAATATCCTTTAATATTTTTGTTTTTTGCAAGCTCTCTTAATTCACTTAGACTATAATCTTCTAAGTTCATAAAATCCCTCCTATATTTAATTACTTATTATAATTACATGAGAAATAATATTCTAGATTAAAAGTTTGATAAAAAGAAATAGAAAAATAAATGGATAAAATAATAATTTATTAAATATATATCTGTTATTAAGAAAGATAAGAAAATAAAAAATTTAATAACAGATATATATGTGTAAAATATTTAGAATCCTATTATTAATATTTTAAATTTTATTTATTAGCATCAACATAAACTCTTTCATTAGGCAAATACATATCTAGTTTATCTCTTGCGATTTGCTCTATATATTCGTCAGAATTAATGTTTGCTTCCATATCTGCTAATTCATTTTTATACTCTTGTTGATTTTGGATTTGTGAAGAAACATAATCTTGTTCTGTTTTGTATGAATTTAATGTTGCTTGTTGTTTTATAAGAATATAAATAAAATAAGATAATACAATTAAAATTATAATAACTTTTAATATTTTTTTATTTCTAAAAATGCTTTTCATAAGTATATTTTCTCTCCTATAATCAATTCTATATAATTATACATTATAATTATTTTTTTGTATAGTTTTTTTTGATTTATTTTTACATTTTTTTATAGTTTTATTTATAAAATTATAATTTTTTTTAAATAAAGATAAAAAAAAGTCAATTATTATCTGAACCGGAGTTAATATTTTTAAGAAAATTAAATTTATAAATTTCGTAAATAAAAGCATGTACATCACTATACCTATTAAAATACCTAAAAAAAGATATAATCTTAATTCACCATTATTAAATTTAAAAACAGCTGAAATTATTAAAAAACCAGAAATGATCCAAAACAAAACATCTTCTATATATGTAATTATGTTATTGGTATTAAATTTTTTTCTTAATATTCTAAAAATATCAAATATAAAAGAAACAATTAAGCCTAAAACAATAAATATAAAGAAATTATACAATTGTAACATATAAAACTCCTACTTTATTTAAAAATTTTACTAAAAATGCTTTCACTTTTTCTTTCTGGGCTATCTTGACTATAACTAATGCTTGAAATATTTCCTTCTATTTTTACTTCACTTTCATCTATATTTAATTTATTTATTTTCAATTCTGAGCCCTTTATTGTAAGCATACCTAAATCTGTTGAAAGAATAACTACTTGATCATCAAAACTTAATATATCATTAATTCCTGTTACATTTAATCTTTCTCTATTTTCCAAAACAACATTTTGCATAACATTAATATTATTTTGTTTTCTTTCTTCAATCATAACTCGTACCTCCTTAAATATATATATTCAATTAACAAATAAAATATTACTAATAAAAAGTAAAAAAGAAATAGCATTTAACTATTTCTTTTTATTTAATATTTTATTTATCTTGATCTTTTTGCTTTAATTTTAGATAACCAAGCTCTTCCCATCTATTAAATGCTAAATTTAATCTAAATAGCAATTTTGGTTTAGCACCTGCTCTGTTCTTATCTACAACACAAGCATAATACCTTACATCTGGATCATCATATTTTATTAAGTCATAACACTTTTCATCCATTTCTTCTATTGAATATTCATAGTCTTTATAATTTTCATGATTTATTTGTTTTACCAAGCATAATGTATCTAATACTTCTTTTACTGTTCTGCTTGCCTGTAAGTCATTGATTGTCAAATTAATTGGCCAAGTAGCTGTTTCTGTTAATTGTAATGTAGAAAAGATAAACATATTAAAGTTTTGTGCTAAGTTAGAAAGAATTGTGGCTGTTTTCTTTACCTCTTCCCCATTCCCTATATGTTCTGTATCAGTTTTTAGTGTATCATAAAATATATATTCAATATGTTTCATATAGTAATAATTCATTATAACTTTTTGTAATTCGTCATTGGTATGATCTGTTATATTAATAAAATATATTGAGTTATTAATTTCTTTATCTATCCAATCTGTAACAGCTATTGTGTCTCTAAATTCTTTAGAAATTTTAGCTAATCTTTTTACGAATTCAGCTCTACTTTCTCCTTCTTCTTGTAATATAAAGCCATTTTCATCTGTTTTTACATCTGAACCTTCATCTGCTCTAAATTTAAATTCTAGTAACTCTCCTTCAGTTTTATGTAATTTCTTACCATGAATTTTTTGGATTTCAGGATCATTTATAATTGTTGTCATTAAACATAACTTCATTTTTTCTTCTGACATTTCATTAGAAATTACCAACACTCTTTTGTGGTGGACTAATGATAAATTTGCTACTAAATTAATTGTAAATCTACTTTTACCAGCGTTAGATGGCATTGCAATTGCCATAGTTTCACCTTTTCTTAGACCTTTAAATTCTCTTGATAGACGTTTAAATGGCAAAGGTATTCCTGTAGTCAAGTTATTTTCACCTGTCTCTAAAAATTCTGTAAGTCCTCTATTTAATACAGCTCTTTTAAATTTTTCTGTTGCAGTAACTTGTTCTACAGCACTTTCTACTTCTTCTACAGACATCTGATCATATAATTCATAATTTTTAATCTCGACAACTTTATCTTGAACACTTTTAATTGGTATTTTTAAATACCATCTTCTTAAAATAAATAATTTTTTTAAGTCTATATAAACTTTTTCCATAGTAACTGTTCTTTGTAATTTTATACGAGTTACTAATTGCTTTTTTAGTTCATATACTTCTCTAGTTGTTTTAGCGAAGTTAAATTTCCTTTTAACAGCTTCTGGTGCATATTTTTCACCCTCAGTAAAAATAACACTCTTATATAAGTTTAACATTCTTTCATCTTGGAAGCATACTTCATCATATAAAAAATTATAGCTTACTATATATCTAGGATCATATAGCAATAGTCCTATATAATCTTCTTCAAGATCTAAGTCTTGCAATTCTTTAGGAAATCTTTCTACTTCATCCTCATTTATTTGTTCAGCTTCAAATTCTCTTTTTTCTTCTTCTAAGGCATCTTGTTCCTCTTTTTTTCTTTTTGTTTGCCTTTTCTTTAATTCTTTTTTTCTATTTTGTAAAGCTTCATTTAATTCTTTAATACCATCTAAAGCTTTTTTTAAATCATTTTTTCCTATTGCATCTTTAATTTCTTGAATTTTTCCTGCATTATCTTTTGTTACAGGAATATGGTTTAATAAATCGTATAATTGTGTTACATTACTATCAGTAGTTCCCATCTTTTTACTCCCTTTTCTTTTAAATTTATTTTATTATATCAATAATAAAATATTTTTTAAAGACTTTTTTATAAAAATCTAATCGGGATTTGGGGACGTTCCTTGTTTTCCCTAAAATAGGAAAAGACGGGTATTATCCCGTCAGCTTTCCTAAAGGTATTCTGAGATTTTTGCATAAAACCGGATTCTTCGTAAGACTTCTTCGTCTTCCTCAGGAACCAGTACAGTCTGCTCAATGCCGAGCTTTTTTTCTTGCTTTTTGAGGTGCTTAAATTCCTCAATTGCCAAAATCAATGCTGGTACTCCCACCAGGTCAGTATAATCCTTCAGCTTTTCCATCTCCCCTTTTGACTCTTTTAAGAAGAGCCGGGACATCTGCACAATTTCCTGCAGTGATGGGCTGTTTACCAGAAATTCCTCCTTTGCTAGTTTTTTTAATTCTCGATGTAGTAAGTTAATGAAATTTCTGGGCTTACCATATCTGGCACAAATAACTCTAAAATCATTTGGAAAATCACAGTCTTCCAAGATTTCAGATTCACGGACTTCTTTGTCAGTTGCATACACTGCCTCTTGGCAAAAATCCTCCACCAATTTAAGGTGATTTCTTAGTAATTCCCGGCATAAAGCCTCAACCTCTGTCATTAAATTTTCCTCCTTTTTCAACTTTCTTTTGTATCACTCTTAATTATACCATAAAACATGGATTTATACTAGCTTTTAGCGTAAAAACCAGTAAAAAAGAGTAAATCTTGATAAAATCAATTTATTCTTTGCTACTGGTAATA
>CAMMLJ010000034.1 GCA_946497695.1 uncultured Clostridium sp. | reverse complement strand
AATTCTGGTAATAGTGGTGGTGCATTAGTAAATAGTGAAGGTAAAGTTATTGGTATAAATACATTAAAATTAAACGGAACCGGTGTTGAAGGTATGGGATTTGCAATTCCAATAGATTCTGCCAAACCAATATTTGAACAATTGATTTCTAATGGAAAAGTTGCAAGACCTTATATAGGTTTAACTGGTAGAGACTTAAATGAACAAACTGCAAAAGCTAATAATCTAGTACAAGGAGTTTATGTAGTTTCTGTCGAAGCATTTGGTGCAGCTGAAAAAGCTGGTATAAGAGCTGGTGATGTTATAACTGGAATAGACGGAACTTCTATAACAAGCATGGACGAATTGAATAATATAAAAAATCAACATCAAATTGGTGATGAAATCACTTTAAAAATAAACAGAAATGGAAAAGAAATGGACATAAAAGTCACATTACAAGAACAACCATCTGACAATAATTAGTTTATAATGGACACGTAATTAAATATTTCGTGTCCATAAAAATTTTAGCTAATTAAATTATATTTTTCAAATATATCACTTTAAGTTCACAAAATGAACAAAATTCATTGGTATATTATAAAAGAAGTCAGTAATACTTATTACTCCAATTACTGACTGTATGTTTAAAAACATCCCCTTTTATTTTCAAAAAAGAAGCACTACAAAGTGCTTCTTTTTTTATTGTAATTAACTTTATATTTTCATACTTATAGGGAATCAGCAAAAAAAGCAACAATGAAAAGATTGTTGCTTTTAAAATATAATTATATCTATTACATCTGTATTTTCAGAATTACCATATGCATATATAACATAAACATTATTATTATCATCCATAAAGAAATTAGAAATATTTTCCACGTCATATCTCTCACTTCGTAAATCTCTTATATAAGCAGGGTATCCTAAGTCTTGTAAAGCTTTTGCTTCTGATTGTTTTCCTTGCATTTGTCTTGTTATTTTATCTTGTGCTGTAGCTGTATCTAAGTTTTTAATTTTCATAATATCTTGGAATTCAACTTTTTTCATTTCTTTAATATCATAACAATATGTTTGTACAATTAATCTTTGTGGATTACTTCCTTCTTTTAGTGTTGATCTTATTACTACAGATAAAATATTATTATTTAAATATGCTTCATAATCTACAGAATATATTGATCTATCTGCTCCACCATTTAGTATACTTTCTGATTTCGCTTGAAATATTTGTTTTATTTCCTCATTATATGATTTTACTTCTTCTGAATTTATATTAATTGTAGGAATATTTACATCTATTTCATAGTTTCCAGAATTAATTTCTTGTTTTTCATATTCTGTATATACATAGTCTTTATCTACTGTTATTTTTTCAGCATTCTCTGATGTATTAGTATTTTCAAATGTATTTTGAAATAAATCATCAAAATTTTCTACTAAATTCGTTTCTGAGATTGCTATATCATTTGTATTATTATCTCCTACATTTTCATTTTCTTTAATATCACCATTCATTACATAATATAAAGCTTCTACAATAGCTATTATACAAACAATCATTATGAGAATAAAACAAAATATTTGTGTTTTAGGTATTTTTACTTTTCTCATATGTACTCCTTTTCTAACTTCCTTTTAATTATAACATTTAGATATATAATTTTCAACTTTTTTAACTAGATATATTGTTTGAAAACATTGACTATTGTGGTATAATAATATAGTATTATATATATTGTATAAAATATAAATTTTCAATAAAGGAGAACTTAATTAATGATTTGTTCAGAATGTAAAAAGAATACTGCAATCATATTTATAAATTCTATAGATAAAGATGGAAAAGAATCTTTAAAGGGTTTATGCTATGATTGTGCAAAGAAAAAAGGAATTGACCCATTAGATGTTATTTCAAAACAAAATAACCTTCTAAATAATAATAGAGATAATAATATGTCTAATCAAATAGAATCACTTTTTAAGGACTTATCTAAAAATCTAAATTTAGAATCTTTAAATTTGGTTAATTTAGGTAATGACCCTAACTCTCTTGAAGATGACGATTCTACAGATAAAAACTTAAATGGCATGCCTTTAGAATCATTATTCGCTGGTTTTATAACACCTAATACTGATTCTAATGAATCTGAAAATACTAATACTAAACAACAAAAAAGAAATTCTAAAAATAAGAAAAAGAAAAGAAAATTTTTAGATTCATATGGTACAAATTTAACACAAAAAGCTAAGAACAATGAATTGGACAATGTAATTGGTAGAAATAAAGAAATAGAGCGAATGATTCAAATTTTAAATAGAAGGTCAAAAAATAACCCTTGTTTAATTGGTGAACCAGGTGTTGGTAAAACTGCTTTAGCTCAAGGTCTTGCAATAAAGATAGCAAATAAAGAAGTTCCACCAAAATTATTAGACAAAGAAGTCTATCTAATAGATATGACCGCTTTAATAGCTGGAACACAATTTAGAGGACAATTCGAAGCAAGAATTAAATCTTTAGTAGACGAATGTAAAGAACTTGGTAATATTATATTAGTAATAGATGAAATCCATAATATTATCGGAGCTGGAGATGCAGATCATTCTATGAATGCTGCTAATATATTAAAGCCTTCTCTAGCTAACGGAGAGATTCAATTAATTGGAACAACTACTTTAAAAGAATATAGAAAATATATCGAAAAAGATTCTGCTTTAGAAAGAAGATTTCAACCTATAATTGTTCAAGAACCTACTATTCAAGATACTGTAGAAATATTAGAGGGAATCAAACAATATTATGAAAAATTTCACAGTGTAAAAATTTCTAAAGAAGTTATAGAAAAAACCGTATCAATGTCAGAAAAATATATACATGACAGATTTTTACCAGATAAAGCAATTGATATCTTAGATGAAGCTTGTTCTAGAATTAATTTAAATAATCAAGACTTATTTAAACTACAAGTATTAAAAAAGAGATTACAAGAAGTAAAAGAAGAACAAGAAGAAATTGCTGCTGAAAGTGCCAAAACAACTAGTGAAGCTGATTCTAATCAAGATTATGAAAAAGCTGCAAAATTAAAAGCCACAGAATGTTCAATCAATCAAGAAATTGATGATATTCAGAAAAATATTATTGTACCAAACTTAACCGTTCAGGATATTGCACAAGTTATAGAAAGCTGGACTAAAATTCCTGTAACAAAAATAACAGAGGCTGAAACAGATAAATTGTTAAATTTAGAAAAAAATCTTCATACTAGGATAATTGGTCAAAATGAAGCAGTAAATAGTGTTGCTCGTGCAATAAGAAGAAATCGTGCAGGACTAAAAAGTACTAAGCGTCCACCATCTTTCATTTTTGTTGGGCCTACAGGTGTTGGAAAAACAGAACTTGCTAAATCATTAGCATATGAAATGTTTGGAAATGAAGAAATGATTATAAGAATTGATATGTCAGAATACATGGAAAGTAATTCTACTTCAAAATTAATTGGTTCACCTCCAGGATATGTTGGATATGATGATGCTGGTCAATTAACAGAAAAAGTAAAAAGACAGCCTTATTCAATTGTACTTTTTGATGAAATAGAAAAAGCTCATCCAGATGTATTTAATTTATTATTACAAATATTAGACGATGGTAGACTTACAGATTCACAAGGAAATACAGTAAGTTTTGAAAATACAATTATTATAATGACATCAAATATTGGATCAAATGTTAATATAAATTCTATTGGTTTTAACTCATCAAAAACTTACAATAAAGAAAAAATAGAATCTAGTCTTAGAGAAACATTTAGACCTGAATTTTTAAATAGAGTTGATGAAATTGTTATTTTCGATAGTTTAACAGAAAATGAACTAATCCAAATTGTTGATATAATGCTTGCAGATACAAGTAAAGCCCTTGCAGATAAAAATATCAGTTTAATCGTAAGCGATGAAGCTAAAAAATATTTAATGAAAAAAGGAACAGATTTAAAATATGGTGCAAGACCTTTAAGAAGAGCTATACAACGTTATGTTGAAGATGAATTATCTGAAAAGGTATTAAGGCAAGAAATAAATAATGGTAATACCGTAAAATTAGATTTGGAAAATGATGAATTAACATTTACAATATTATAATGGAGGATTATAGATGAAAAAAATTGCTAAACAAATTCCTAATATATTAACAATATTTAGATTTATACTTATACCTTTTATTGTATTAAACTTAGTTTATGATTCATATATTGCAGCCTTTATTATTTTTACAATATCAGGCTTAACAGATATATTAGATGGGTTCATTGCAAGGAAATTTAATTTTATTACTAATTTTGGAAAACTAATTGATCCCTTGGCAGATAAATGTACTCAAATAATAACTTTAGGAACTTTGGCTATAAAAGATATAATTCCTATGTGGATAATTATTATAGTTGTTTTAAAAGAATTTATTATGGTTGCAGGAGCTTCATTCCTATATGGAAAGGAATTAGTTGTTTCAAGTAGATGGTATGGAAAACTTGCTACAGTATTATTTTATATAGCTATTGTATGTTCATTGTTTATAAAACAATTTGATTTTTCATTTGACTTTAGTATATACATTTATTACTTAGCATTAATTTCTACAATCTTTTCTTTAATTATGTATATAAAAGCTTTTTATATGCAAGGATATTTAAAGAAAGAAAATTTGAAAATAAATGAACAATTTGTAGATAAAACAAAAGACAGTTCTAAAAAATAGAACTGTCTTTTGTTACTTAATTTTAGTATATACTATTATTCACAACTAATTTTATTCGAAATCTTCTATAATACTATTCAAATTCTCTCGTCCAAAAACCTTTATTCCATCTCTTAAACTTATTTTATCTGTTTCTGGCAAATATTCTGTTGATATACCTGTATTTTGATATATTTCTTCTGTCCCGTCACCAAGGATCTTATAAATCATAATATTGCTATTTTCATCTCTTACAATATAATGTTCGTCACATTGCCCTTCTTCTTCTTTTATTAAAACTATTTTATTATTTAAAAAACTCTCTACTTTATAATCAGGATATAATTTTTCAATTTCTTCTTGTGTTTTGTTTACCATGTCATTTGCTACATTCCTTTTTTCTTCTGTAGTATGACCACATTCTTTATAATATTTTTTTATAACTAGTTCTGCATTTGGCGATACCTTAGTTTCTGTCTCACTTACTTTTATTTCGTCTATATCATTCTCAATCTCGTTGTTTTCATAAATGCATTCATCTGTCACTTTCTCTTCTTCTTTTGCCAATTTATCATATTTTATATTTTGATATACTACAGCACTTGTTAATATTATCAATGCTATTGTAAATATTGATATTAAAACTATTTTAAATTTGCTCATATAAATCTCCTGCCTTCTAATTGTTTTATATTATTATGTAGAATTATTAGCAAATTTATACATAAAAAGTTTTAAGCACACTATCTTAGTACTACTAAAGACAGTGTGCTTTTGGGTACGATCTAAATCGAAAAAACGATGATTGCCAATAAGATTAGTAAGAACCACAATAATTCTGTCCTCACATCTCCTCTTACCATCATCTCAATGTCATCATCCCAATGATGATCAAAAATCAGCTCTTCAATAAAGCTAAACACCCGATTGTTAAAATTTCTGATTTTTTTCATGTCACATACCCTCCTCATTTTGTTCAACCTATGATTACACCTCTATTATATCATATTTATGAGTTTTTATCAAAAGAGATGAACTTATGAAGATTTAATCCATTCTTTTATTTTTACTATTTTTCCTCTTTGATTAATAGTAATACATATTTCTCCACTATCATCTGTTCTAAATATTTTACAGCCTATTTCTTCCAAATTATTTAAAGTGTTTATACTTGGATGACCAAACTTATTATTTTTTCCTACTCCAATTAATGCTATTTTAGGCTTAATACATTTCAATAATTCCTTCTTAGAAGACGTTTTAGAGCCATGATGTGCTACTTTAATAATATCCGCTTTTAGTATTTGTAAATTGTTTTCATATTTATTTATAATTGCGTTTTCTGCAATTTCTTCTATATCTCCTGTAAATAGTATCGTTATCCCTTTATAATTTATCTTACATACTAAAGAATTATTATTTAATATATTATCTGTAATAACATTAGTGCTATCTGGCCATAAAATATCTATATATGTATCTTTATCAATATTTATTCTTTGACCTGCTTCCACGTTATATATCTTTATTTTTTTATCTTGAATTACCTTTATAAATTCTTCATAATTTTCCGATTTTTCAAATTGTTTTCCGAGTATTATATTTTTTACATTTAATTCCTCTAAAATAGTTAAAATACCACCAACATGATCTGAATCAAAGTGAGAAATAATAACATAATCTAATTTATAAATTCTTTTCTTTAATAAATATGGTAACAATGTTTTCTCGCCTACATCAAAAGTCGAACCAAATTCACTTCCACCTCCATCTATTAATATTTTCTTATTATACTGTGTCGTTATAAGTGTAGAATCTCCTTGGCCAACATCTATGAAATTAATGCAAAAATCCTTTGGTGTATTTTTATAAATATTTATTACAATACTACTTATGATCATACATATTAGTATTATTTTTTTATATTTTCTAAAAAAGTGTTTAATTTTATACATGTACTCTCTTCTTATCATGTAATATAAATAAATATTCATTACATAATAAATTATTATCTCCTGAATGTTAGGAATAACACAATAAATTTTAGAAATACCTATATTAGCAAAAAAGCTAACTACTCTTATTTCTATTTCAATCATTGGCTCTACTATTGCAAATATTTGTAATGGGCATATCATAATAAAAAATCCAATAACAGTAATTATGGTTGATAATGGAATAATTAATAAATTCGAAAAAATAAATGTTAATGAAATTGTACCAAAAATATATAGAATTATTGGGAAAATAAAAATTTGTGCAGCCACAGAACTAATTATAATATTAAGAATATATCTTATAATATTATTTTTTACTACTTTGTTAACTTTTTCAATTGTAAAACTACCCAAAACTATAATTCCTAAAAATCCAAAATATGATAATAATACACTTAAACTGTTTATTGAAAAAGGATTGTTTAACAAGATTATAAGTAATGATATTCCTAAACTATTAGCTATATCATATCTTCTAAGAATTAAGCCACTAATTAAACTTATAATACACATTATACATGCTCTAATAATAGAAGGACTTAATCCTGTTAGAAACATAAATACCATAAGTATTATTATTAAAACAGTATCTTTTATTTTTTTATGTATTTTAAAAGCCTTAGTAATTATTGTGATCCCTATTATTATATTTGCAACTTGTCCTCCAGATACAGACAAAATATGATATAAATTACTATTTAAAAAATCTTCTTTTAAATTTTCTGTTAAATTCTCTGTATCACCCAAAATCATAGCAATAAGTAAATTTTTATTTTCTTCTTTTTTAATTACCTGTTCTATATTACTTTTTAGCCTCTGTTTTAGACCATTTGTATACATTAAAAATTTATCTATTTTTTCTTTTCCAATAACATCATATTTATCAACTTCTACTGTTCCATATATACCTATAGTTTTCAAATATTCTTTATAATTAAATCCCCTCTCATTTCTATCTACATCAGGTTCAATATATGAGCCTTTAACAAATAACATATCTCCTAATTCAATATTAGCTTTCTTATCTACCCTTAAATACAATCTTGTTCCATTTCTTTTTTTATTCTTACTATTAACAATTTTTACTCTATATAAATTTTTATATTCTTTTTCCTCTTTTCCTCCAATAACAATACAATATTCTTGTATTTCCTCTTCAGAAAAATACATAGTATCATACTTGTAATCTAAAATATTTGTATACACATATCCAAAAATCAAACTAATAAAAACTAGCAATTCTACATATTTTGTTAGTAACTTTCTAATAAATCTGCAATATTTATTATTTATTTTTCTTATACAAATAAAACCTATTCCAATAATCATTATAAAGCAAAAGAAGGCTATACTATTTACGTATAAGCCCCCTAATATACCTACAATATATGAAATTAATATTATTATAATTGGTCTTTTCAAATTACCTCATTTCTTTTTGCCCCCAACTATAATACTCGTTTAGCTGTTTTATAATTACTAGTGTAATATCCATCAGCTAATGATGTTATTACAACTCCTTTTTGAGGATTTGCAGCATGTATAAAACTATTATTACCTACAAATATTCCGACATGTCCTATCGAACTTCCCCCTTGTGAAAAGAATACCATGTCTCCTAATTGTAAATCTGATTTAGAAACTGTAGTTCCAATATTTGCTTGTGCAGATGCTGAGTGTGATAAATTTATTCCAAATTTCTTATATACATATTGAGTGAATCCTGAACAATCAAAAGAATTTGGACCAACACCTCCATAAACATAGTCTTTTCCTAATAATGTTTTTGCGTAATCTACAACTTCTTCACCTTTATTTACAACAGTATTTACTTCTTCTGTTTCTGTTACATCAGTTGCAGTATTTGGTAATTCTACAATTTTTTGAGTTCTCTCACTATCACTTCTATTGGTTGCTTGAACTTGTTCATCTGAAATATATTCGCTTGACACATATCCACTAACGCCTGTACTTGTTGTTATTCTTGTCCAACCATTTTCTTCTCCTTCTATAGTAACTTCTGTATTTCTTGTTAGTGTTGTAACAACATTTGCAGAAGTACTTGCACTTGCTCTAACATTAACACTGCTTGCACTAATATAACCTGTTTGTGGTTCTGTAGTAGCTGGTGTTTGTTCAGCTGGCTCTGTATTATTAGTTTGTTCTGTAGAAGTTTGATTTGCTTCTTCAGCAGTTAATTTATCTGCTCTTATCCAGCCAGAAACTAAATCAGTTGATATAAAAGCCCAACCATTTGCTTCATCATCTACAGTTACTATAGTGTCTTTAGTTAATGTTTGTAAAGTCTCAGCATTTATTAATGGTAATATTTTTAATTCTATTTCTTCTAATATTTTTTGATTTGTACCTATAACACTATTTTGTGGTTCATCATTTGTTGTATCTACTGTAGTATTTGTTATTGTATTATTATCCACCACATTTTCTTGTGGAGCAACTTCATTTGAAACAGTATTTTCTACAGTATTAACTACATTTTCTATAGTATTGTTAGTAACTTGATTAGTAGTAGCTGTATTATCAACAACCTCACCATCTACATCTATATAATCTGCATATACATATCCTTCATAATCTCTATATCTTACCTGATACCAATCTCCCTCTTTTCCTAATACTTCAACTTTATTATCTACTGAAAGTAATGTAACAAGTCCAGCATCCAAACTTGGTCCTTCACGTAATTTAACTGTTTCTCCTGTAATTACCCCATTTGTTGTAGCATTAGAAATAACTGTCATTACAGATAAAATTGCAATAATAATTAAAATTATTAATAATTTCTTTTTGTACATCCTAATTCTTCTCCTTAGAAATATAGTTTATATCCTTATTTTTCATAGGTATTAGTATATAATGAATTTGTTAAAAAGTCAATTAGTTTGCGCTCATTAAGTTCTCTATAAAAATAGCGCATCTATCTGCGGCCATCTTTAAATATTTGTTAAAATCAATTTGATTTTCCTCATTTGGACTATCTGAAATTGATCTAATAATTATAAAAGGAGTATCAGATAAATATGCAGTCTGCGCAATAGCTGCTCCTTCCATTTCGACACAATCTGCATCAAATTTTGTACGAATTTTATCTTTCATTTTTCTGCTCGTACAGAAGATATCTCCTGTTGCAATTGTTCCAATTACACATTTATAATTATTTTCCTTCATGTTTTTTATTACATATTCACATCTTTTAATTAATTTTGTATTACTCTCTAGTTTAACACCAATATTGCTTATATATCCTTTTTCATGTCCAAATGCTGTAATATCAAAATCGTGTTGTAATACATATTTACCAATTACAATATCACCATATTCTACATCATCATTAATACTTCCTGCAGACCCTATATTTATAATATAGTCTATATCAAATTTGTCTATCATTATTTGTGTAGTTCTTGCAGCATTTACCTTTCCTACGCCACATTTTACTAAAATTATTTTTTGATTCTTTATTTTTCCTTCGAAAAATTTTAAATTAAATATATCTATTTCTTTAGTATTTAACATTTTATTTTTTATTGCTTCCATCTCTTCTGGCATTGCAGCAATAATTCCAACATATTTTCCCATAAGCAAAGCCTCCTTATGCAAAGATTATAACATAAAAAAAAGAAATTGCATATAAAATACAATTTCTTTTTTTATATTATATAAATTTACTATGCTAGTTCAATAACAGCTCCAGCTTCTGTAAATTTAGCTTTAATCTCTTCAGCTTCGTCTTTAGAAACTCCTTCTTTAACTGTTTTTGGAGCTCCATCAACTAAATCTTTAGCTTCTTTTAATCCTAATCCTGTTACATCTCTAACAACTTTGATTACTTGGATTTTGTTAGCTCCAACTTCTTTTAATACAACATTGAAAGAAGATTTTTCTTCAGCAGCTCCTCCTGCTACTGCTCCAGCTGCTGGTGCAGCAGCTGCTACTGCAGATACTCCATATTTTTCTTCAATTCCTTTTACTAATTCTGATAATTCAAC
>CAMMLJ010000033.1 GCA_946497695.1 uncultured Clostridium sp. | reverse complement strand
TCTTCTTTATGAATTTGAATAACACTTATTTATCAATCTTTTTAGAACATTTTGTATATTACCTGTATATTACTAATTTAATTTAATTTTATTTAATTTAATTTTTAGTTAGAATAGTATATAAATATACTATTCTTTAACTTCTTTTTATTATTTTTATTAAATATTTTATAAATTATGTTTGCTATGTATTTCTTCGAAACCTCTTAATTTATTTGGTAGTAAAGTAACTAAAATTTTTAATATATTTTAATTTTTTTTATAAAATATAGTATGAAATAATATGATACATTTTCATCAATTATTAATATATATATATTCTTCTCAAAAATGAAAAAATTTTATCTCTCAAATTAAAAAGAAAAAAATGATAGATATATTATTTTTCATAACAAATATATCTATCATCATTAATCCTAGTCAAGTAAATTTACTGTTTCCCATAGTTCTTTTATATCAATATGGGTATAAACATCGGAAGTCACATCATTACTAATATGACCTACAATTCTTTTTATATTTAATGGGTCAGCCCTTTTACTTTTTAATAATGATATAAATGTATGCCTTGTACAATGTGGGGTATAATCCATTCCAAAATCCTTCATTATAACATCCCACTTATTCCTTCTATAATTGTAATAATCCATTTTTTCTCCATTATGATTTGTAATAAGATATTTTTTATCCTTATTTTTTTCATAATAATTTTTAACCAAAGGTAAAATTCTATTATGTATAGGTATTTTTCTTTCTCTTCCTGCATCTGTTTTATTTCCAGATACAAAAAATGGGTATTTTTCATCTAAAAATACATTACTAATTTCAGTATCTAATAATTCGCAAATTCTAGTGCCACTATATAAGAGAATTAAAATACTATCAACCCATTTAAATTCGTTAACATTATCCCATAATTTTTGTATTTCTTCTTTTGTAAATGGTTTTCTTTTTTGAGTGTTAGTATTTTTTCCAATATCTATAGCTGTTGTATAATCTTTAAGCACAATGTCATTATTTAGAGCAAATTTAGATAATTGGCTTAAAAGGTTTCTTATCTTATTTTTAGTTGGATAATTACAATTACTATTATCAATTAAAGTTTGATAATGAGTTAACCTAAGATCTATAAATCTTATATCCCATAAATCTTTACAATATTTATTGAAAGATGAATCATAAGCCTTTGCAGAATTCTCTCTTATTTTAGGATATTTTTCTTTTTTCCATAAATCAAAAACACCCTTAAAGGTAATATGACGATTATTAAGATTATATGGATTTTTAGTATATTCATTTAACATATTTTCAGCTTCTTTTTGTGTGGCATATGCACCTAAAATTTCAAAAAGTTGTTTTCCATTATCATCAAATTTTTTTGTTACCCTTACAATATAAGGTTTTCTTCTATTACCTGCAGCTTTATATACACTTCCCATTCCATTGGCTCTCTTCATGATATATTTATTCCCCCCTTTCTTTAATTATTTGGTATTATATGAAAACTTTTTTATAAATCTAAGGTTTAAAATATGTTTTTTTTATTTTCCCCTAAATATTCATAAAATAGTTTTGGATTTATATAATAATCGTATCTTTTACTCCCCTCTTTCTTTAAACATACCCCAATATTTATTAAATTTCTTTGCATTGCTATTCTTACAAAACTTTGTGATTTTCCCATTAATTCACTTGCCTTTTTTATTGTTATTTTATTTTCTTTATTTCTTTTTTCTACATATTCTTTATAATTCATTTTTTACCTCCATAAATAATTTTATCTGCTCCTATTTCACTCAATACTGCTCCACAAAAGACTTTTTTATAATAACTTAATATAAAATCCTTTGTGTGAGTTTTAAATTCTTTTATTTGAAATATTTTTCTTCTGCTATTCTTCTTGCTCTTTTTAATAAGTTTTCCATCTCATTTATTTCAGCATCATCTTCAATAGTTATAGGATTAACATTTATATTATCCAATAATTTTTCATATTTTCTTATAGTATTGTAACTAAAAAATCTTTCAGCTCCTAACATACCATTTTTATTTACTATTGAAACAAAAGATATTAAACCTTTTTTTAATGTTCTTGTATATGAAGATTTTTCAATTATTTTTATAGCTTGTCTTAATTTATAATATGTACCTGTATAAAGAAATCCCTCGAAATATTTAAAAAATAATTCCTCCATTGCTTCTTTTCCCCAATAGTAATAAATGTCTCTTGGTTTTTCTTCTTTATTTAATAACCTTATGATTCCTCTATGTTTAATTTGTAATTCTAAACGAACTACATTCTCAAACTCTGGAATACCACTTTCAACCCCTTTGTCATATATATTAATATTTCTACTGCTACTATGATTTGCTAAATGTATACTTGTTTGATATATTTTCCTCATTCTAATATACCTATACCTCATTTTATGTTTGTTTAATAAATTAAACATTTCATATCTTTCTTTATCTTCCATTGGTACATCTACCTTATAATCAAATCTACAAACATTTAATTTTATCTTTTTTATATCTATGTCAACTATTTCTAAAATAATTGATTTTAATTTTTCAACAAATTCATCAACATCACTTTCTTTAATATCATTTTTTCCAAGTATTTTACTTGATGTAGTCATAATTAATAGTGAACATGAAGTCAAAAAATAATTAAATAATATACCTTTATAATGATATTTATATATTTTATTTTCACTAATCCTTTTGAACTTTTTATAAAATTCAGGAATTTGATTTATTTTTACCCCTTTTATACATAGATATATTGAATCGTTCATTTCTCATCTCTCCTTTAACCTATACCTACAATGATTTTGATAAATAAAATCAAAATCATTGTAGATAAATATTTTTTAATACAGCATTCCTTTCATTTTTAACATTTGTTATTCATTTGTTTTATTAAATTCTGCCTTTTTTATTCTCTTCTTTCTTTTAAAGTTCCACTATCTTCATTTTTTTTATCTCTTCTTCTACTCTTTTTCTCTGATTTTCTGTTGCTTGTGCTACTTTCATAGGAAAAGCAACCATTCTTGCATTTCTACCTTTAAATTTTTTCTGTATAGCATTTTCAACTTTTCCTTTACTATTGGTTTTCGTTAAAATATACCCTTTTTCAGCCCAACCTGATAATATTTTTCTTTCGGAATAATTATTTTTATCAAACCAATCTTTAAGAATGTTCGTATGAACATAATAAACATCATTATCATATAATCCAAAACTTTTTCCAAAACCTTGATGTACTACATCATCTGTTAAATCCCCTGATTTAGGTTCTTTATATATATCAAATGAACTATTATTAGATAATATCCAAGAATATACATCTTTATATGATTTTTCAATTATATCTATTTCTTGACTTGTAGGTAATTTCTTTAATATTTCTAATCCCATAGATATTGATTTTTCTTCATTATCTTCTCCAAATAACTCTTTTCCAGCGATTATATCTGCTAATACTACTAATGAAACACTTGAAATATAAGAAGAAATATCATTTTCTGTTTCTGCCTTTATTGTCTCTTTTATTTCTTCGTATTTATTTTTCAATTCTTGGTAGTTATTCTTACTATATTTTTCAATAAGAATCCTTATAAACTCTCTACCTGCAGTTCCATAATATTTTGATGTAATCTCATACATTTTTGAGCTTAATTCTTCATCATAATTAAAAGGTGAGCCTTCCAATTCCAATATCCTTGTACCTATTCCTGATGTTGAATTTGTTATTGCTAATGTACTTTCTCCTGTCATTAACATTATTATATTAAATGTACTTGTTAACTGTACACCACCTGTTTTATTACCTCTTACTTTCCCTTTTCCACTACATAAAACGAACACTAGTTTTTCTAATTCTGTTTGTGATTTTTGAATTTGTCTTTCATCCATGCCTAAAATTAAATCATTTCTTAATTCAGCCATTCTTTCAACTCCTACTGTCGTATGGTTAAATGTTGAACATAATTGTTTTGCCTCTCCCCATATGGACAGACTTGTTAATAACATCGCTGTTTTACCAGCTCTAGAAGCACCATAATTATATACACCAAAATTCCTATGTCCTATGATAGATAATAAAGGACCTGCAAAAGATGTTGAGAGAATAAATCTAAATAATATATTTGTTCTTAAATCCTTTATACTATTAATCCATTCTTCCAATGTACCTTTAGTATGATATGCTTCTAATACTCTTTGTAGGTTGAAATCTACATCTACTAAATATTCATCGCAAAAAGGAATAAATTTAGTGTAATTTTCTCTCCACCCTAATTTAGTAACTGCTGTTATAATTGGAATTTTACCTGTAATAAAACATTCTTGTTCAAAACTTTCAAAATACTTTACCCATTCTTTCGCATTAATACTATTTACAGGTATTCCATAATCTGCAAGTTGTAATATATCTGATTTAGATGATATTACTTTTTTAGGGACAGGAACTATCTTCCATGTACCATATTTGTTAATTGCTAGATTTATTTTCTCCTGATAGTTATCTATGTTATTAACTACTTCAATTGGTACAACTAAAATAGGACTAAATAATTCCTCAACTTCTTTTTTATTTTCATCATCATCTTCTTTTTTCTTTATATGTGTTATGCTTTTATCATCTTGATTTAAGTAGCCTTTTGGAAGAGGAATTTTTAGTTTCTCTTCCTTTAATTCCACCACTACACAACCTTTACTATTTGATTCCGCCATTTATATTTACCTCTCTTTCCATATATGTTTTGGCTTGCAAGCTATAACTATTGAAACATACATTTTTTGATTTATTTTCTAAATTTTTTTAAATAATTTTTTGTGGTATAAACGATTTATACCACTTCTTCCATTTTTCTTGTGGTAAAATTGTTGACTTTTAATTTTTCCCATTGTATAATATGGAAAAATAAAAGTTAAAAGGAGCTATAAAAATGGAATTTAAAAAATACTTTAATCAAATAATTCCATATAACTTTAATACTAAAGATATATATAAATTTGAATTATGTGTTAGTGAGAATTATGCAGATGCTACGATAACAGAAGTTATAACTCGTGAAAAAACATTTATAATGGAATATGCTCCAAATCAGTTTGGTAGCCTTGAATTAATAAACACAAATTTAGGAGAAACATTATCATTCTTTTTAAATAAATCTAATGAGTTAATCAATTGTTTAAAAAGTTATGTTGAAAAATATTCTAATGAAAAAGACTTCTACAACGAAGTTATACCTAGCCTTGAAAATGATTTAAGAGATATATTACAGAAAAGAACTTATATAGCAGTTGGATCAAACCCAAAAAGATTTATTATAGAAAGTGATATTTTCCCAATTATCTCCAAAGAATTTTCTAATTTTTCCTCTTTCATAGAAGAAATTAAAGGGCCTTATCTAGATTATTTAATAAAATTATTAGAAGAAACAGATAATCAAAAATCTAAAGTCTTTTATGAGCATATGGAAGAAATAAAAAATCCTGAATTTGAAAATAATTTATGGATTAAATTTTTAAAAATTATGATAGAGAATTTTAAAAATATTAAAGAAATTTGTGAAAATGCTTTTATAGAAAAAGATGAAAAATCAAAAAATAAAAAATTAAATTATGATACTCTTGAACTTCCAAAAGTAAAAATAGATTTTGATTTCAGTTTTTTCTCTGCTAAACCTAAAAAATATTTATATACATTCTCTACATTAGAAGAACTATGTTATATTACTTTTTATCATCTTACTTTAAATAGAAAATGTATAAAAAGATGTAAGAACTGCAATAAATATTTTGTCCCAGCTCATGCAAATGATATTTACTGTAATAATATAATTAACTCTAAAAAAACTTTTACAAAATTGAAACAAATTACAACTTTTGAAGATTGTGATTTAAAAGATGTCATCTATAACGATTTAAAAACTTGTGCTAATGTTGGAAGATATATAAGTTATCATAAAAATTCAAGAAGAAAATCTAATGCAGATATATTATTTGGAAACTTACAGATGAGATTAAAAAACAGAATAGAAAAAAAAGATGAAAATGCAGTTTACTTCAATGAACTGCTAGAAAAAATTAAAAAAGCTAAAACAAAAGAACTTGAGAAATATAATAATAGCAAAAATGAAAAATATTTGTATATTCTTCAAAGATATCTTACTATCGTAGATAAGCAATATCAAAAAAAGTTCCCTCACGAAACAAAAAATAAATATACTTCTTCTAAATATTGGTATGGTGGCAGAAATAATGATAATTTATTCATAACTTAACAAATTATTATTTAAGAATAAAATTAAAAAATGGAGCATATTACCATTAACACAATATACTTTCTTTATATTTTGGTAAAAATTAAAATAAAGGGTAGCTTGGTCATTTTTACAGCTATCCTTTTTATTATTTGTAGAATATTTATTTTAAAACTATTGGTTTATATAATAAAAATTTCTAAATTCTTCATATATATTAATAACATTCCTAATAGTTATACTTAATTTTAATTTTTTTTTATATTACTTTTTTTAATTGTTACTTTGTTACTTTTATCAACTTCGAGAAACAAACTTTTGGCTTAAATTTAATTACATAACCACACAAACTTTTGGTTATTATATTATAACAAATTTAGTTTTACCAGACAAGCGTTTTTATATTAGGTATCAAAGTAACAATTTAAAATTAAATATATTTATTATTAATATACAATTTCTTATAATACCTCTCATTCGTTTATATATACACCATTTCATAAAAACATTTTTTCAAACTTATTACATAAATCTATGATATAATCATATTTCAATATATTTTTTCTCCAATTTTCTTTTATACTATCAATTCCATAGTAAAATCCTAATAATCCACCTGTACAACTTCCTATTGTATCAGTATCATCTCCTAAATTTATTGCTCTTAAAATTGTATTATTATAATCATTTGATGTTAAGAATATATATAAAACTGATTCCAAAGTACTTACTACATATCCATTTGAACTTATATTATCTAAATTTAATGTATAGATATCATCTTTTAAAATTCTATTATATTTACTAATAACATCATTATCAAAAAAACTATAATCTAAATTTTTTATATTATAATAGGCTTGGATTTTATCATATCCCTTTAATAATTCGATTCCAAACTTTACATATATATAACAACCTAGAATACTAATAGGATGTCTATGTGTAATTGATGAAACATCTTCAACTATTTTTAATATTTCATCATCTTTTAAATCCTTTTTAAAGCAATAATATAAAATTGGTAACATTCTCATCAATGATCCATTTCCATTACTATATTCATTATTTCCACCACAATTTTTTGCTTCATCTAATTTTAGCTCATATTTTTCTAATGCTCGTATTGTTGTGTCTCCTATATCAAATACTTTTCCTTTTGGAGTGTATTCTTTTTTTCTAAACCAATTTAAAAATTTATCTGCTATATCATTCGTATCAATTTTTCCTTTATGTATTATAGAATCCATTGTTGCTAATGTCATTGATGTATCATCTGACCAACTCCCTAATGGTTGATTATGTGTTCCATATTCTCTTAAATCCAACACAGGATTTTGTCTTAATTCTTCTCTTGTTTTAAATTCAACAGGAACACCTAAAATATCTCCAACTGTAAAACCTATTATTCCACTTGTTATATCTTTATCCATTTTCATTTCTCCTTATCCTATTATTTTAATTTGGTAATTTTCTAAATTCCTTTTTCTTATACTTTTAGTTATAAAAACTGTAATCTTTAATTCTTTAGATATTTTTACTAATTCATCAATAATCTTTTGATATTGTTCCTTAAAAGACCTACATTCCTTATTATAATAATCAATTAATAATATGTCATCAATAATAACATATTTTATTTTTCTTTCTTTTTTTAATCTTAATATTTTAGTTCTTATGTCATTAATAGTCATACCTACACTATCATCTATTATAAAATGCTCTGATTTATTTGTTATTCTAGCTCCTTCAAGTATTTCTTTTGGTACACTTGGAGAAAAATATAAAATAGGAATATTCAAATTATAACTTAAATATTCTCCAAGTTTAACTGCAGTAGTTGTTTTTCCTACACATGCTGTTCCATTTAATATTATAACTTTACCATTATTATTTTTTACCACATCTAATACTTCATTAAAATTAACTTTCATATAAATTACAACCTTTCATATTATATACTAAAGTTTTTATAACTAATATCAATATCATCTTGTGTTATTCCTATATAATCCATAGTAATAGAGGGAGATGAGTGATTAAATATTGTTTGCAATAATGCCTCATCTTTAAACTGTTGATAGTGATGATAACCAAAAGACTTTCTCATCGTGTGAGTTCCAATATCTTTTAAACCTATTCTTTCACCAGCTCTTTTTATAATTCTATATGCTTGTACTGTTGTAATAGGTTTATTGTCTCCTTTTCTACTTTTAAATAAATATTCTCCCTGTTTCATATTTTTTGTGTATTTTTCCATTTCAATTAATAACCCATTACATAAAGGAAATCTTTTAACTTTTTTAGTTTTCTTTTCAATTATAGTAATATATGGTTTCATAACTCCATTAAAACTTTTTACATCGTCTACATTTAATTTTACAACATCTGATATTCTCATACCTGAATTTAAACCCGTATAGAATAACATATAATCCCTCGTTCCATTTCTCTTTAATTCTTCTTTTAATTCTTCCAACTTTTCTAAATCTCGAATTGGTTGAACTTTATTCATTTTCAAAATCCTCCCTTTTTTTTGATTATATTACATTAAATATCAAATCTAAAGGATTTATATTACATTCGATTTTAAAATTTTATAATTAAATATTCCTACTCATTGGCATTGTAGCAGTTAATAAAAAATAACCAATGTAATAAAATAGATATTGTATTACATTGGTTATCTAAAAAACTTATGCTAATAAATATTATTATAATTATTTTTTTATGAACTATTGGTACATCATTTTTAAATTATGGGTATTTACGTCAAATTATTCAAAATTTCTCCAATGACCATTTTCTTTAACATAATTTACTTCTTCTTCCGAAGCTGGACAAACCGATATGGCAGTCGAAGTACTATTCAAAGCAGAAATATTTAAGAATATATTGTCTCTATAAAAAGTACAAATATCTATATCATTTATATCTTTATTCTGTGATACAGCATTAGATAATTGATACATAAAATCTTCTATTTTAGTTTCTAATGTATCATCTATTTTTGATAAATAATATATAAAATATCCCATATATTCTGAAAATTTTTCTGTATTTAAAAAGATATAAGATACACTTACAACTTTATCAGATTTATCTTCAACAGCAAATTCGAATGAAAAAGCTTTATAAGGTGTTGCATATGCTCCTGTTAAAGATTCTGCAATAGTTGCATTTCTATACTTACTGAATGTAATTGTATAATTTGTCATTTCTTCTCCATAAGGTTTACTTGTTTCCCAATCTGATATTATAAAATTTGAAATCTGACTATTATAATTATCAATTTCGTCTTTTAAATCTGACCAATTAGTTTTAAATCTCATACCTGTAAAAGAAACATCTGAGTCTTCAATATTTTCTTTTCTTAATTTAATTTCTACTTGTTCTCCTTTTTGTACTTTAGTATTTGGCTCTGGCTCCTGTGATATAACTAAGGCATCATCGGCGATGACATCCCAAGGAGATACTAAATGGTCTAAATCATTTTTGTCTAATTCTTCTATTGCTTCCTTTCGTGTCATTCCTACAACATTAGGAACTGTCCTTTCATTTTGTTGTTCTAATTCTTTTATTTGTTTTTCCTTTATATTATTTGCTATTAATGATATTCCAATTATTAATAATATTGCTATTAAAATTACTCCAACAATAATTAAAGTTATTTTATTAATTTTTTTCTGATTTTCTTTCTTTTTCTCATTACTAATATTTTTATTTTCTTTTTCCATTTTCTTTTCCCCTATTCATTTATAATTTTTATTACTAATATAAATCAAGTCTAAAATTATAATTATTTTTTATCTATATTATTAGTAGTTATCTCATTACTGTTTGTAGTTACTTTCTCTATCCAATTATATTTAAAACCAGTCCATTTATTAAAAGTAAGTATATCTTTTAAAGAATCATATTTTGAGTTTGGAAATTTAGTTTTTAAACTTTCTATTTCAGATTGTGGAACTATGGCAAATAGTTCTTCTTCAACAGTTGTATAAGCAGGACCATATATACTAGCTGCATCTCTTTTATAACTACTATCTAAAGTGCTATAACTTTGTTCAGGTATTCCAATCTTATCCCAGTTCCATTTCCTTGTTGATGTTTCTTTTTCTACAAGCAAATTTACAATATTGTCAGAATTTTCTTCAAATTCAACATCTATTAAAGTAATATCGTACTGTTGCATTTCTTTTGAAACTTCTTGAAATACAGTTTCTCTTTTTTGTTGTAATTGGTTTGTATTTTCTCCTACTGTATTATTTGAAGAATTTTCCCCAATTTGTTTAGTTTCTTTATTATTTGAAATTAATAATATTATACCTACTCCAACTAGTATTGCAATTATTATTATAATTATTATTGCTTTTTTCTTTTTCATTTCTTTTACTTCTCCTTTCAAAAATTTAATAATTTTTTATATTATATCAGTAATATTTTAATAATTCAAGTATTACTTATATATTTTAAAGTATAGTTTTATTCTTTTAAAGAAATACTATTGTTATACTATATTTTAAAGGAAGAGGAGGGCATTATGGAACAAAATGAAGTATTGGAACAAATAGGAAAGAATATAAAAACTGCTAGAACTTTAAAAGGTTATACTCAAGAATATGTAGCAGAGAAATTAAATAAATCAGTTAATTTCATAAGCCTTGTGGAAAGTGGAAAATCAGGATTAGCTGTTAATACAATTATTGATATTTGCAATATTTTAGAAATTGAACCAAACACTATTTTTAATGGGCTAATAGATTTTAATAATGATAAGAATAAAATAATTATAAATGGACTTTCTAGTTTGTCTGGTGATGATAAAGAAATTGTTAATAATTTAATCGAATATATTTTAAAAAAGAATAATAAGTAAATTTATTATTCTTTCTTTATTTAGTAAAATATGTATTTATAATGTCATTTTAAGTCTTTGTATTTAGTGCTTCTATTAAAGATTTTGTTGCTACTGCATAACCTAATTTGAAAATGTCAAAATCATTTTGTCCATTCATTTTATTTTTTAGTTCTTCTAATTTTACAAATTTTTCCCTTAATTCTACATCTTTTATACTGTCAAATAATACATTATACTCATGTTGTAGCTTTTTATATTTCTCAGATGTTTCCATTTCTGCTAATATGCCACTATTATATATTTTTTCTAATATTTGTTCATTTGTAAATTTCAACTATTGCACCTCCCTTATTTATATATTAAGATAGTTTTATATTTTTGTATAGGAGTATATTTTAAATCAAATTTAATCAATTATAATTTTCATCTATATCATCATTATAATTAGTTCTAATTGTTGACTTAATTTTTCTAATTTATTATAAAATATATATTTATTTTCTTCATTAAAATCTTTTATTTTATTAACATTAGAAATAACAATTAAATCTCTTTTCTTTTCATTTTTTAAAAATTTGCATTTTTCTATAATCTCATCTGTGGTAGTCTCTGTAGTATAATTAAGATAAAGATTAGATTTAATAATATTTTTAATATTCTTTATTTTTATATTATTTTGTTCTTTTGATAAATTTTTTAATTTATTTATTTCAATTTGTTTATTTATTATCATTTTTATAATTAAATTAATTGATATAATAGAATTTAATATTCCTATTTTTATATTATCTTCAATTATAAATTTTGGAATAATTTTTGATAAATATTTAATTTTCTCTGCCTTTTCTTCATTATCAGTGCTTACAATTATTGAATCATAATTTTTTAATTCTAAACCATTTATTTTTTCTAAATCTTTTAATTTCTTTAAACACATTTGTTATTACCTCTTTCATAATAAAATGGGGGTTAGAGAACTTATTTATATATAAATTCTCTATATGGCTGATAATTCATCTTTAGTATATTAATTATATTTTAAGATTAATTTCTAAAAAATTAAATGGGTAATTATTATAAACATTTTTATTTCTATTTCTAATTTATACCACACAAAAATAATAAAAATAAATCAAAAATTAAATCAAAATTTCCATGTTATCCTATAAACAGTTTAATAATATTATTAAACAAAAAATAAATATTTAAGGAGGATTTCAACATGATAACATCAAAATTAAGCAAATTAAAAAATATTTTCATTGAAGAAAATAAGAAAGGAAATGAAGTTACTCTACTTTCAAATCACGAAAGTATCTACTATGAGTTAGAAGAACATATTTCATATGTTAAATCCATAGAAGATTACCCTAACAATCCCAAAATGAAAAAGGTAACTCTTTCATTTAAAAATATGGATTTAGAAACAGTAGTTTATTTAGATAAAGACATAACTGTTGGAAGTTTAGTTTCCACTATTGGCTATTGTTACATATTCGATGGTAAACTTAATTATTCTTGTAAAGGTGGTATGATTAGAATATATCAAAACATCGAAGAAATGGCAGAAATATACAGAAACAGAATGTATCATATGGGAATTACTATTGGATTAAGTACTGTAAAAGAACAAAAACCATATTCTACTAAGGCAGAGAACATTCATAAATTAGAAGATTCCGATTTCTACTATGCAATAGAAGAAAAAGGAAGTAGGGTTATAAATGAAATAGTAAACTCAATTCATAGACATCAAGAAAACAAAATAGATATTAATTCTATTCCTGAGGAAGAAATACCAGAAGATGTTGCTATATAGTTATATTAAAATAATTATTTATAATTGGAACTACATTAATTTGTAGTTCTATTTTATTATAAAAAAAATCAAAATTCTTCCTATATATTAATAAGAAAATAATAATATCTTCAAAAAAAAATAATTAATATATATATATATATTATTTTTTAGTTACTTTGTTACTTTAAATTATTACCTTTTCTAATAATTTAAAATTTACGCACAATTCTTTTAATTTATAATAATTATTGTAAGTGTAATTAACTTTTTTTAAAATTTGATTTTGGTGTTTAGAAATATAATAATATTCCTTGTATAATTTATTAGAATAATTATAATTAATTTTTTTAGCATACCTTTTAGGAACAGGTATCATATTAGCAAACCTAATCAAACCAATATAATTATTATAATAATCATATATTCTAAAAAAAGTTTTATTCATATAATAATTCTTATGTTTTTCTTTTGGAGAATATAAAGGTAAAAAATAATCATAATTTTTATTTTTTAAATTTATTTTTAAATATGGTCTATTTTTTGTTGGTATCTTTTTATCAAATTGTCTTAAATAATTTATATATTTTGGTTCTATATAATAAAATTCTAATGGTTTTAATATTTTGATTACCTCCTTAATTTGTATATTACTTGTATATTACATTAAACTCTTTGTGTATATTACTTGTATATTACCTGTATATTATGTGTATATTACCATCTTAATTTTATTCGATTTTATTTAATCTAAATTTATCTTTTAAATTAGTTAGAAAGGTAATAATATCAATCATTTCCACTTATTTGTAAGGATTGGGAATTTATATAAAAATTGAATAAAATATAATCT
>CAMMLJ010000032.1 GCA_946497695.1 uncultured Clostridium sp. | reverse complement strand
GTAGAATTAATAATGGTGAGGTTAATCAATACTATACTGAAAACAGCCACCAAGGAATTATACCGAGAGAATTATTTTATAGAGTACAGGAAGAAATGGAAAGACGAGCTAATTCAAAAAATAAAGCACCAAGCAAAAATGAAACTGACAGAAAATGCCGATATAACAGCAAGTATGCTTTAACAAGCATATTTATATGTAAAGAATGTGGAACACCTTACAGAAGACAAGTTTGGTCAAAGTATGGCGAGAAAAAAGCAGTTTGGAGATGTGAAAACAGACTTAGAAATGGAACAAAGTATTGCAAAAACTCACCTACATATGATGAAAAACTTCTTCAAAAGGCCATTATGAATGCCATAAATAAAAAACTTCAAGACAAAAATAAGTTTATAGATAGTTTCAAAAAGAATGTTATAAGTGTAATTTCAAAAGATACAACAACAGAATATGACTCAGAAATAAAAGTATTGGAAAAACAGCTTGTAAACTTAATAAAAAACAATATATATGAAAACACAGAAGAATATGAAACAGCCTGTAAAAATATAACAAATCGTATTGAAGAACTTGAAACTAACAAGATAAAGGCTTTAGGTGGTAAAAACAAATTAAATAAAGCTGATGAATTTATAGATAACACAAATATTTATATGTCAGAATATGATGATAATCTTGTAAGAAAATTAATAAGAAATGTTATTGCTGTAAGCGAAAGCAAGATTGAAATATGTTTTCAGAATGGAGTTGTAGTGGAGGAAAATGTAAGTTTTGTTCATTGATAATAATAACCTTATAATTTATAATATAACTATAGAAAGAAGGTGCTTTAGGGATATGAGTAATGATATAAAAAATACTATGACTGCCTATGATAGTATATATAAACAGTTATTTGCTGAAAAAGATATACTTTCTCGTATAATGAAAGAGTGCGTTGATGAATTCAAAGATTGCAGTCTTGAAGATATAGCAAATAAATATATTGAAGGTACACCACAAATATCAAGCGAAGAAGTATTTCCAACAAATCCAAATAAAATAAGAGGATTAAGTAATGAAGATAAATCAATAGGTGAAGGCACAGTTACATACGATATACGATTTTTAGCAACTGTACCAAATACAGATGGCTTAATACAACTTATTGTAAATGTAGAAGCACAAAACAAATATCATCCGGGATATCCATTAATAAAAAGAGCATTATATTATTGTAGCAGAATGATGTCAGCACAACATGGAACAGAGTTTACGGAATCTCACTATGAAAAAATTAAAAAGGTATATTCAATATGGATATGTCCAAATCCACCAAAAAAAGATTCCAATACAATAACATCATATTCAATACAGGAAAATAATATAGTAGGCAATTTCAAAGAAGAAGTAAAAAATTATGATTTAATAAAAGTAGTTATGGTGTTATTGGGAAAAAGTCAGAGTGATAATAATTTATTAAAATTCCTTAGAATACTTTTAAGAAATGATATGTTGATAGAAGAAAAACAAAGGATATTAAAAGAAGACTTCAACTATAATATTTCTAAAAATATAGAGAGGGAGGTTATAGTATAGATATGTGTAATTTAAGTATGGGTATATATGAAGAAGGTATAGAAAAAGGCATAGCAGAAGGTGTTGAAAAAACAGCTATAAATATGTTGAAAAAGAATATGGATATAGATACTATTATGGAATTAACAGGGTTGTCAAAAGAAAAAATTGAAGAATTAAAGTTAAAGTTATAAACAACTATATCGAATATTAAGATAAAAGATTTGATAATTAATTAATTTATTTATCTATATTAAATGATTAATAGTTTTTGATATATTCATATTTAGCTTAAAGAAAAATTCGGAATAGATAAAAATATCTATTCCGAATTTTTTTATTTCTATTAATTTCAAGTGAAAAAGAGTATTTTAAAATTTATTAAATATGGATTTAACATACTTTAACAAAATTAAAGCATTGTTTTAATATAAATCTAACAAATAAAGACTATAATGCAAATGACATAAAGAGAGAAAGGTGAACAGTTTTGAAAATAGAAAAAATCCTAGAAAAAAATCCAACAATTGCTGCAAGTAATTATGAAAATTTAAAAACAGCAATAGAATCAAAGGTTTCAGCTATTATATTAATGGAAGGTAGATTGAGCAATTTAATAGAATACGATTTTAGATATTATCTTAATAAAAAAGATATATTTATTCATATGGATTTATTAAAAGGATTATCAAATGATACAGAAAGTATTAAATTCCTTAAAGAAAATATAAATATAAAAGGAATAGTATCAACAAAAAGTTCAACTTTAAGATCGGCTAAAAAACAAGGTTTACTTACTATTCAACGAATATTTTTAATCGATACAAAATCATTAAAAAATACCATAGAAAGTGTGAAAGAAAATAACCCAGATGCAGTAGAAGTTATGCCAGCTTTATCAAATTCAATCGTAAAATACATAAAAGAAGAAATAAATAGACCTGTAATTTTAGGTGGCTTAGTAAGAAATAAAAAAGATATATTAAATGCGTTAGAAGCTGGAGCTGATGGAGTTTCTTTTAGCAAAAGTGATTTATGGAATATTGATATAAAATAATAAAATTCATAATAGCGTTTAAAGATATTTTAATAAATATAACTATTATTGGTGGAGATTAGAGAAAACCATTGAAGTTAATCGGTATTTATTAAAATAATAAAGGAGAAAACGTTTATATGAAAATGATAGTGTCTGATTTAGATGGAACGTTATTTAATAGTGATAGACATGATTATGAAATTTCAAAAGAACTTATAAGTGAAATTCAACAATTTAAAGAAAAAGGTAATATTTTTACTATTGCTACAGGAAGACCAATAGAAACAAGTATTGAAGTAGCAAAAAATATAGGGGTAAATGCTCCTTATATATCTTATAATGGTGCGAAAATAGTTGATATTTATGGAAATGAGATTTATTCGGAAGATTTTAAATTAGATATATGGTTTCCATTTTTAAATAATATTAAGGATATAGGAGCAACTATAATTTTTTATCATAATGGAGATGTATTTTGTTTGGAGAAAACAGATGAAATATATAATTATGAAAAAAAAGAAAAGACTAAATGTAGCGAAATTTCGAAAGAAATGCTTAATTCTAGCTTAAAAGTAAATAAGATTTTAATAATCGGAAAAGTTGAAAATTATATAAATATGTGGATTCAATTAAACGAAAATATTTTGAGAGAATTTAAATATATTATTTCAGAAGATAATTATTTTGAAATAGTTAAAAGTAATGTATCAAAAGGAAATGCACTTAAAATTCTCAAAAAATATTTGAATATTAATGATAATCAAGTTATTTCTATTGGTAATCATATGAATGATAAAGAATTAATAGAAGAAGCACATATTGGATATGCAGTTGCCAATGCTACGGAGAAATTAAAGAGTATAGCAGATTTTATAACTTATAAAGAGTATGAGCAAGGTGTTATAGAGGTTATAAAAAAATATAGCTAGATATAATATTAATTTGAAAAATTTTATAAAAAGTTTGTATTTTAAAATGTTTATAGTAAAAAAGGAGTATAAAAATGAAAAAGAATTTAATGAAATTGATTTTAATGGTAAGTGTGGCTGTTATGGCGTTAGTAGGTTGTGGAAACTCAGAAGAAAATACATCTAATGCAGAAGGCGAAAAAGTACAAATAGAATATTGGCATGTTAATGCAGAAACTCAAGGTGGACAAACTGTTGAAGAATTAGTGGCTGATTTTAATGCTCAAAGTGATACAGTTGAAGTTGTTGCAAAATATAATCCTGATATGTATAAAGGATTATTGCAAAATTTTCAAGCAGAAGCTGCAACAGGAGATACACCAGCAATAATTCAGGTTGGTTGGTCTTTTTTAGAGTATTTTTCTAATAATTTTAGTTATGTTGAACCACAAGATATTATAGATGAACATTTTCCAGAGGATAAAACATTTTTAGAAGATAATTTCTTACCTAATATATTGGAATTAGCAGAAAATGAGGAAGGTAATCAAGTTGGTATACCATATTCTTTAAGTAGTCCTGTTCTTTATATAAATAAAGATATATTAAGAGAAGCAGGATTAAATGAAAATGGACCTCAGACTTGGGAAGAAACAATAGAATTTGCAAATACAATTAAAGAGAAAACAGGAAAATATGGTTTATATATTCAAGAGCCAGCAGATAACTGGGCAACTCAAGCTATATTAGAAAGTAATGGAGCAAGAATGATTACAGATGGCAAGGCTAGTTTTGCTTCAGAAGAGGGTATTGAAGCATATAAAGCATATGCAGATATGGTTCTTAATAAAGAGTCAGCCTTACATATTTCATGGGCAGAAGGTGTTCAATCATTTATAGACGGTAATGTTGGTATGGTATATACAACTATTGCACAAAGAGCAAATATTCAAAAAGGTGCTACTTTTGATGTTGCTGCAATAAGTTCACCAGCTTGGGAAGGTGAAGAAACAAGATTACCAGCCGGAGGAGCTTTCCTTGCAATAACTGCTCAAGATGAAGAAGAACAAAAAGCTGCTTGGGAATTTGAAAAATATCTTTATAGTGTAGAAGCTATGGCTGATTGGACAATAGGTACAGGATATGTTCCACCAAGAAAAGATGTAGCAGAAGCTGAAAATGGTTTAAAATCTTTCTTAGAAGAAAATGAAATGATGGAAGCAGCAATTGGACAAATGGATAAAGTTGTGTCATGGGTTTCATTCCCAGGAGATGCAGGTCTTCAGGCAGAGCAAATATTATTAGATACAAGAGATAGAATATTAGGTGGCACAGTAGATGTAAGAACAGGATTAACAGAAGCTCAAGAAGAAATTAATAAATTATTAGAGCAGTAATTTGTTATAAATAGTTTACCGGAGCAATATGTTCCGGTAATTTTATGAGAAATTAGCAAGGAGAAAATAATGAAAGATTTTAAAGACAAAATAAAACCACATTTATTTATATTGCCATCATTATTAGTGTTTGCAATATTTATGTTTTGGCCATTAATAAGAACATTTTATTTAAGTTTCTTTTCATGGAATATGGTTAAACCAACTAAAGAATTTGTAGGATTAGATAACTATATACAAATATTTACAGACCCAACTACATATAAAATTATGGGAAATACTCTTATATATATAATAATATTACTTGTATTAAATTTTGTAGCTCCATATATTTTATCATTTATACTTTCAATAGTAATAAAAAGAGGAAAAGGGTTTTATAAAAGTGTAATTTTTCTTCCAAGTGTTATTTCATTAGTTGTAGGGTCAATTCTTTATTTGTTTATATTAAACCCTATATCAGGACCAGCAGCAATTATCACTAAATTTTTTGGTCTTACTTTACCTGTATGGAGTAAAACAGAAGGTTTAGTAATAGTTATTTTAAGTTTAATAACAAGTTGGAAAATATTTGGATATAATTTTATAGTTGTTTTGGCAGGAGTTTCTGGTGTATCAAGTGAAGTTATTGAAGCAGCAAGATTGGATAATGTTCCTATGTGGAAAATATTTAAGGATATAATTTTACCAATGAGTAGTGCAACAGGAATTTATGTATTAATAATGACAATAGTGCAAGGTTTACAATATGTATTTACACCAATAAAGGTTATTACTCAAGGTGGACCTGATAATGCAAGTTCAAATGCTATATATAATGCATATCAAGAAGCATTTGTTTTATATAAAACAGGTACAGCATCAGCATTTGCCATTATAACAATGGTATTATTTATTGCATTATTAGTTTTGGAATTTAAGTATGTGGAAAAAGGAGTATATTATGAAAATTAAGATAAATTCGGAATTTGGTTGTCATGTTATTTTAATGATGTTTGTAATAATTTCTATTTTCCCTATAATATATGCAATATCATCATCATTTAAAGAATTAAGTGAAGCATATAGTAATGTTTTTGGTATAATACCAAATAATCCTACTTTAAATAACTATTTAGAAGTATTTAAAAGATTACCTTTTATAAAAATAACAAGTAATACTTTTTTTATAGCTACTCTTGTTACAGTGTTTAAAGTAATAACATCAGTAATGGCAGCATATGCCTTTGTATACTTTGATTTTAAATATAAAAATATTTTATATTTTGTTTTAATAAGTACAATATTTATACCATTTACAGTAACTATGATTCCTAACTATTTGACTATTTCAAAATTAGGATTTAGAGATAGTTTATGGGGTGTAGTTTTACCACAGTTAAGTGATGCAACAGGTATATTTTTACTTAGACAATCTATGAAAACAATACCTAAATCATTGATAGAAGTTGCTGAAATAGAAAAAATAAATCATTTTAGAAGAATTAAAGATATTGTAGTTCCAATAGTAAGGCCAGCTATTATATCAACGGGAATAATGTTCTTTATAAATTCTTGGAACGAGTATGTATGGCCAGTATTAATATTAAAGACTAAAGAAAATTTTACACTTCCATTGGCTCTTCAATTATTTATAAGTTCAGAAGGTGGAACAGACTTTACTATTGCTATGGCAGTTTCTGTTATAACAATGATAATACCATTAATTTTATATATTATATTCCAAAAATATATTATTAATACTTTTACAGCGTCAGGAATAAAAGGATAAAAGATAGGAGTTAGCTATTTATGAAAGAAATAGTTTTTGAAAATATAAGCAAAAGTTACGGAAAAACAAAGGTAGTAAACAATTTGAATTTAACTATAAAAGAGGGCGAAAGATTAATAATATTAGGGCCTTCGGGTTGTGGAAAATCAACAACACTTAGAATGATTGCAGGATTAGAAGAACCAACATCTGGTAAAATATATATGGACGGAAAATGTGTAAATGATGTAAAAAGTGGAGATAGAAATGTTGCTATGGTATTTCAGAACTATGCATTATTTCCACATATGACAGTAGCAGAAAATATAACTTATGCACTTAAAGTTCATAAATTACCTAAAAGAGAAATAGATGAAAGATTAAAACAAGCAGTAGATATGCTTAAATTAAATGGATTAGAGGATAGAAAACCTAAAGATTTATCAGGTGGACAAAGACAGAGAGTTGCTTTAGCAAGAGCAGTAGTTAAAAGAGGTGATTTCTTTTTATTAGACGAACCTCTTTCAAATTTAGATGCACAGTTAAGAGGACATGCAAGAAAAGAATTAGTTAAAATTCATGAGATTTATAAACAAACATTTATATATGTAACTCATGACCAAGTTGAAGCTATGACTGTTGGAGATAGAATTGCTTTAATGAATAAAGGTGATTTACAAATGTTAGATACTCCTGCAAATGTTTATAATAAACCAAGAAATATATTTACAGCTAAATTTATAGGTTCTCCTGCAACTAATATTTTAAATATTAATTATAATAGAGGATATATGTCTATTGGTGAGCAAAAAATAATGATACCTGAAATGTGGAGAGATTTAATAGATGAACAAGGAAATATAGGTTTATCCTTAGGAATAAGACCAGAGCATATAGAATTGACTAAAGAAAAAAATAGCGATGCATATATGGGAACAGTAAAATATATTGAAGATTATGGTAATAAGTACGGTGTGTATTTTGAAATTGAGGGTAATGAAGTAATTGCAGTAATGGATAATTGCGATTTAAAATCAAATGATACAGTTTACTTTTTGCCAAATTTTGAAAAAATTCATTTATTTAATAGGGAAACAGAAATTTCTATTGGATATCCAAAAGAGTTAGAATAAAAATAAAGTGTTAAATTTTAAAATATTTTAATTATGTCTGTAAAAAAAGTATATACAAAGGAGACAAATTAATGGGAATTTATATTAGTACAAATTTATTTAGACCACAGGATTTACAAGGGATTTTTACATTAGTAGATAAAGCAAATGATATTATTGGCAATAATGAAAAAATAGGTATAGAATTGTTTCCAGAATGGCAAAGCGAAATTTTTGAAGAATTTTTAAAAGAAAATATAGATAGATTTAAAAACTATAAAATTTCATTACATGGGCCATATTATAATACAGAACATTCAGCAGAAAAAAATTCTGAAGTATATAATAGGTCTAAGGATTATTTTATAAAAACATTAAAGTTATCAAAGGAATTAAATAGTTGCTATATAGTTTATCACCATAATAATTGTAAATTCAGTGATAGTGATAAGGAGAAAATAATTAGTGTTTCATCTGAAAATTTATTAGAATTAAATAAGTTAGCTGATAAATACTCTGCTAGCATTGTTGTTGAAAATGCAGGTGTTATGTTTAATGGTAATATGTTATTTAATGAAGAAGAATTTATTAAAATGGCTAAAAGTATTGATAATTCAATTCTAATAGACATTGGACACGCTTTTGCAAATAAATGGGATTTAGAAAATGTTATATATGAGTTAAAGGCTAAAATTATTTCATATCACTTACATAATAATAATGGTATTAATGATAATCATAACTCTATAATGAATGGTGAACTTAATATTAAAGATTTTATAAATTTATATAAAAAATACACACCTAATGCAGACTTAGTTCTTGAATATGGAGTACATTGTAATAGTGATATAAATGTTATAATTAATGATATAAGTTGGATTAGAGAGAATTTATGATAATATAAATTATTAATTTTATTTATTTTTAATTTGTATATTAAAATTATATAATGATTATTAAAATTTAATAATTTTATATTTAGTGAAAAGAAAAAAATCAGGGATAGAATGAAATATCTATTTCTGATTTTTTTGTTTCCATTAATTATTTAGACAATTCAGGAAACTAAGAAACACCAAATTTTTTGAAAAATAACCCTATACTAAGGGACAAGTGTTTCCCTATGTCATACTATTTATATCGTCATGATGGGATGAGTAGTCAAACATGATGACATAGTCAAAAAAGCCCGAGAAATCAACGTTTTCAGAGGTTTTTTTGAAGGATTTTTAGGCTTAAAAAAATTCGATTTTCATAGATGACATGGCAAAAATTAGGCAAAAAATCGATTTAAAGCGATGTGATTTTAAATTCACATCGCTTTTTTTGTATCTTAAAATATATGTCAAAATTTAACAAATTCATTTTATAACCATTTTTTAAAAAAATATTTCGCAAATTATGACGAAAAATAACAATCATAATCACAATAAGTGATTATATTGTGTTTTATAAAATAAAAACTTAATATGGGTGATTTTTATATACTCGTACTATAAAGGGGGGATGAGTAACTAAAATTTATTTCATGGCAGTACAAATTAAAAGGTACTGCTTTTTTTATTGCCATTTTTAATATAGAGTAGTTATTATTTATACATATATACTAATTTTTACAATAAAATTTTGGAGATATAAACTTTAAAAATTAACATATGTTAATGAGCTTGGGATATTAATTGTTTATAATATAAGAATATAGGAAATGGAGGTATATTATGGAATTATATGATTTTTATTCAAATGTTTTAAATATAAAAAATGATACTATTGTAATGGAATTAAGTTCTTTATCTAAGATTAAATTTGTAAACAAAGGATTTATGGTAGCTGAATCTGAAAAACCACAAACAAATTTATACTTTTTAATAGAAGGTGTTTTTCGTGGATTTTTTTACGATGAAAAAGGAAGTGAAATTACAGATTGTTTAGGATTTGAGTGTGGACAACCTCTTGTGTCAGCCTTTGCTTTTAGAGAAAAAAGCGATATATATAAGTGCTGTAACTGATGCAAAAGTGGTTGAAATTAAATTATCTGATATGAAAGATAGAATTGGAAAATATAAAGAGTTATTAACTTTATATAATGAACTATTGTATAAATCTCTAGAATCACATTGGAAATTGAAAGAAATAAGATATAGAATGAGTGCGATTGAGAGATATAATTGGTTTCTTGAGGCATATCCTAACTTAAATAATTGTATAAGAGACAAGGATATAGCTTCTTTTTTAGGCATGAGTCCGGTTACATTATGTAGAATTAAAAAATAAAATTACAATTGATATTTATAATCAGTGTAATAATTTTGGGGGTTTTTATGAGGTTTTTAATAGGCGGTATTGTGAGTTTAGGGTTATCTCTATTTATATATAGTACTGTTTTTGCTAATGATAGTATTGAAAATATATTTAATTATTATGAAAAAAATAGTAATTATCATGTATATCAAAATGATGAATTTCTCCGTAGTTTTTCTGATTATGATGAAGCTGTTGAATATGCAAAGTTATGGAGTCATTCAACAGTAATATACAATGGTTTAATATGGCATAATACTAATGGTATTGACGAACAAGTAGTATTACCAAGTATAGGAAATACAACAATTAAAACAGAGCCTATGGCGATATTTCAAGATGATATACTTCTAGCATATAAGGAAAATTTTCAAGACGCTTGTGCATATGCAAAGTTATATGCAAATAGTTTTGTTGGAGGAGCTATTCCTGTATGGGATAATTATGAACAGTATTATTATATAGAAAATAATTTAAGGGTGAGTTGTAGTACAGTTCAGGATTATATAAAAATTAAAAAGTCATATCCTAATATTTCACCATTATATTATGCAAACAGTGATAATATTGCTTATGAAAAAACATATGAATGCAATCATATAATAAAAAGTGTTCCTAAAATAGCTCAAAATCCACAGCTTCCTAGAGGGTGTGAGGTTACAAGTTTAGCTATGATTCTTAATTATAACGGAATAAATGTTTCTAAAATGAAGTTAGCTGATGAAATTGTAAAAATACCATATAAGGAAGACCCTAACAAGGGATTTATAGGTGATATGTATAGTCTAAGAACTTTTGGTCTTGGAGTTTATCATACACCAATTAAAAATTTAGCTGAAAATTATGTTGGCAATAGGGTTTTAGATTTGACAGGTTGTGAATTTGAGGATTTATATTACTATATAAAAAACAATAAACTTGTTTGGGTAATTAATAATTCAAGGTTTAGATATCTTGACGACAGTTATTTCAATTATTGGAATACACCTTCAGGTGTAATAAAAATTACATATAAAGAACATTCAGTTGTAATCACAGGCATAGACAATAATTATGTTTATATAAATGACCCTTTAACAGGTGGTTCAAGAAAATTGAACAAGAGCAATTTTATAGCAGGTTGGAAACAGATGGGAAGTCAATGTATAGTCATAGACTAATCATAATAAATAAAACAAACCAGAATTTTAAAAAATAAGGGGGAGAGTATTATGAGAAATTATTTAAAAAAGACAGTTGCTTTGATAACTGCAATGGTTATAATTCTTGGTTGTTCAAATATAACTATGGCAGGAGGATTTAGATTAAATGCTTCAGGATATTTAAGCGAACTGACTCCTACATCAGCAACTATAAAATTTGAGTTAGATGATGAACAAGAACAGGGATTTGGCTGGACAAAAAATGAAGAGGATGAAAAAAAGATTGAGGGTGCATACTTAAAATTTGATTTTAGTAAAGAACTTAATGACATTAATATTAGTAACAAAAATTTTATATCTGATGAAGAAGGTAAATTAACAGATAATCTTAGTTCTATTTCTTTTACTGTTGAAGATGGTACAGAAGTAACAATCAGTGCTTCAGATGGTATGGGATTTTTTGTAAAAGAACCTAGTTCTTTTGGTAACGGAATGATATCTGAGCTTAAATCTATAGATGAAATTGAAATTAATAAAAATATACATACGTTGGTATATGCAGGAGACAACAAATATACATCAGAAGGTGGTACTACAACTAATGAAACAGTACCTTTGTCAGAGAATCATTCATTTATTGCTAAAGTTGCTGAAAGTAAGAGTGATAAAGAAAGGGCGTATGCAAATTATAGAATAAAAGAGTTTTTAGAATTAATGTTAATACCTTCTGAAGGTATATTCAGCGACTTTTCTTTTACTGTAATTCCTTATAAAGGAGACAGAGAAAGTTCTATCTATGATGTTATTAAAGAATTTAATGGTGATATTACAGGAAGTGAAAGTAGAGAGCCAAATGAACCAGAAATAACAGTTTCTAGAACAAACTCAGCAGTATTGATAGATGGAAAAAATACAGCTTTCCAGTCTTATAATATCAATGGATATAATTATTTCAAACTTAGAGATATTGCAATGGCATTAAATGGAAGTGGAAAGAATTTTGAAGTTAGTTGGGATGCTGAAAAGGTGCAATAGGTATTACAAAAGGTAAAGCTTATACAGTAGTAGGTGGAGAGATGGCTATATCATCTTCAAACAATACAAATGCAGTTAAAAGTAATGCTACATTGTATGTTGATGGTGTAAAAACAGAGCTTGATGCTTACACAATAGATGGTAATACATATTTCCAGCTTAGAGATATTGGTAAATTTATAGATTTTGGAGTTTTATGGGATAGCACACAGAATGCTATAAAAATTGATACATCTGTTGGATATAATTCATAAAGTATATTAGTTAAAAAATTCTGGTTTGTTTTAAAAATAAAATATTAAGTAAAACATTAATATCAAGTTTATAATAACTTAATGTCTCATTAAAATTACATTGGAACAGTAAAATTGTTTTAATGTAATATATTAATTGAATTCGATAAAAATTATTAAGGTTTAATAGATAGATTCAATTATAGATATATTGCATCTTTTTTAACACCAATATCATTATAGAGAATTATATAATCAATTAGAGAAAAAACGATATTTGATTAAGATTAAGTATTATATAAAAATAAGGGGGGAAGATTAAATGAAAGATTTAAAAACGAGAATTTTTAGTGGTATTATTGCGTTATGTATGGTAACAACTATGTTTCCAATATCAGCTTCTGCTTCCAATGACACTATATCATTTGAGGAAATTGATTTAGAAAATTTGGAAGAAATGTCAGAGCAAATTACCACTAATGATGAAATCCAGCAAATTGATAAATCAAAAAATGATGATTATCAACATACAAACAATCCAGTAGATAAAGAAATAAGAGAACTACAGGAATCAAAACAGGGAGAAGATATACCAAACACTATCAGCGAAACAGTGGTAACTTATCCTGTAGAGGGTGGAAATATTTATTTTGATAAAGCCACTGGAACAATCACAGACTGTGATCGTAGCGTAACTGTAGCGATAATCCCGAGTCAAATTAACGAAGTTTCCGTAACATCTATTGAGGAAAGGGCGTTTTCTTACTGCGACAGTCTGACCAGCGTGACCATCCCGGATAGCGTGCTCTCTATTGGGAATAGTGCGTTTTCTCCATGTGAGAAATTGACAAATGTCGATATTGGGGATAGTGTGGAGTTAATTGGAGATTACGCTTTTTATGAAAACTACAGTCTTACTAATGTTAATATTGGCAATAGTGTAACCTCTATTGGTAAAACTACATTTTTTAACTGTGATGCTTTGACTGATGTTGTAATTCCAGATAGTGTATTATCAATTGGAGCTATGGCATTCTCAAGCTGTGATAGCCTTGCTAGAGTGGACCTTGGTGATGGTGTGACTTCAATTGGATATGCTGCCTTTGACAGCTGTAATAATCTAACTGATATTGTAATCCCAGACAGTGTAATATCAATTGAACATTCTGTGTTTCAAAATTGTTCTAGCCTAACTAATGCGATAATTGGAAATGGTTTGACATCTATTAGTCACGGTACATTTTCTAATTGTTTCAGTTTAATCAGCGTTACAATTCCTGATAGTGTTGTTTCTATTGAAGATTACGCATTTGCTAGCTGTAACAACTTGACCAGCGTAAACATGCCTGATGGTTTAACCTCTATAGGAAGTAAAGCGTTTTGTGATTGTAGTAGCCTGAATAATATTACTATTCCAGGTAGCATAACCACTTTTGAGGATTATGTATTTTATGGTTGCACTAGTTTAACTGATGTAATCATTGAGAATGGTGTAACTTCAATAGGCGAGCGTGCGTTTTTAGAATGTGTTAATCTAACTAATATAACCATACCCAATAGTGTAACATTTATTGATGGTTGGGCATTTATGAATTGTATAAACTTAGATAATGTAATCATTCCAGATAGTGTAACGGACATTAGTGTTGGTGCGTTTTCTGGATGTAGCAGTTTAAAAAATATAACGATGCCAAACGGACTAGATGAAATTAGTAGTGCATTGTTTTCTGACTGTACAAACTTAACTACATTCAAAATTCCAATTGGTGTTAGGGATATTGGGCCAGGAGCATTTGATGGTTGCACAAATCTAAACAAGTTAGTAATTCCTGATAGTGTATATAATGTTGACTTTAATGCATTTAAAAACTGTATTAACTTAACTGAAATTACTATACCAGTTCAACTTTATGGTAGCAAAGCTGCTGGTATGTTTAAAGATTGTAATAAAATCAATAAGATTGTTATCACCGGAAAAGGCATTCTTAGATCGGGGATGACAATCACAAATCCGACAATAATAGAAATGCAGGAAGGAATTACTTGGATAAATTCGGATGCATTCAAGGACTGTACAGGAATATCAGATATTACAATTCCGAATGGTGTGCTTGGAATCAGATCAGGAGCATTCCAAGGTTGCAGTAACCTAAGACAGATAATTATCCCAAATAGTGTAACCTCTATTGATAGTGATGCATTTTCTGGATGTAGCAGTTTATCCAATATTGTTATCCCTGATGGTGTGAACCGCATTAATGATGGAACTTTCAGCGGATGTAACACTTTATCCAATATTATAATTCCAAATAGTGTGTCAGAAATTGGGGGTTCTGCATTTTTTAATTGTAGTAGTTTAAATAACATATTAATTCCTGATGATGTAACTAGTATTGGAGAACAAGCATTTTCTGGATGTAGCAGTTTATCCAATATTGTTATCCCTGATGGTGTGAACC
>CAMMLJ010000031.1 GCA_946497695.1 uncultured Clostridium sp. | reverse complement strand
ATTGATAAAATTTATTTATATCGATTAATCAACAAAATAGAGATAGATAAAGATAAAAATATTTACATATATTTTAATCTTTCAAAATTAAATTCTATTAATGAGAACTTAAATGAATTTATTAAGATTGAAGAATTACTTAGAATAGAACAAATACAAAAAACAGGCTAAAAATAATAAAAATATAAAAAACGTAAAGTCGTGTAATTCTAGTAGTTACAAAGCTTTGCAAAATGGTTGGTAGTTTTTTAAATCCACACCATTAATATTAGCTTTCCAACCAGAAGGAAAAGGAATATCAGGATAATTTTTTGCAATATTATGAGCAGATATATATACTTCAGAAGATGGAGAGTAGAAACTATTAACTAAATTTATCCAATCAGGATTAATCATAGGAATTATGTATAAAGAGCAATTTTCATATAAATATTTTGCATCATACCCATAGATTTGGGTGTTGGAAACATATGCATTACACAGATTATGAGTAAATTTAATTAAAAGAAGAGATGTTATCCATTCGTTAGCATGGATTCCAGCAGTATACAAGACTTCTTTTTTTCCTATACCAAATTTTATACAATATATTTCATTATTTAAAACGCTTTTTCCGATAGAAAAAATTTTAAGAAAATTATAATTTTGTCTAAATGTATGAAGCGAATCTTTTAAATACAAATAATCAACCATAAAACCACCTAATATATAATATGTAAATGAGAAATAAAGGTTATAAATTTAATAAAATTGTAAACAAATTTAGAAATTTCTAATATTTTATATTAGGAGGAGATAAATTTATGAATGATATGAAACCTATTATACACACTGTAAAACCGGGTGACACTTTGTATAATTTAGCAACACAATATGGAACGACTGTACAGAAAATAATGGAAAATAATATGGCATTGGATATATAATTTAAGAGTAGGGCAACGAATTCTAATATACCCCGGATGGAATCAAGATAATAGAGAATGTATAAGCCAAAAACAAGTAGAGTTACTAAAACAAATGAATTTAGTATGGGAACAACATATTATGTGGACACGAATGCTTTTAATAAGTATAGCCAGTGATTTAAAAGATTTAGATGCAACACAAACTCGTTTGCTACAAAATCCAAGAGATATAGCAAATGTATTTAGAAGATACTATGGAAATAATGCAGCAAATAGGATTCAGAATTTATTAACAGAACACTTAGCAATTGGAAAAGATTTAATTGTTGCATTAAAAAATAATAACCAAGAAGAAGCAAGAAAACTAAATGATAAATGGTATAGAAATGCTGACGAAATGGCAGAGGCTTTTAGTAGTATAAATCCATTTTATAAGAAAAACGAAGTTAGAGATATGTTATATGAACATTTAAGACTTACAACAAGTGAAGTAAACAATAGGCTAAAAGGAAACTTTGCAGAGGATATTAATGATTATGATAAAATACAAAGAGAAATTTTAAAAATGTCTGAATATTTTGTAGATGGAATTGTAAAGCAATTTCCAAATATGTTTTAAAATTTAATTTATAAAAGATAAAAAATCTCGTAAGTATTTAATTACGAGATTTTTTTTGAAAAGATTTATGAAAACGAATTTATGAGTAACAGTAATAAAATATTGACAAACAAAAATTATCTAAATATAATAATTACAGCGAGGAGGAATAAGTATGAAGATATTAGGAAAAAATAGTTTATCAGCAGGTGTAAAAATTGGACTTAAAGTAGTTTTAGCAATAGTAATAATTTTAGAGATTGTCTTAATTGCTTTTTCGATTATTACAAAGGCTAATATTATAGAAGAACCTAAAAACATAATATTGTATTTATTCATGGTAACTGCAATACCAGCAGTAATAGTAGTTTATAATTTTATAAAAATATTTAAAACCTTTGAAGAAGATGACGCTTTTAATAGAAAAAATATTAAAAGATTAAAAATTATATGGGCTTCATTTATAATTGCAGGAATATTGTTTATAGCAATTTCTATATTATTTAAATTCTTAATAGGAAATGATTTATTAGAAGATTTATATATAAGAACATATGCACAGCTTTCTAGTATGTTTATAGCATTTATTGGATTAATATTTGTTGTACTAGGAATAGGAATTATTATGCTTTTAGAAATTTATAAAGAAGCTATAAGACATAAAGAAGAGAATGATTTAACAATATAAAGGACGGTGATTAAATGTCTATAATAGTAAATTTAGACGTAGTTATGGCAAAAAGAAAAATGCCATCAAATGAACTTGCAGAAAAAATAGGAATTACACCAGCTAATTTATCGATACTAAAAACAAATAAGGGAAAAGCAATAAGATTTTCGACATTAAATAAATTATGCGAAGTATTAAATTGTGAACCAGGAGATATATTGGAATACAAAAAAGATGAATAATATTGCAAAAAAGAAAATGTGTGATATAATACCAAATGAGAAAATTTGTTTGCAAAGGAGAAAGAAATGTTTTCATATATAAAAGGAACTCTAGAAGTAAAATCATTAAATTATATAGTTGTAGATGTAAATGGTATAGGATTTAAACTATTTATGTCACAATCAGCTATACAAAGATTGGAAGAAACGGGTAAAATAGTAAAGATATTTACATATATGAATGTAAAAGAAGATGAATTAAGTCTTTATGGTTTTATAACAAATGAAGAATTGAGAATGTTTGAATTATTAATAGGGGTAAGTGGAGTTGGTGCGAAATCTGCAATAACAATGTTATCTGCAATTACACCATCTAAATTTGCATTAGCAGTAATTTCTAATGATGTAAAAACTTTAACAAAAGTACCGGGAATAGGAACAAAATCAGCACAAAGAATAATATTAGAATTAAAAGATAAATTAAAAACAGAAGAGGCTATTCAAGCAAATGATACAGAACTTACATCAAATGTTGTAGGAAATAATAACTTAGAAGAGGCTATTCAAGCATTAAAAGTACTAGGATATACAAGGCAAGAAATAGAAGGTATATTAGCTAAAATAGATATTAATACATTAACTGTTGAAGATATAATTAGGAAGGCATTAAGCTTTTTAGGAATGTAAGGTGAGATAGATGGACTTAAGCAAACCACTAGCATATAGAATGAGACCAAAAACATTGGACGAATATGTTGGACAAGAGCATATTCTGGGTAAAGATAAAATTTTATACAGAACTATAAAAGCAGATAGATTATCAAGTATAATTTTATTTGGACCACCTGGATGTGGTAAAACTTCACTTGCAAGAGTAATAAGTGAAACAACTAAATATAAATTTTATAAAATAAATGCAGTTACAGCAGGGGTTTCAGATATAAAAAGAGTAATAGAAGAAACGAAAAATATGATGTTAAATCCTCAAGGTAAGAGCATATTATTTATAGATGAGATTCATAGGTTTAATAAGTTACAACAAGATGCTTTATTGCCATATGTAGAAGATGGAACAGTTATATTAATAGGAGCTACAACAGAAAATCCATATTTCGAAGTAAATAAAGCGTTAATTTCTAGGTCTATGGTATTCAAACTAAACCCATTAACTAAACAAGACATAATAAAAGTATTAATAATGTCTTTAGAAAGAGAAGATGGTTTAAAAAGCTACGATATTAAGATATCTGATGAGACAATAGAAAAAATAGCAGATACTGCAAATGGTGATGTTAGAACAGCATTAAATGGATTAGAAGTGGCTGTTTTAACTACAGAAATATCATCAGATGGATACATACATATAACAAATGAAATTGCAAAAGAATGTGTACAAGAAAGAAAAGCTATTTTTGATAAAAAAGGAGATAGCCACTATGACAATATAAGTGCATTTATAAAGTCAATGAGGGGCTCAGATACTGATGCAGCTATATTTTATTTAGCAAGAGCATTAAATGGAGGAGAAGATCCAGTATTCCTTGCAAGAAGAATAGTAATATGTGCTTCCGAAGATGTTGGTATGGCAAATCCAAATGCTCTAGTTGTGGCAACATCTGCAATGCAAGCTGTACATATGATTGGTATGCCAGAGGCAAGAATAATTTTAGCAGAAGCTGCAGTATATGTAGCAACTTCTAAAAAGTCTAATGCATCATATTTAGCAATAAATAAAGCATTGGACGATGTTGATAATAAAGATACTGGAGAAATCCCAATGCATATTAGAAATGCTCCAGTAGAGGGAATGGAAGCCTTAGGATATCATGAAGGATATTTATATCCACATGATTTCCCAGGTCATTATGTAGAGCAACAGTATTTGCCAGATAAAATGTTAGGAACAAAATATTATATAAAAGATGAGAATATAGAATAGTTAAATAGAATTTTTCAATTGTGATAAATTAAAAATTAGAGAGCGACATGTAAAAATTTTAATCATGTCGCTATAATTCTTTACTTATTTTGACTAATAGATTATAATTAATCAAAGGATTGATGATAAATGAAAAATACTACAGAAGAAAATCATAATTGGAAATATGAAAATAAACAATATTTAAAAGAACTAACAAAATTTATGGACTTAACAGAACAAATAAAAGATAAAGAACTAAGAGAAGAAATTATAACTCAAATGTTAAGATGTGACATGGAATTAACAAAATTTGCAGAAGAAAAAATCTTAAAGTAGAATATTATTTTTTTCATTTGGAAAAATAATAATATGATAGTAAAAATAGTAATTGGATTTATAGCAGGAATAATAAGTGGATTATTTGCATCTGGAGGAGGTTTAATATTAGTTCCAGCATTTGTATATATAATAAAAATGTCTGAAGAAAAGGCTAGAGCTACATCGATTTTATCAATATTACCAATGGTTATTGTAAGCAGCATATTTTATTTTAAATTTGATAATATCGATTGGTGGCTAGCTTTAAAATGTGCAGTTGGAGGACTAATAGGTGGTGCAATTGGTGCAAAATTATTAAAAAAAATATCTCCAAAAATTTTAAAATTAATGTTTATAATATTTTTAACATATTCAGCTATCAGATTATTGTTTTTTTAAGGTGAAATATGATAGAGGTTTTAACAGGTATTGTTTCAGGTATTGTAAGTGGTTTGGGTATGGGTGGAGGAACTATACTCATTTTAATTTTTACAATTTTTTTAAATATAGAACAACATATTGCGCAAGCAACAAATTTAATTTTCTTTATTCCTACAGCGATTATAGCAATTTATATAAATAAAAAACAAAAATTATTAGACATGAAAACTGGAATAATCATTGGAATTTTTGGTATATTTGGTGCAGTTATTGGATCAATTATTTCGAATAAATTAGAATCACAAAATTTAAAGAGATATTTTGGTATTTTTTTGGTAATAATTACTATACATGAAATATATTCTTATATAAAAGTGTATATTAGCAAAAAAACTAGAAATAATAATATTAAGTAAAATATAATCGAAAAGAGGGATATTTATGAAGTTTATGAAAGGAATGCTTGTTGGATCATTAATTTCAGCAGGTGTAATTTATATGATGAGTGAAAATGATGGTTCTAAAAAGAAAATGATAAAAAAAGGAAAGCAATTTGCTAGAAAAATGGGAATGTTATAATAACATTCCCATTAACTATTATTAAAGATTAATATTTGTCTTTATGGCATTTATCATCACATTTATTATCACATTTATCTTTATCGCATTTGTTGTCGCACTTATCCCATTTGTCTTTATCGCATTTGTTATCACATTTATCCCATTCATCTTTATCACATTTGTCATGACATTTATCACAACAAATTGGTCTTAAATCTTTGCATGAATCCATATTTATACCTTTTAAGCAATCTTCATCACGATGATCACATTTTGCACATATTTTTACGTGTTTTACATTATCTACCCATAATTGAATTTCATACATTTTGTTATGGCATAAAGGTCCAAACACAAATTCTCCATCACAGTCGGTAAACGTATGGGATACGGGACGTTTTTCTTCACGACCTTTTTCACAAACAATTTCTATTAATTTTACAACAGCATTTTGAACAGGATCTTTGTAACAGTCTTTTACAACACCAAAAATTACGTTTCTATTATCTTCTGGTAAATTAATTTCGATATCAAATTGCTTGCCATTTTCTATAACACCTTCTACGTCAACAATAGGGCAAATGTTTTTATCATAATCCATAATTATTCATCCTTTCTATAATTATTTATAATACATATTATGTAAATGAACGAAAAATGTTGAATAATATACTTAGTTTATAAGTATAAAATATAGCTTTTTTACATATAAATTATAAAAACACTAGGAGGATTTATTATGTTTTATGTAATAAATAAAGAAAAAATAATTGCATATGTAGTAACTGTATTTACTGTAGTAGTACTATATTTTGTAGCTTCTACATATGAATATAAAGAGGCTGTTCCAACTTCAAATATTGTAGTTAATAATCTAATAGAGAATAGTATAAAACCATAGAAATAAACATAAATATCCAAAAAATAACTTTTTATGTAGACAAACCCAAAAAAAAGTAGTATAATAGGTATATCGGGATGTTTAAGACAGGATGAGACATAAAAGGGAAACGATAGATAAAATATAATTAGTATAGGAGGAAAAAAATTGAATACGAATTATTTAGAAAATAACCATTTAGTGTTGGTTGGAAAGATTACTAGCGATAAAAAATTTAGTCATGAAATTTATGGAGAAAGTTTTTACATATTTGACTTAGAAGTTCCTCGTTTAAGCGGAAATTCAGATATTATACCTATAACAATTTCAGAAAGACTAATATTAGAGAAAGAATTAGAAATAGGTGATAAAGTAGCAATTGAAGGTCAATTTAGATCATACAATAGTTACGAAAATGAGAAAAACAGATTAATTTTAACTGTTTTTGCAAAAGACATTAAATATTTATCACAAGAAGAGGAAGAAGATTCTAGCCAAAAAGTTTCAAATGAAGTTACACTAGTCGGATATATTTGTAAGAAACCAATATATCGTCAAACACCATTTGGAAGAGAAATATCTGATATTTTATTAGCTGTAAATAGAGCATATAACAAATCAGATTATATACCAGCAATTGCATGGGGAAGAAATGCAAGATTCTGCCAAAATATAGAGGTAGGAACTAAAGTAAAAATAACAGGAAGAGTTCAATCAAGAAATTATGAAAAGAAATTCGAAGATGGAACAACTCAAACAAGAACAGCATATGAGGTATCAATAAGTAGTTTAGAAATAGTAAATGAAGAAGAAGAAAATAAAGAGGTTATATAGATTTAAATTGTAAAATAAAAATATTACAATTATAAACAATTTAAAACAATAAAATAAAGACTAAAAAGACTAGGATTTTTAGTCTTTTTTTGTTATAATGGCAATATCTTAAAATTAAGGAGACATGAAGTAAAGATGAAGAATAAGGATAAAAAAGTATTAAAGAGAAAAACATTAGTATTTAATATATTGGCCATTATATGCATAATTTTATTTTGTATAGCTATATCACCAGTTACAATGCAAAATGACACATATTATACCGTAAAAATTGGTAAATCAATAATGGAAAATGGTATAGATGGAAAAGATCATTTTTCGTGGCACGAGGATTTAAATTATGAGTATCCACACTGGTTATATGATGTAATGATGTATTTTATATATAATATGGGTGGTTGGACAGGTATATATATTTCAACACTTGTATTTGCTTGTTTATTAGGAATAATATTATATCTTACAAATGTAAAGATATGTAAAAACCATGTAGTACCATTTGTATTAACGATTGGAGCAATATATTTAATTAAATCATATATAGCAGCAAGAGCACAGCTAGTTACCTTTATTTTATTTGTACTAGAATTATTCTTTATAGAAAGGTTTATGAAAAACAGAAAAATAGGTTATGCTATAGGTTTGCTATTAATATCGCTGTTGATGGCAAATCTACATGTAGCAGTATGGCCATTTTTCTTTGTATTATTCTTACCATATATAGCAGAATACTTAATTTGTGTGATTGTGGATTTAGATTTAATATTAAAAATAAAGAAATTAGTATTTAAAGTTCAGAAAAAGATGTTTTTCAAAAACTCAGAAAAAGTAAATAAGCTAGAAGAGAAAATAGCAAAAATAGATGAACAAAGTCAAAAAATAAAGCAAAGAAGAGCAGATAATAGAAAACATCCATATAAAATAAAAATTGAAAGAAATAAAAATGTAAAATATTTAATTTTAGTTATGTTAATAGCTGCTCTATTGGGCTTATGCACACCTTTAGGAACTACTCCATATACATATTTAATAGATACAATGCAAGGTGATACAACAGAAAATATTAATGAACATTTACCATTAACTTTAATTGATCAAAAAGATATATTAGGATTATTAATCGTAGTAATTGCACTACTAATGCTAACCGATATAAAAATAAAATTAAGAGATCTATTTATATTTGGAGGGCTTGTAATTCTAGCATTAATGTCAAGAAGACAAATCTCTATGTTAGTTTTGATAGGAATGCCAATATATTGTAAATTGATTTTAGCATTTTTCAAAAAATATAAATGTATGGATGATGTAAAAAAATTATTTAAAGAAATGACAGGTTTATACGGTTTTTGTATTACATTATGCATATTTGTAATTGTAGGAACAAATATTTATAAACCAAAATTAGATGATAAATATGTTGATGAATCATCATATCCAGTACAGGCTTGTGACTATATTTTAGAAAATTTGGATGTTAGCAATATGAGAATCTACAATGAATATAATTATGGAAGTTATATGCTTTATAGAGGAATACCAGTATTTGTAGATTCAAGAGCAGATTTATATACACCAGAATTTAATCCTGGTTGCACAGTATTTGATGATTTTCTAAATATATCAAATATTGGAACATATTATGAAAATAAATTTGAAGAATATGATATAACTCATATTATATGTTTTAAAAATGCAAAACTAAATATGTTTTTATCAAGAAATTATGAGTACAAAGAACTATATTCAGATGATAGATTTGTAATATATGAAAGAGATGTTGTATAGGGGAGATTGTATGGAAGAAAGCAAAGAAACTAAAACTTTAACACAAAAAATACGAGAAAGAGAAGAACAAGAAAAATTAGCAAAAAGAAAAGTGTTAAAAAAGATTTTTATAATAGTACTTATATTGTTACTAATAGACCAAATAACAAAATTTATATTTATTAATAAAGATATATCTTTAATTCCAGAAGTATTGAAGTTTCATACTGTACAAAATAGAGGTGGAGCTTTTGGCATAGGACAAAATAGTACATTTTCATTTATAGTAGCTAATATTATTGTTTTAGGAATAATAATCAAATTTATAAATATGCAAGCAAATCAAATAGATAAAAAAACAGGAATTGCGTTAGCAATGGTACTTGCAGGGGGATTTAGTAATCTTATTGATAGAATATTTAGAGGATTTGTTGTAGACTTTATAGATATATCAGAACTTATAAATTTTCCAAATTTTAATTTTGCAGATATCTTTATAGTTTTAGGCTGGATTTTGTTAGCGTTGTTCTTTGCTATGTATGCTAATAATGTAAGAATGAGTAAAATAAAGAAAGAAAAGGATGGTAAAAGTGGAGAAGTATAAAATAGGAGAGGCAAATGTTGATTGTAGAATTGACAGAATAATACCTATTTTAAATGAAAATATTACAAGAATGGCAACTCAAAAGCTTTTAGAAGAAGGAAGAATACTTGTAAATGGGAAAAAAGTAAAAGCGTCATATAAAGTTAAATTAGAGGATATAGTATCTTTAGAAATTCCAGAGGTAAAAGAAACAGAGATTATACCTGAAAACATAGATATAGATGTTTTATATGAAGATGAGTATATTATTGTTATAAATAAAGCGAAGGGAATGGTTGTGCATCCTGCAAATGGAAATTATACAGGAACATTAGTAAATGCTTTAGTATATAGGTGTAAAGATTCTTTGTCTGGAATAGGTGGAGAAAAGAGACCTGGAATTGTACACAGATTAGACAAAGATACTTCTGGAGTATTAATTGTAGCTAAATGTGATAAGGCTCATTTGAATATTTCTGAGCAAATAAAGAATCATAAAGTAAAAAAGACATATATAGCGTTGGTTAAAGGAATTGTAAAAGATAATGAAGCAACTATAGATATGCCAATAGGAAGAAGCAAAAAAGATAGAAAGAAAATGGATATAGATAAAAATGGAAAAAATGCTATAACACATTTTAAAGTTTTAAAAAGATACCAAGGTTATACATTATTAAAAGTAAATATAGAAACAGGTAGAACACATCAAATTAGAGTTCATCTATCTACTATAGGATACCCAATTGTTGGAGATAGTGTATATTCTAATGGAAAAAATGAATTTAATGTAGAAGGTCAGATGTTACATGCGAAAAGTATAGAATTTGTGCATCCAATAACAAACGAAAAAATGAAAGTAGAAGCACCTTTACCAGAATATTTTAAAGAGGTTTTAAAAAAGTTAGAACCAAGGGAAATAAATATATAATATAAAAATCCAGTACTAGAACAGTACTGGAAGATCTATATAAATCTTTTTATTCCATTAAAAACAGAATAAAAAGAAAATTAAAAACATAAGTTAATATTATAATATGCATAAAAAAATAAATTATACATAAAAAGGGGAAAAAATATGGAAGAAAAAAATGAAGTTAGACTTCAAAAATTTTTAGCAGATAATGGAATTGCTTCAAGAAGAAAATGCGAAGAAATAATATTAGAAGGAAGAGTAAAAGTAAATGAAAAAACTATAACAACATTAGGAACTAAAATAGATCCATATCAAGATTTTGTCGAGGTAGATGGTAAAATTTTAAAAAGACAAGATGAAAAGATTTATATTTTATTAAATAAACCAATTGGATATGTAACGACTGTAAAAGACCAATTTAAGAGAGACACAGTTATGGATTTATTAAAAGATATAAAGACAAGAATAGTTCCAGTTGGACGTTTAGATATGTATACTTCAGGAGCACTTATACTATCAAATGATGGCGAATTTGTTAATAAAGTTACACATCCAAGTCATGAGGTAGAAAAGACATACAATGTTACAGTAAGAGGAAAGATAACAAAAGAAGATATGCAGAAATTAGAAAATGGAGTAGACATAGGTGATTATGTAACAAAGCCAGCTAAAACTAAGATTTTGAAAGTAGATGAGAATAAAAATATTTCTAGATTTCAAATAATAATACATGAAGGCAAAAATAGACAGATTAGGAGAATGTGTAAAGCTATAAATAAACCAGTACTTGCATTGCATAGGGCCGCAATCGGAAAAATAAATGTTAAAAATTTAAAATTAGGCCAATATAGAATGCTAACTAGTAAAGAAATAGAAGAATTAATAAAATAGATATTGATTATATTAAAATAAAACTATATAATAATATAAGATTATACATAAGATAAGGAGAAAAAAGAATGAGCTACAAAAAATATATTCCATTTGATAATTCTTTAAAAGAGGACATGATAGTACAAGGAAAAGTAAAAAGTATTCAGCCATATGGAGCTTTTATAGAACTAAAAAATGGGGTAGTAGGGTTATTACATATAGAAGATATGTCTGTAGCAAGAATAAAAAGCCCATTTGATAGATTTTCTATAGGACAAGAAGTAAATGTTAAAGTAAAAAGCATAGATAAAGAAAACAACAGAATAATGTTTACTTATAAAGAATTATTAGGAACATGGGAAGAAAATGTAAAATTATTTAAAGAAGGAACAAAAGTAAAAGGAATTATAAGAAATACAGAAGCTCATAAAAACGGTATTTTTATAGAGCTAAAACCAAATTTGGTAGGAATGGCTGAATATCAAGAAGGAATAGAATATGGAAAACAGGTGGATGTTTTTATTAAAAAAATTATTCCGGAAAAGAAAAAAATTAAACTAATAATATGTTAAGGAGGAATTTAAGATGGTAGAAGATAGTCAAATCAAAGCAGAAGTATCACCATTTGCAATAAGAGAAGGTGAGATTAAAGTATTTGACGGTAAAGATGGTTACGTTTCAATGAATCAAATCATTAACAAAATTAATTTAGGACATATTACAGATATTCATTTTCAAATTTTAGAGATAGTAAATGAATTTGAATTTATTACATCAAGACAAATTTATCAATTATTACAAATAAAGGGCATAGAAATAAAATCTCAAGATAAATTAAATAAGAAATTAGAACAATTAATAAAAATAAAAATATTAACAAGATATTATTTCCATTCAGAAGATGGAAAAGGAATATATAGAATATATTGTCTAGAGAAAATGGGAAAATATTTATTAAATTCAAGAGATATAGAATGTAAATGGCAACCAACAGACAATGTAAAGCCAGTTGCTTTAATAAAGAAAAGATTAGCAGGAAATCAAACATTACTTGCTTATTTAAGAAAAGTAAAAGCTTTTGATTCATATGTTGTAAAACCACAGCTTACAGCTAAAACATTAGCAAAACCTTTTAAAGCTTCAGGCGGTAGTGTTAAATTAACTAAAAATAATAAATCAATTTCTTTCTTATTTGAAGTTGTTAGAAGAGAAGAAGATTGGAAAAATAAATTGGCAGAAAAGATGAGATTATATCAAGACTTTTACGATAATTTTGTACCAGGAGATTCTGGATTTCCAATTATGCCACAATTAATATTTGTTTGCGAAGATGAAAAACATGCTGCAGAAACATTTAAATTAATCGTAACAAAAGGATTAGAAATTTCAAAAATAAAATTATATTTTACAACAGATTTAAGACAAAATAAAGAATCATTAGAAGATACTTTAATAGAATTTAAGTTAGATGAAACTACAAACAAATATAAAGTTTTAAATGTTGAATTAAAATTATTAGAAGATTAATATTAAAAATTAATTTTGGTTTTGAAGATAGAGTTATAGTAATGAATAAAGTCGCTATTAAATAGCGACTTTATTTGTTTTGAAAAGGGATTTAAGGAACGTCCCTAAATCCCTGCACGATTATTTATTAGAATTTCCTCTTTTTAAATCTACAATTATTGCATCATCATTATCGAATAAGAAATTTGAATCTGATGTATCTGTTTTTATTGGATCTATTTCTGCTGAATTATTAGTATCTGTAAAATCTACATTTCCATAGTTAAATTTAGGTTTTCTTCTTATTCTAGAATCTGATTCATCAGAGATACCACTTGTGAATTTTTCAAAATTAAAGAATTTTACTTTTTGTTTTTCTTTATATTTTGAATCTACATGATCAACTTTACCTTTACCAACTTGTATTCCACCTTTAGGATTTAATATTTTATATGCACATTGTTTTGCTTTTAAAGAACCAAGTTTATCTGGTTTAAAGTATTCTGTCCAACCATATTCGATACCACCATATTTTTGATCATATGAACCTTTAGCTGTATTATAATCATTTTTAAATTTCCATTTTCTCTTATTACCAAATTCTTTAGACCACCATTCTCTATCATCTGGAGTAGCACCACCAAATAATAATTTGTTACTACAGTTTGCAAGAATTGTTTGTCTATATCTTGAATAAACTTTGCTTCCTAATTGCTCTAAGTTTTGAGCTGCAATTAGTGTACCAACACGATATTTTCTATATAAAGTAAATATAGCATCTATGTCTTTGCATAAGAAATCTGGAAATTCGTCTATATATAAGAAGTGTGGAACTCTATTTTTTTCATTTCCAGGTCTTCTTAATACAGAATATTGCATTAAGAATATAAAGAATAATCCAAATGCCTTATGTGTAGCAGCACCTAAATCACCTCTACGAGTACATACAAATGTAACTTCACCATTTTCAAGAACTTTGTCGAAATTAATATTGTTATTACGATTACAAAGAATATTTCTAACTCCTTCAATTCTTAAAAGATTATCTAGTTGTGTAACAGCAGAGTATACAAATTTTTCAGTATCTGCTCTTCCAGAACCACTTCTATAGAAGTTCTTTTTAAAATAAGATATTAGCATTTTGTATTGAACTGCTAACTCGTTATCATATTCCATTTTTCTACACATTTCTTCTACTAAATCGAAATCTGTAAGCATTTCCAACATATCTGTTAAATTTGGTAAATCACCGTCATTTAATTTTGGATACATAACTTTTAATAATATAGATAAGTTTTCTATTGCTTGACTTGCTACATTATCACGAAAAGCTTCTTCAACATCTGTATGTGTTGTATTGTACATACTTTTTAATGCAGAAGAAATTGCTATTGCGGTTTTTAATGGATCGTCAAATGTAAATGGGTTTATACCAACAGAATCTGGATTATCTGGGTCAATTAAATTGTAAGGAATATTAAAGTTATCTGCTATTCTTGACATGTTTTCAATAGAAGAAAAGTCAGGAGAAATAGCTGTAATTCCTAAATTCTTATATTTAATATCATCTGTTGATGAATCAATAATCATTTTTTTCATATATGTTTTATAAATTTTTAATTTACTTTCAACTGGTTTTAACATATTTAAATTAAAATATTTATTTAAGTATTCATTATTATAAGGTGCTGTAAGTGTTGCTATTCCTGTTTTTAATGCTGTAAATCCCATTTCTTTAGCTGTCTCTTCAAAAAATAATTTTTTCTCAATATCTCTTGCTACCATTGGCTCTATTACCATAGTTGTTTTTCCTGTACCAGAAGAACCAACTATTAATGTAGATTCAAATCTTTTATCTTCTGCTATTACTGCAGGTTTACCAAGCTCGGAATCCATACAAAGAATATTTTCACAAGTATATGGTCCAACATTCTTTGGAGCAGGAGATAGATCTATACCATTAAAATCTAAAATTGAATCTTTTATATCTAAAGTATCATTAAGTTTTGTATAAATAAATTTAAATATTAAAAAGAATGTAGTTAATGGTAAATATAAAGCTATTGCTGTAAAAGCAGGTTTAATCAAGTCTGCTGAAGTGGTAATCAAACCAATATAGTTAGGTAATGACATTAATAAAATCCATAGAATTTCATTTAACCATTGTACAATCATTGATATTACAATCGTATATAAAACTACAATATATGTATACATAAAAGATAGCTTTATTTTATCTGATTTTGTGAACGATGAGGAACCAGAAAATAAAAATGCAAAAATAGGACAAGCTATAGCAAAAGTATATTGAATTGGTCCCCAATATGATAATGATATTCCACTGAAAAACATGAATAATAATTCTACAACTCTATCTACTAATATATATAAAGATATAAGTGTTAATATATATGTTAAAAATGTATTTCTATTTGTTTTTAATTTTTTTAAGAATTTATCAAAGAGTTTCAAAACATTCCACCACTTTCATTTTATTTTATAAATATACATATATATTATCCTATAAAATAAGGAAAAAAACAAGATATTTGTGCTATTTTATAAAAAAAAGTCATACTGAATACTTGATTGTAAAAGAATTTATTAATATAATATGATTTAGTTTAATACAATAGAAAAAAGAAAGGATTTTAATATGAAGAAACAAAAAAATAAAGTACTTAAAGAAGGCTTTATGCAGGCAGTGCTTTCGCTGATGTTTTCTCAGGTACTTATTAAATTGTTAGGCTTAGTATATAACTTATATCTTACTAATAAAGACGGATTTGGAGACCAAGGAAATGCAATATATTCAGGTTCTTATCAAATATATGCATTATTGCTTACATTATCTTCAATTGGTGTTCCAAATGCAATATCTAAATTAGTAGCAGAAAGAACTGCCAAGGGTGACCATAAAGGTGCAATAAGGATATTTAAAGTAGCTTTAGCTACATTTGCTGTAATTGGTTTAATAGGAACATTATTATTATTTTTTGGAGCAGATGTTATTGCAAAATATTGGCTTAATATACCTGAAGCAAAATATACATTAATTACATTATCACCAGCAGTATTTTTTGTAACAGTTGCAGCAGTTCTAAGAGGATATTGTAATGGAAAGCAAGCAATGAGAGTAACTGCTAGATCACAAACATTAGAACAAGTATTTAAAACTGTATTAGTAATAATAATTGTAGAAATCGTTTACAAAATGACTAATGGAAATACTGTTTGGATGGCAGCTGCAGCGAATGTTGCAACAACTTTATCAATCTTTATGAGTTTTATGTATTTAGTAAGATTTTATAGAATAACTAGAAATGAAAGAGCAAGAGAATTAAAAGAAACAGTAAATTATAAATATCAAAATGTAAAAACTATTGTTAAAAAAATATTAAGTGTATCAATACCAATGTCATTAAGTTCAATAATGTCATCTTTTAATAAAAATATAGACTCGTTCACAGTTGTTAGTGGACTTAAGAAATTTATGACAGAAACAGATGCGAAAGCTCAATATGGAATATTAGGTGGAAAAGTAGATACATTAACTTCATTACCATTATCAATTAATATTGCTTTTGCTACAGCATTGGTACCAACAATTTCTAGTGCGATAGCAAAAGGAGATAAGGAAAATACTACTAAAAGAGTATCTTTTTCATTAATGGCGAGTATGTTAATAGGTCTTCCTTGTACAATAGGAATGATAGTTTTTGCAGATCCAATATTACACTTGCTATATCCTGCACAACCAGAAGGAGCATTATTATTACAGATATCATCTCTTACAATAATATTTACAATATTAGATCAAACAATTAATGGCACATTGCAAGGAATTGGAAAAGTCATGGTACCAGCAATTTCTTTGGGATGTGGAATGCTAGCAAAACTTGTTATAAATTTACTTTTAGTTTCGAACCCATCTTTTGGAGCAAATGGAGCAGCTATTGGTTCTGTAGTATGTCATATGGTAGCTTTTTCAATAGCTTTTACTACATTAAGAAGAAATGTAAAGTTGAATTTAAAAGTAAGTAATTTTTTAATAAAACCTATAATCTCAACAATTATAATGTCAATTTGTTCACTATTCATATATAATGTACTTTTAGGAATAATATCACAAGCTTTGGCAACACTAATAGCAATTATATTTGCTGTTGTAATTTATGCAATATCAGTTGTAGCATTAAAAATTTTATCAATAGAAGAATTTTATATGATTCCTTATGGACAAAAGATATATAAATTGCTTGAAAAGCTTGGTATATATAGATAGTAGAGGATTGCATATTGTAAAATAAATGGTAAAAAAAACCAGCTTTTCTTAGAGAGAATTAGGTTTGAACAAAAAAATAATAAAAAAAAAGAAGGATTTTAGTAAAAATTGGCGAATATAAGATTTAGTAGGCATTTCAAAGCACTACATAAACACAAATTATTAGGAGGTAATTTAAATGAACAAAGCTGATTTAATCGCAGCAATCGCTGCAAAAACAGGAGAAACAAAAAAAAGTGCTGAAGCATCAGTAAATGCATTCGTAGATGTAATTACAGAATCTTTAGTAAAAGGTGATAAAGTTCAATTAGTTGGATTTGGATCTTTCGAAGTTAGAAAAAGAGCTGCTAGAAAAGG
>CAMMLJ010000030.1 GCA_946497695.1 uncultured Clostridium sp. | reverse complement strand
TTTTTTCTATTATTTATTTATTTTTATTGCGAAAAATTTTTACTCTTTTTTACTGGTGAGATATTATGTCGTGAGTTATATTTTTATTTGATTTTTTCTACAATATATACAGAATTGTGAGGTGTCTGTATGTTAAAATTAAATGTTGTTGAACTATTAAAAAAACAAGGTAAAACTAAATATTGGTTATTTAATCAGTTAGATATGAGTTACACAAATTTTAATAATATTGTAGAAAATAGGACTAAATCTATAAAGTACGAAAACATAGAAAAATTTTGTAAAATTTTAAATTGTGAGCCTAACGACTTATTTAAGTTCAAAAAATAAACTACTAGCTTATTGGTCTAGTAGTTTATCTGTCTTGGTATTTTCTACTTCGTTCTTTAATTCTTGTGCCATTATAAAACCATACATAAATAATTGACCTTCTAATTCTTCTGCTATTTGATTTTCTAACTCCCAATATTTTATAAATTTATTTTTTTGTTCATCTGTAAATGTTTTTTCTAGTTCATTGCCTAATTTTATTTTTTCTTTTCTTAATTCTTCGTTAGCCTTAGAGGGTGTATATAAATCTTCTCCAAATTCGCGAAGTATAAATTTTAATAACGGTAATTTTTCTATATCTATTTTTATATTTTTTATTTCAAATATTTCTCCAAACCTATTTATACAACTTTCTTTTCTAATAATATCTTCTAATTTTTCATTAATATTTTTATACTTATCAATATTAATATTATCTTTATTTTTTAATAACTCTAAAATTTCATTATTACAATTCATAATATCTTGAAGTGTTTGTTTATCAATTAATATTTTTTCTTCCATTTCTTTTTCTCTCCTTTACACTTTTTTAAGTTTAAGTATAATACTCTTATTTTTAATTTTTCATACATAACTTTCTTTCCTCTTTTGTATCTTCTAAAAGCTCTTTCCATTCTATTTTAAAATCAGCAAACTTTTCAAATTTTGTTTCATTATTATACATATTTTTTAATGCTGATGCTCTTTTTCTAAATTCTCTAAATCTTGCTTTCAAATTCTCATCAGTATATTTTCCTATTGTAGAATTTATATTATTTAAAAATTTTGATATTTGAAAAGATAATTCCCTTATCTCTTTTTGACCTTTTTCCTCCATGTTGTTGTATTCATTATTGGTATGTATATTTTTATCAAAAAATACATTATCATTAAGTTGTCTTAAAAGACTTGTTAATTCTTGCATATTATATATAACTTCATTAAATTTGTTTAGTATTGATTTAATCTCCATATTCTCATCTCCCTATATTAAATTTCAAAAATTAAACTCTCTACTGCTTAACAATAGAGAGTTCATGAACTATTTAAAATTAAATTATAAAAATGTATCTTCATTTATAACACCTACTTTCTAAAATAAAATGAGGGGGTAAGAGAATTTATCCAAATATTAAAATAAATTCTCTAAATGTCTGACAAATAAACATTTTTCATTTGTTTATTTAATATTAAAACATCATTTTATCTTTGTAAATAGGCTGTTTTAAAACAATTTCACAATAAAATCTGATATATTTTTATATTTTAGATATATAATTTATTTAATTAATTATCAAAATTTATCTGTTTTTAATCTGATATCATCTTTTTATATTTTTAGTCCAAGTGGAAATAATAATTCTTGAATTGTGTCTTTCTTTTCCTTGAAAGTGTCCATATCATAGATATTACAAATATAACAAAAATTTATTAACTTTTCAAAAGATGTAATATCAGAAAGTAGACCGTTTTTATATATTATTTTTGTTAGTTGTTCTATAAAATCATCTTCCATATAATAGTTTTCTTTTGCTTTGGTTATAATTTGTTTGATTTTCTCATCTCTATCATCCCACATTTGTTCCATATTCTTCTCGTTTTGTTCTTTTACTTTTTTCATATAATTATTTTGTATTTTATCATAAAGTTTTTGATTTTCTGTTCTATTTTCATTTAAAACTAATCTTAAAGACCTTTGCACTTTTAAATTTTCTTTACTATTCGTATTTTCTTTTAAATTTTCACTTTCTCTATTTATTTCTGTAATTCTTCTGTTTATATAACCACCACTTAAATTTGTTTTGATTTGTTCTTCTAAATTTTTCATAATTTAAAACCACCTTTCTATTTTTCATTTATTATTGTATATAATTGATTTTACATTTTGATATATTGTATCTTTTTAGATATATAATTTATTTAATTAATTATGAAAGTTCATCTGATGTCATTCTGATAATTAAGAAATATACAGAATGTTTAAAACCTATATAAAATTTTAAAAGTTCTACTTTTTATGAACTTTGTAGTCCTCAAAAAATTCTCTTACTTTTTCTTCTGTAATGATGTAGCCTTTACCTATTCTAGTTGCTTCAAGTTCTCCATCTTTGATGTATCTTTTTATAGTTTTAGACTTTCTTTTTAAAATTGGTTCTAGTTCTTTAATAGTATAAGTTATCATAATTTTAAAACCTACCTTTCCTATTACTTTTCCTATAAAAATATATAATTTAAGGGTTATTTAATTAACTTTTTCATTACTACTGCTTTCTCTTTCGGTTTTAGAGAAATAGAAAAATTAAAACCTTGTTCTTTTTGATATTTTTTAATATTTTCTATGATTTTAGAATTTAAAGATATATAAGTAAAACCTAATTCATCTAATCTCTTTTTAGTATCTGTATTGTATAAAAGTAGTGATTTAATAAAATTTATAAAACCATTACAAATTTTATTATAATCTTCTCCTCTTATCTGTCTTTGAACATTTAAACCTTGTATGTGTTCAAAAATTTCTTCTACTTTCATAAAACCAAAATTTAAAATGTCTTTGTCTGTACTAATAAATTCCAAAATATCATCTTTGGCTCTTAAACCATATTTGTAGTTAGATTTAGATTTTTTATTTTTATAAATAGAATCAGCGATTTCTTCTCCAAACTCTTGTCTAATTAAAAAGTATGTAAATTTATTAAGATTTAAAGATAATAAATCTTTGGCTATATTATTAGCTTGTTTTAAAAGTTCATCTGTATAAAATGGTATATGTATAAAACTAGGAGTGTGTACTAAACGGTTAGAAATAGTATTTGTGCTAGAAATATCATTTTGTCTTTTTAATAAACCTAATAAATATAATGTTAGAAATGCTTTATACTTTCCTTTTACATTAATAAAATTTTTAATATTAACAGTTAGTAATATGTTTCCATTTTCTACTACATACCAATTAAATTTATATATGTCTGTAAAGAAGTCTATTAATATATTTCTACTGTTAGATTTATCAAACTTTAATTCTTCTTTAAATTCTTTGTCCATTATTTTATATTTTTTAAATATATTTTTTAGTGTAGGGTATCTTTCTATGTATTTATTTAATAGAGTTATATTATTACCTACTACTTTTTTATAAATATATTGCTTCTTTTTCTGTAATATTGTTTTAATAAAAGTTGTATGAAAACAAGACATTAATTTATATTGTTTTAAAGTAGTTAAGTCCTTACTCTCTCTTATCTCTTGTTCTTTTATGCTTGATTTAGTTTTATTATTTTTAAATTTTAAATAACAACATTTTAAAATTCTAATGTCTAATTTACACTCTTTATTCTCCATATATGAATTATACAATTTAAAAAATAAACCACTTATTCTATTCAAATATTGCTTGTCTATTTCTTGTTTCTTCTCATTTTTATTCATTTCTTGTAACAATTTTAAATCTTCACTTTTATATATAATGTCATAATTTAAACCTTTACTGTGTTTTATATTATCTTGATGTGTTACGATTTCTAAATTCTGTATTCTGTTATCTAATTTATCACTGTTTATATGATTTATTTCATATTCCTTATTTTTCAATATTTCCTTTAATCTATCATCATATTTTGAATAATACTCTAAAATAAATCTTCCAAGTGTAGTGGTAGTGTCATCATCTCTTTTTATAATTACATATCCACAATTATTGATATTAATATCCTTTATCTCTGTTACTTGTCCTAGATATCTTATTAATGAAAAGTCTACATCTATTATTCCAGCATTAATCTCTATTGGTTTCTTGTTAATAGTTTGGACTTCTCTACATATTAGAGTTTTTAATAATATTACTTTATCTTCTACATTTTCTATGAATAACATATTTCTTACCACCTTTTATACATTTAAGGTATAGTAAAGTACCTAAAATAATATATAAAAGGCTAGTAAAATCATTTAAAAATGCTTAACTATTTTTCTAGTTAAGCATAATAAATATGGTTATACTTTTACAATAAAATTTTCTATAAAACCTCTAAAAAGCTCTATTTAGGTCTAGTACATAATAAACTTATAATATACAAAAATTCCTCTAAATATTGGTACTTCAACCCTTGAAATTTAGTAAGAGATAATATTTATATGCAAAAACTTGGAAGTTTTCATGCTTCCAAGTTTTTTATTTTTTTAATTGATGTAGTTTTTTTTTAATCACGTTCTCTTTTTATTATGAAATCTTTTTTATCTATAATATTCAACACATTATCTTGTAATCTATTCATGTTTTCAATAGAATTTATTTTTATTCCATTTAATTCTACATTACTATAATCATCTGTATATGCATATGCATATCTTCTACGACTTATATTCCTATCATTTAAATCTAAATAACTTAATCTTACATCCCTTATATCTTTCACAGGCGTATCCGAATCGATTAATATCCAATCTCTTCTATTATTACCACTATTCTTTAAATATGAAGCTACATAGAAATGTCCATCTCTTCCTGTATCTTTATTTATACAAATAATTTGCATTGTTGGTATCCCTTTAGCTCTTGCAATTGATGTAAATAAAGTACTACTATCACAACAGCCAGTTCTTTCCCCTGACTCTAATATTTCCGTTGAGCTTCTCTTAAATTTTTTTCTATCTTTTGCATCTACTAATCTTACAGTATTTTGATTCATCCACAATAATATTTTTCTAATTGTAAAACCATCTGTTGGCTCATTAATGTTCATTGCAATTTTTATTATTTCTTCATTACAGTCTGTTCTTTTACTAAATTGTAAGTATTTTTGTAAATTTTCAAATTCTGGTTTTTGTAATAGTGCATCTTCCTTCATCTCACATTTTCCTTTTATTTTCTTGGTATTGAAGTAGCTGATGCTGTTGTTAAATTTCTTACTGGTGCCATTAATACTTTTCCTGTGCCTCTATAAACATTTACAAGTCCTTCACCTGAAACAGCTGATCCAATTAAACTTTTTGTAGATTTTTCTACTGTAAAATCAAGTCCTTTAGACCATGCTACAGCAAAATTCCCATCTATTCTTAAAACATCATTTTGCAATTCCACTTCAACTAATTCTTCTCTTGGTACAGGTGATTCTAATGCTACAAATCCATTACCTGAAAGACTTAAATTAAATAATCCTTCATTTCCTAAAACAGCTGATGATAAATTACTACGCATCACAACATTTTGTTTTATTTTAGATTCGCATGCTAAAAATAAGCCATCATCTAAAACTATTCCTCCATCCCAAGCTGATAAATCTTCCAACAAAATATGCTTATATGTAGGTTCTAACACCAAAATTCCTGTTCCTTTATATTTTGGTTTTACTGCACTTTCTTTCGTAACACTACCTTTTATTGCTTTTCCTAAAAAATCCCCTACTCCTTTAACGTCTGCTACTGCTTCAACATTGCCAACAGACCATTGCATAGATCCAGAACTTATTGTATATTCGTTATCTTCTAAATTTATGAGTAATTGTCTTTTTCTTACATTCATTCTTGAACAGTAATAAGCTGTAATAGCTGTTGCTGGCATTACACTTAAATCACTCATATATTCTATAACTTTCATTCCAGCTTTTGCATCTGCTACACGAATATCATCATTATCTTGTAAATTATTAATTTGAAACATAATAATAACCCCTTTCTTTGTAAAATTAAATTGATTATATAAATAATAAAGTTTATTGTCAATTAAATCTTTTTAAGCAAGAAAAAACAGTTGTAGAACCTACAGGCTCTACAACTGTTCATGGTGAAAGAAGATTATGAAATTAATATTGCAACTGCTCCTTTAGAGCAAATTACATTTTTAATACTGTTATAATTATATGATGCAATTATTCTGCCTTTGTATTCTAGTGGTAAATTTGTATACCCATTATTGACTACTACAATAATTTTCTTGTAATCTTTTTGTTCATCTTTTTTATCTCTATTTACCCTCTCGAATACAAACTTGTCTTTGGTAAGTTCCAAGACATTTGTAGTTGCTTTCTGTAAAAAATCATATTCCTTACGAATCTTAATAAGTTTTCTTACATATGATAATATATCCTTGTCCATTCTATTCCATGGAAAGGACTTCCTATTTGCAAGATTTCCGTATCCCTGAATACCAACTTCATCTCCATAAAAAATGGCAAATATTCCTGGCCAAAATGTCAAAATAAAATCTTCCAATTTTACCATTTTCTTAGCTCTCTTGTATGCATCTTTTGGTAATACATACATAGATTGCCATTTTCTATCATATTCATCTTTCAGATCCCAAGGCCATTCTCTTTTCCAGTCTCCTTTTTCTCTGAAGTATCCTTCATTCGCAAACAAATTTACTTGCCTACTCATATCATGAGTAGATGTAAAATTCATTTCAGTAAAAATTGTATCATCAGGATACTCCTCAAATTCTTCCGTAATCTTTTCCTGCAAATAAACTTCATCTTGTAAGTTTAAATAATCCATCAGTGGAGCCACCAAGTAGTAGTTCATCGTTGAGTGAGCACTTTTACCATCAGAAATATAACTTCTATTCATTCTGAATGGGTTTTTCCATACTTCTATTATCATGAGGAAATCTGGTTTGTTTCTTCTGCAAGCTTCTGCCATCAAATTGATAAAATAATCTGTTAGATCATCTGCAACATCGACTCTGATTCCATCAACTCCAAGTGAAAATAGCCAGTCAATTATTCCTCTTGGTCCACATATATAGTCTTGGAATTCTTTAGAATCTTTATCAAATACCACCTCATCTTGTATATCCCACCAATAATCGAAAATTATTTTTCCATTCTTTATCCTAGTCTTAAAGAATGGAAAATATTTTGAAGCTTGCCCTTGGTACGCACCTAGTTCTTTATACATTCCAGACTTATTGTAATACTTACTATCTTTTCCCGCATGATTGAATGCCACATCAACAATAGCTTTCATATGCTTACGGTGAATTGCATTGCATAGGCGCTTAAGGTCTTCTACATTTCCAAAATATGGATCAAGTTTTTCAAAATCGTCTGCATCATATTTGTGGTTAGAAGAAGCTGTAAATATTGGACCAAAATAAATAATATCTATTCCCAAATTCTTAAGATAATCCAATTTACTTTCAACTCCTCTAAAATTTCCACCATATGAATCTCTTGCCCATTCCCCATTTTCATCTGGCCCTACAATTGGTGGTTCATCCCAAGTCTTATGAATTTTACGTTTTCCAAATTCTTTAATTTGTACACTGTAATCTCTACAGAATCTATCTGTCATTAAATGGTACATTGTTGCACCTTTTGCCCAGTCAGGTGATACAAAATTGATTGATAGCTTTGAAAAACCTGTTTCATAATATTTCGTCCATTCAGACATAAATGAGAACCTATACCTATAGATTGCCCTTGTGGGAAGAAATATTTCTTTCTCGAAATAGGCATATTCATTATCTTGTTCTGTATAATCTAAATGTATTCCTTGTGCATTATCTCCAATTATCAGTATTTTTACTTCATCAAGCCAGCCATACATACTCATACTTATCCGTACTTTAAATTTAGCTTTTGCTCCTTCTTCCTTCTTTTCACATAACTTTACACTATGGTAAAATCCTTCCATAGTAACATCTCCTTTCTTAGTCAAAGAAATAAATCTATATCAACTCCTTTACACCAATTTTAACTTTATTCTCTTTTTTCTATTTTGTCAAACCTCTTAAAAGGCGTTTTTTATATGATTTACTACATAATGCTCTTTTATTTGATAAATCTCTATCACATCAAACCTAATTTCAGAAAATTGCATTTTCTCTTTATATAGATAATATCTTGTACATTCTTTTATTCTTTTTACCTTTCTTGCATTTACAGCATCTATTGGATATCCAAATTTATTATTACTTCTTGCTTTAACCTCTATAATCACAAGAGTATTATTAAAATAAGCAATTATATCGATTTCTCCTCTTCTATTTCTGTAATTTCTTTTTAATATTTTATATTTCATTTTTTCTAAATAGTGAGTAGCTGTATCTTCACCTATCTTTCCTAATTTATTCATACTTTTACAAACATATCTCCTGGTAATGCTCTAATATATTCATTTAACTCTAACATTGTCAATTGTTCACTAACATCTTGTATTGGTAATTCTGCTCTTCTGCATATTGTATTAATATCTATTGGCATATTACCAATAATCTCATAAACGCCTTTATATTTTATAGGAACATTTTTACTTTCATATTTCCATTCCTGTTCTATATCTTTGCATTTATTCATATTTATCTCTCTTAATATATCTTTCACATTAGTTACCAGTTTTGCTCCTTTCTGTATTAATGTATTAGTTCCTATCCCTAATTTACTATCTATATTACTAGGAATAGCAAATACTTTTTTACCTTGTTTAAAAGCTAAATTAGCAGTAATGGTACTTCCACTTCTGTATCCTGCTTCTACTACTAAAACACCCAAAGCTAATGCACTAATTATTTCATTTCTTCTTGGAAAATTTTTAGTATTAACTTTTTCATCTGGAGGATATTCTGAAATTATACACCCACCATTTTCTAATATTTTATTAAATAAGTCCTTATTTTCCTTTGGGTATATATTATTAAATCCTGCACCTAATACAGCTATAGTTTTACCAATATTATTCATAGCAGACATGTGCGAAATCGAATCAATTCCTATTGCTAATCCACTTATAATACATATTCCATTTTGAGATAAAACTGTTGAAAATTTTTTGGCTTGCTTCCAACCATATTCACTACAATTCCTTGATCCAACAATTGCTATAATTTCTTTATTTAATAACTCGAAATTCCCTTCCACATATAAGTTAACTGGTGGTGATTTCAATTTTAATAATTCTTTTGGATATGTATTTTCTTTATAATTTATAGTAATTATTTTTTACACTTCCTTTTTATAAAATTTATTATCAACCTTATATTGAATCGCCTCTGCTATACAAGATATATCTATAATTTCGTTATTCCTTAAATCTGCAATAGTTCGTGCTATTTTTAAAATATTATTATATGTTCTTATATTAAGTTTATATTTAGCATATATTTTTTCTAAAAAACTTTTACATTCTTTATCTAATATACAATATTTCTTTATTTGAGAAGTGTTCATTTCAGAATTCGTACTTATATCTTCTTGTTCAAATCTTACTAGCTGGATATTTCTTGCAGCTTCAACTCTTTTTCTAATTACTTCACTTTTCTCTATTTTTTTATTAGTATATATTTCTGAATATTCAACATCTGATATATTTAATTGTATATCGATCCTATCTACTATTGGACCACTTAATTTTGATAAATACCTTTTTATTTTAGTTTCCGAACAAGTACATTTTTTATCATGACTTCCAAAGTAACCACATGGACATGGATTCATAGCAGCTATTAAAACAAACTTACACGGATATTGTACAGAGGCATGTACTCTATCTAATTTTATGGCATGCAAATCTAGTATAGTTCTTAACATTTCTAATTTTTTACTATCAAATTCTGCAAATTCATCCATAAATAATATTCCTAAATTAGCTAATGTAATTGCACCAGGTATTGGATTTCTTCCACCACCAATAAATGATGCTAAAGTTATGTTTGGATTTATTTCTATAAAAGGTCTTTTATTTATGATTTCATTTTCTTTGGTTAACCCAAGTATGCTATTAGTTTTTGTTATTTCTATAATTTCATCGTAATCTAGTTTAGGAAATATAGTTATTAATCTTTTGGCAAGCATTGTTTTACCAACACCTGGTGGACCAATTAATAAGCAATTATGATTTCCTGCCGCCACAATCTCGAGTGCTCTTTTGGCCTTTTCTTGGCTATATATTTCTGCAAAATCTATATTATATTCTACTTTAGCATAACGTTTTATTCGACTTATATTTTTTTCTATGGACATTTTAGAATTAATTTTTTGAATTAAATCTTTTAAAGAATTAATACTTACGATTTCTAAATCATTTACTAATCTAGCTTCATTAATATTAGAATTTGGTACATATACTCTTTTAAATCCATTTTTTTGTGCCGCTAAACACATTGGCAATACACCTTTTACAGAATTAATCTTTCCACTATATGATATTTCACCTATAAAAATAGCTGAATTAATACATTCCTTTTTTATTATTCCTAAATTAATTAATATTCCTACTGCTATTGCCAAATCAAAAGAAGATCCTTCTTTTCTTATCTCCGCTGGTGCTAAATTTACACTTATCTTTTTTCCCACAAGTTTTATCCCACTATTTTTTATAGCAACAGTTATTCTTTCTTTTGATTCTTTTATGCTTGTTCCCAGCATACCTACCATATCCCAACGAGGTATTCCTGCTGATAAGTCTACCTGTGCTTCCACTACAGTACCTTCTGTACCATTTAATGCAATTGTATTTACTATTGATAACAAATTTAATCTCCTATTATATATATATAGATTTATTCTAAACCGTAAATAGACATGTATAATAAATTGGAGTTTATTTATTTATGGGAAAAGCACCACCTCCTGATATTATTAACTTTTTTATTAAGGGTTTTTATTTAGATTATAAATTATTTGAAATTAGTTTTGATATAAAAAACGATTTAGAATAAATCTGTCTTTTATATATCATATTATTTAACGTTTGTAAATAGTTATTTGTTATTTTTCTTTATTATTTTTGATTATCTCTTCTTTTCTTCATTTTTCGACATTTTTCTTGTTTTTTAACATCTAGTTTCTCTATGATTTTAAATTTTTGTAATAACTATATAAAAGTAATAGAGAAGAGAACTTAGCCTAGTTCTCTTCTCCAATAAAATAGATATTGTTGTGCTATTCCCTCTAAATTTCCAAACTTCTCATTTGCTAATTTTAATATTTCTTTTTTACTTACATTTTTCTCATCTTCTTTATGAATATATAAATCATTCATAACTCTTCTTACCCATACATCAATCGGAAATACATCAAATCTTTTTAAGGTAGAAAATAGCAAAATACAATCTGCAACTTTCGGACCAACTCCCGAAAGTTTTAATAGCTCATCTCTTACTTGGTTTGTATCCTTTATTTCATTTAATTTTGAAATATCTACATCCTTATTTAAAATCATTTTAGTAGTCTCATATAATCTAATATCTCTAAATCCTAAGCCCAATTCTCTATATTCTTGAACAGAAACATCTTTTAATTGTTCTGCTGATGGAAAGGTGTAATATTTTTTATTGTTAAATTCTATTTCTCTTCCATATTTCTTTGCTAAACGTTCTATAATCCCTTTAATTCTTGGAATATTGTTATTAGCTGAAATTATAAATGAAATTATAGTTTCCCATAAATCTTGGTTTAAAATTCTAATTCCTTCTCCATATTTTATACTCTCTTTCATGTTATTATCTACCTTTGCTAATGTTTGTTTTATTTCATTATAATCCCTTTCTAAATCAAAATAATCTATTACAGTATTAACAATATCTTTTTCGCAAACACCTTTAAATAGCATTCCTTTATCTGTTTTTCTAACATTTATTACATTATTACCAAAAACTCCTGTATAGCTTCCGTCATCTTGCTCATTCCATCTAAAGCATTGCCCACATTCAAATATATCTCTTAAATTAAATGAACTATAATTTTCTAATAAAAATTCTTGCTGTTTCATATATTCCTCCTACTTAAATCCTTTTCCTAAAACTTCTCTAGCATTTGTTATAATTATAAAAGCTTCCTTATCATTTTCTTGTACAATGTGTTTTATTTTTAACACATCTCCTCTTCCTGCAGCACACATTAATACTAATCTATCTTTATTCTCAAACATTCCTTTACCATATATCCCTGTTGTTCCTCTTTTTATATATTCTCCTATCTCTATAGATATTTTATCATTTTTTTCGGATATAATAAATATTAGTTTTGAAAAATTTGTTCCTTCAACTATAATATCTATAACTTTTCCCATTAAAATAATTGCTATTGCTGAATATAAACCAATTTCTATTTCTTTAAAAACAAGTACATTTAATAATACAATAGAAGAGTCAATAATCATTATTAGGCTACTTGTTTTTATATTTAAATTATATGTTTTAATTAAATTGCTAACTAGTTCTGTTCCTCCTGTTGTAGCATTTGCATTTAATACAATACCTGTACCTATACCTAAAAATACCCCTCCGTAAATACTTGCCAAAAATACGTCATTAGTAAAAGCTGGAAATTTATCTAATATATCTATAAATAATGAATATACTAATGAACCAATAATTGAATTAATAACAACTGTTTTTCCTAATCTATAAAATGTAAATATAAGAATCGGAATATTTATTATGATATTAACTGTTCCTAATGGGATCTTAAACAAATAATATACTATCGTAGCGATACCTGTTACTCCTCCTGTTGAAAATTTATTTGGTAACAAAAACATCGAAGTCCCGATTGCCATAATTATGCATCCTAATATTATAAAGCTTAAATTTTTTAAATAGTTTTTTACCATAAAAATCACCTATATTACAATTATTTGTAATATAGGCTTTTTTTATGCTAGTTCTCATTATCTTCCAAGAAATCAGTATATGTTTTTACTATTTTCATTTTGTAATTTTCTTTCTTTATTTTATCATTAGCTGATACGTGTAATTCTACATCATATACATCTTTTAATTGCTTCAAATTTTTATTTTCGAAACCTTTTACATCTTCTATATCCTCATTATTAACATCTATTTCAACTTCTTTTACTTTTACATTATAAGATTTTATCATTTCTACTATTTTTTCATACCAAATTTCACTTGCCACTATATTTCTAAATTGCTCTATTGGCATTTCTTCCACGTTCTGGCTATCTTCTCCTATTTTTATATTTCTTATCTTAAAATGATTTATTAATTTTATACTTTCTTTTAATCTCTCTACTAGCTGAATCTTTGATAATGGAGTAAATTCATTTTGCTCATATAATTTTTCTACATTTTTATTATAATTAGCATTACATGGAATTAATGTAATTTGTTCAGGTTTCAACTTTATAACTTGTCTTATAGTATTTAAATCGTCAGCTACTGTACTTTCTGGAAGTCCTAATATTGTTTTTACACTTAGTAAAAATCTATATGATTTTATTTTTTTTACTACTTTTTTTACTTCTTCAAATTTATAATCTACACCAATATTTTTTAATATATAATCATTTGATGATTCTATTATTAGCTCTATTTCTTTTACTTTATGCTTTTTTAAAAGCTTTAAATTATTTTTGTCTATGCTATCAGGAGTAGACATAATTTTTATTCCAAAGGCTTTATACTCTCTTAAAACTCTATTAATTTTGGCTAGAATTTCTTCTTGTTTATTAATATTAATACTCGTAAAATCCGCATCTACAATTTCCAATAAAATTTTTTTATATTTGTTATTCGCTAGTTTTTTCGCAATTTCATCAGTTAAAATTTCTTCATTTATTCTTATAGGAATATATATTTTCTCTTTCATGTCTTTTCCTCCTACATTATAGCTGTTCTATTGCTTTTTTAGCTGCTTCCATTTCTGCTGCTTTTTTTGATGTTCCTTTCCCTGTTGCTAGTTGCTTTCCATTACATTTTACTTCTGCTTCAAATACCTTACTATGATCAGGACCACTCTCGTTTAAAATATTATATTCTATATTAACAGTTCCTTTATGTTGTAATTTTTCTTGTAATACAGTCTTATAATCTTTTAGTCCAACATTTTGGCTTGCTATTTTTATTTCATCTGCTAGATTTTCAATTATAAATTTTTGTACTGGTTCTAATCCTCCATCTAAAAAAATAGCTGCAATAACTGCTTCTACACTATCAGCTAATATTGCTTCATTTTTATTTCCATTATTTGATAATTCACTTTTTCCTAAATATAAGAAATCACCAAAATTATGCTTTAATGCTATTTTATATAAACTCTTCTCGCAAACAACACTTGCTCTAACTTTAGTCATTTCTCCTTCGTTTAAATTTATATAATTATTATATAAATAATTACTAGAAATAAATTCTAATATACTATCACCTAAAAATTCTAGTTTTTCGTTACTTTGAACTTTCTTTTCGTAAGCATATGATGTATGTGTTAAAGCAGTTTTTAATAAATTTTTATTTTTAAATATATATCCAATATTTTTTTCAAAATTTTTTAACATATTTTCCTCCTAGATGTTATTATTATATAACATTTTTTCGTTTTTGCAAGTAAAGAAAAAAGAAATTCAAAATTGAATTTCTTTTTATCTTGCATCATTTAAATCTTTTAAAGTTTGTGAACTTTGTTCTACTGCTGTTCTTAAACCTTCTTTTACATCGTCTTTTGTTTCTACTGCTTTTGCTCCTACACCTCTAATAGCTTTTATCGTAGTTTGCTTAGTTTCTTTTCCGAACTCTACTACAGATTTTACAGCTTTTTTTGCAGCGCCAATTGTAAAGTCTTTTGCATCCACTAATTTGTCTCCAACTTTTTCTCTTTTCCAATGGACTCTACTTCCATATCTTGATATTTATCTTGCTTATATATAGCATCAAGATAATCATCTTCGTATTGTTGCATGGCTTCTTCTACAGCACTTTTGTATGTTTCCATTGCCTTATTCGCTTCTTCCATATTTTGAGAATATTTTTCAGCTTATCCTTCAGCATATGTTTTAAAATCTTTCAGTTTAGTTGAAATTGCAGCTTTTTGCTTATTCATAAATATCGTAGCTTTTACAAGTTTTATTTGCGCTTGTACTGTTGTTAATTCAACCAATAATTGCGCTATATTCTTATCTTTTTCTCTAAATCTTGTCTTTCGTCCATTATACTTCCCCCTATTCTCTTTCTTGTAAATCTTCTTCAATACTTTCATCTATTTTTCTTTTGATATCTGCCTCTTTTTTTTCTAGTTTTCCTAATAGTGCTTCTAATTTATCTATACTTTCCATATCATCTAAATCATATATTCTTTCGTCATCTACGATTTTACCTAATTTTTCTTCCATACACTCACCCTTTTGACATAATATTTTATATAAATAATTATATATTTTTTTATTATATATAGTAAATAACATTAATATTACATTTATATTTATTTTTTATTACAGACAAAAAAAAGATACCATAATCTCATATGATACCTCTTTTTAATATTAATTAAGCATTATCTTTAATATAGTCTACAACGTCACTTACTGTAACGATTTTTTCTGCATCTTCATCAGGAATTTCCATATCGAATTCTTCCTCCAATGCCATAATTAATTCTACTATGTCTAAAGAATCTGCTCCTAAATCATCTATGAAAGATGCTTCCATTGTTACAGATGTATCTGCAACACCTAATTGTTCAACTATAATTTTCTTTACTTTTTCAAATATTTCTTCTTGGTTCATTTAACTATGTACACCTCCTCTCGCATGTTTTTTTCTACTGACTAAACAATAATATATTGTATTCAAAAAGTCAAGCATTATTTTCCTTTTGTTTTAAAAATTCTTCTGTCATTTTCTCTACTGCTTTATTTTCAACAAACTTTTCAGCTTGAATTATTGTATATTCAAATAATTTGTCATCACTACTTCCATGTGCTTTAACAACTGGTTTCTTAACTCCTAAAAATAGAGCCCCACCATATATTTTATAATCCATCGTTTTAGCAAATCTATTTATTGCTGGTAAACATGGAATACTTCCTAATATAGATAAAAAGTTACGTTTTAAACTATCTGTTAATGATGCTTTTACAAATTTTCCTAATCCTTCTGTGGTTTTTAAAAATATATTACCTGTAAAACCATCTGTAACAACTGCATCAACTTTACCTGAAAATGCATCTCTTCCTTCTATATTTCCAATAAAATTTATTCCTAATTCCTCTGATTTTTCTTTTAATAGTTCATAAGATGACCTTGTTAATTCATTTCCTTTTGTTTCTTCTGTTCCTATATTTAAAAGTCCTATAGCTGGTTTCTCTATTCCAAAAGTATTTCTTAAATATATGGAAGACATTTGTGCAAATTGTAATAAATTTATTGGCTTACAATTTGTATTAGATCCACAGTCCATTAATAATAATTGGCTTTTATATGCTGGAAGGATTCCTGCTAATGCTGGCCTGTCTATTCCTTTTATTCTTCCTACAAGTAAAGTTGCACCTGTTAATAACGCTCCTGAATTACCTGCAGAAATGAATACATCACCTTTACCTTCCTTTAACAAATTAAATCCAACAACCATAGATGAATCTTTTTTATGTTTTATTGCTACAGTCGGAGTGTCTTCCATTTCTATCGTTTCTGTTGCATTATATATCTTTAATCTTGGAGAAATATCTGATAGTTTCTCTTTGTTATATAATTCTTTAACTCTATTATTAATAACTTCTTCTTTTCCTATTAATAATATTTCTGTTGACTGACCTACTTCATTAACTGCTTTTACAGCTCCCTTTATATTGGCATCTGGGGCATTGTCTCCACCCATTACATCTAGCAGTATAACCATATTTATTTCCTCCAATTATTTAATTTTGACTTATTTATTTTATTATTTCTTTATTAAAAAAGCAATAGTTTCTGACCAAATAGTTTAGTTTTGTATTATTATTTTTAAATAAAAAAAGTACACCTTAAAGATGTACTTCTTTTAATTTATATATTATTAATCTATTATTTTAGAAACAACACCTGAACCAACTGTTCTACCACCTTCACGGATAGCGAATCTTAATCCTTCTTCCATAGCGATAGGTGTGATTAGTTCGATTGTCATATCTACATTATCTCCTGGCATAACCATTTCTGTTCCAGTAGGTAATTCGATAACACCTGTAACGTCTGTTGTTCTGAAATAGAATTGTGGTCTATATCCATTGAAGAATGGTGTATGTCTTCCACCTTCTTCTTTAGTTAATACGTAAACTTGTGCTGAGAATTTTGTATGTGGATGTATTGATCCTGGTTTAGATAATACTTGTCCTCTTTCAATATCTGTTCTTTGGATACCTCTTAAAAGAACACCAATGTTGTCTCCAGCTTCTGCTTGGTCTAATAATTTTCTGAACATTTCTACACCAGTAACAACTGATTTTTTCTTTTCTGTTGATAATCCAACGATTTCAACTTCATCAGAAACTTTAACTTCTCCTCTTTCTACTCTACCTGTAGCAACTGTTCCTCTACCAGTAATAGAGAAGATATCTTCTATTGGCATTAAGAATGGTTGATCTACTGGTCTTTCTGGTGTTGGGATATAGCTGTCAACTGCATCCATTAATTCTTTAATTGGTTGATATACTTCGTCGTTAGGATCTTTAGATGTACTTTCTAGTACTTTTAAAGATGAACCTTTTATAACTGGAATATCATCTCCTGGGAAACCATATTCTGTTAATAAGTCTCTAACTTCCATTTCAACTAATTCTAATAATTCTGGATCATCAACCATATCACATTTGTTTAAATATACAACGATATATTTAACACCAACTTGTCTTGCAAGTAAGATGTGTTCTCTTGTTTGTGGCATTGGTCCATCAGCTGC
>CAMMLJ010000029.1 GCA_946497695.1 uncultured Clostridium sp. | reverse complement strand
TTACCAGTAGCAAAGAATAAATTGATTTTATCAAGATTTACTCTTTTTTACTGTAATTTTTAATAAAATAAAGACATTATTTAAAAATTATGATAGAATTAGAAAAAAATAGGTGATAATATGGGTATTTTAGACAGTGCAAGTAGTCAATCCGTTTCAAGAGGATATGATTATTATAAAGAAGGAAGAGTTGTTTTATGTCAGCAAATTTCAAATTATGAATTTATGGGAAAAATACAAGGTAATGATAGCAAACCATATAATGTGGTAATAAATATAAACCATCCAAGAAAGTCGACATGTAATTGTCCATTTGCAAAAGGAAGGCAGATTATATGTAAGCATATGGTAGCTTTATTTTTCTATGTTTTGCCCGAAGAGGCCAAAGACTATGAGGATTGGTTGGTAAGCGATTATTATGCTGAAAATGATGACGATGACTACTATGAAGAGGATTACTACGATTATGATTATTATGATAAATATAACAGATATTCAAGATATAATGATGATTTTATAAAACCCATTTTTTTCGATGAAATATTAAATAATTTTGTAAATAATTTATCTGAAGATGAAATAAAAAATTTATTTGTTCAAGAATTAAAGAGGAATGAAAGGTATACTTTTGAAAAATATTTGCAAAAAGAATATGAAAAATATCTGTTAAATTCAAAAAATACTCATGCTTTAATAGATAAAATTAATTCTAGATTTAAGAAATTATCTGATGACTATGATTTTAATTATAATGATTTTTCAGTACAACTTTTAAACAAAAGTGAAAAGAAAAAGATTAAAGAGATATATGAATCAGATGATAAGATGAGAAATATTATAGATAAAATATTTTTGGTCCCTGATTTGGCAACATACGATGATTACAAATGGATTACTAATTTTTATAAAAATAACGTTTATGCTAATAAAGAAAAAATATCTAAGTTTTGCAAAGATTTAACTTCGCTTTTTAATTTGCTAAAACATTATAGCATTAAAAATACAACTCCTAAATCTAATATTTTGATAACATTATATATTTTAAATAATTATACAATAGAAGAAACTTCAAAACTTTTAATAAAAAATTCAAAATATGATGAATTTATTGATTATATTTTAAACAATACTAATAATTTAAATTTATTATATAAAAATTTTTATGACAATATTAAAAAAGAAAAGTATTTAAATTATAATAAAATTGCAGAAATCTTAAAAAAGTTTTATTATGAACATGGTATAGAAGATATTGAAGATGAATGTGATTATTATAGTTTTTTAGGGACAAAAAATATTAATTATTTAGAAGCATTAAGATATTCTAATAAATTTGATAAATACATAAATGAATTATTAGATAAATGTAAAGATACTATTATTTTAGAAAAAGTCTATATTGTTTTAGAGCAAAAAGAAAATCTATTTAAATTATTATGTAATAAAGAAAATGAATATAGATTGATAGCTAATATTGAGGTTTTAAAAGATGAATATACTGATAAATTATTTAATTATTTGAAAAATAGAATTTATGAAGTTTTATCTGGAAAAAAAGATAGAGAAAGTTATAAAAAAGTAGCTAGTCTAGTATTGGCAATAAAAAAATTAAATAATGGAGAGCAATTAGTGAATAATACAATAAAAGAATTAAAATATTCTGAGTATGCTAAAAGGACAGCTTTATTTGACGAGATAGAAAAAGCAATTAATAGATAATGTAGTGTATCATAGAGGTGGATTTTTATTTTCCACCTCTATAATAACATTTGAAGGTTACTTCTACAATGTATACAAAAGCAGATAATAAATAGTTTTTGAATTAATTGACAAATATATAAATAAATGTTACCTTATTGATTAAGTTATATAGAGGGAGTTGGTTTTATGGGTAGATTTTTATGTGTAGGAATCGCAACAAAGGTATTTGTAAAAAAAGATGGTTATTCAAAAGAGAAAATAATGAATCAATTAAAGAAATCACTAGATTTAAAAATTTATGATGAGCCAATAGAAGATGAGAAATTTTTATTGTTAGGAATGAAGAAGGAATATATAGAAAAATATGCAGTTCCATTTGTTGAAGAACAATTAAAGATTGTGCTAGAAAATATGGCGGATATAGAAGATTATGAAAGAATTTCAAAAAATTTAAAGGAACTATTAGAAAATTCAAAAGGTAAAAATTATAAAGAATTAATGCAAATGGCAGAAGAACAACAGAATATAAATTTTGAATTAGCTGAAGGAAATTTGTTTACTAATGATATTTCATATATTGGAGATGGGTTAACAATATTTGCTGATTTGATAACATATTTGAATGATGGGAAAATTGTAATGGAAACTTATTATGATATGTTTAGATATTTTAGAAATACAATTATAAAAAGTAGTGATAGCCCAATAAAAACTTCGGCAATGATTTCAATTGTAGGATAACTTCATTAACATAGTAAATCTATTAGAGTAAGGAGTAGATGTCGAAATGGGAGAAATGATTAGATGTAAAAAATATGGAGATATATTGCAAAGCAAATACAGATATAATTTTCAAATATGTAGATGTGGCTCTTGTTACAAAGATGGAAGAGATGATTATTGTAGAGTTGGTGGAAATAAAGAGGATATAGAATGGCTAGATATAAAAGATAAAAAAAATTGTAATAAGAAAAAAAGGCTAAAATCTTATTTGTATACCAAAGGTAAATTCGGAAAAAGATTTAGAGAAGTTTTGGATACGAACAACGAATATCTTTATTCACACGGTCGTTATCCTACTAAAATAAGAAAAGAGGATTTAACAGAAGATTATATAGAATTTAGAAGTAGGGTGATTTGGTATATGACAGGATATGTAAAAACATCTGGAATAGTTGATATAGGATATAAATCAATAAAAATAAATCATTTATTTAAGGATGATTATCTATATATTTCTTATAAAGAAAAATTAAAGTTTGAAAAAAATATATTTGGATTTTGTGATTATACTAATTATGATATTTGCATTTGTGGTAACAGTATTATTCCAATTTTATTTGCAATTGAGGAAAATTCAAAAATTAATATAAATGGCGTAAAAGAAAAAATATATGAAAAAGTAGATTGGTATAAAAATCATTATAAGGAAGACTATTTAATACAGTTTGATGATGAAAATGTGGATATATTTGAATATTATAAGAAGTGTTATTGATTCCAATAGCACTTCTTTAAGCTTTGGCTTTGCTTGATTTTAACCTTCTAATTGAAGCAAAAAATTTTATTGTCGTTTTTAATTACTTGGCTGTAAATTTTTGTTCAAATTCACCACCTCCAAATCCCTAATCGCAGGATTGTACAATTGATGTCCCAGATAATCAAATCTAGAGCCATGACAAGGACAATCCCAAGTCTTATCAAGATTATTCCAACTAAGAAGGCAACCTAAATGAGTGCAAATAGGTTTCGCAGCAAATATTTTTCCATCTTTATCTTTATATATTCCAACTTTTTCGCTATTATATTCAAAAACATGCCCGGTATCGTTTTCTATATCGCTAAAATTCTTATCAAAATCTGAAACACGTTCAGTAATGTTTTTACTAGCATCTTTAGTGTTCTCCGAAGTTCTCTCAGGCACCTTAAATTTATTAATCACAAGTGAATTAGCAGTTTCTTTTACCATATTTCTAAGTTCTTCATTATTCTTAATAGGATGTAATCTAGTAGCTTTAAATACATCTTCATATTTGTTTTCATACCCTAAAATCTTGTCAACAATAATGTTAGCAGCAACATTAGAAGAAGTCATCCCCCATTTATTAAAGCCAGTACCAATATACATATTAGTCATAAAATGAGAAAACTCACCGATATATGGGATTTTATCAAGTGTAATACAATCTTCAGTATTCCATTTATATAAAACTTTACAATCAGGATAATATTTTCTAACCTTATCTTCCAAGATATTGTAAGCATTTGATAAATCTATCTTACTACCAGTCTTATGATCTGCACCGCCCAACTAGCAACAACCTTTTTTCATTAGAACCATTTACAAATCTATATGAAAAAGTAGGTTGTTCAGAATTTATATACATTCCATCAAAAGTTTTAGAACCAATGTCTACAGCAATTACATATGATGTTGATTGGTACATCTTAAAAAAATAATATCCTAAACGATCAATGAAAGGATAATGAGTTGCTAGTATTACATATTTTGACCTAACAACATAATCTTTACATGAAGTTATAAACTCATCATTTTCCTTTTTAATATTTTGAACAAGCGTATCTGTATAAATTTCACCTGTACCTTTTGCAAGATTTAAACTAGCACCACCTGGACTATTTTCAACGATGCCATCTCCAACAGAAACTGAACCAACCGAACCAGCATTAACTAAGCCATCAATCGCACTAGAACCATTAGAAGTAATACATTTTGCCAATCCATACGCATATTTTATAGGATTAAACTCAGCTTGATTTGGAAACCTTAAAGCACCTAACACATTAAAGGGAAGAGGAGTAGATGTAACAAATTCGCTTTTAAACCCAAGAGAATTTACAGCTTTATTTTCTAATTTAATTTTTTCTAATTCATCCAAATTATTAGTATAAACATAACTATCTTGTCTTACAAAATCACAGTCAATATTTTCATCATTTATAATCTGATAAATATTTTCTATGGCATCTTGATTTGCGTACAAATATTTCTTAGCCATAGATTCACCTAAAGAGTCAATTAAATATTTATATATAAGATTATGCTGACTTGTTATTTTTGCAGTAGTATGCCCAGTTGTTTTACTGGCAATATCTTTCTCTTTCTCCAAAAGAACAACATTATATCCTTGTTTTGTTAAATAATAACCGCAAGTAAGTCCAAAAATACCAGCACCTACTATACAAACATCAGTAGATATGTCCTTTTCTAATTTATTAAACTTATTTTTATTTTCTATAGAATCAAGCCAAAAAGAATTCATAAGATACCTCCATTAGATCTAATTATGCTCATAGTTGCCAAAGTAATACTATATTAACTAAATATAGTTTGAATTAAAGTCAGTCCGTATAACACAAAAAAGAGATAATTAGCTAAAGATGAAACTGTTCTTTTTTATGTGAGTTTAGCTAATAAAGTTATACGACATTCACTGAATATGTATACTAATTAAATTCTATATTAAGATTATGTACAAGCACATAAAAAATTATTCGACAAATATGCTAACTAGATAAATATCTTTGATTAAATATGTAGTACCAGTTATAACAATAAAATTAGTGAAACAACTAATTAAGTAAATAATTTTAACTAATTATTGGATAATTTAATAAGAAATGAAAATAAACACACATTGAAACATCTAGTATTTTAAATAATAATTTTAGTTGAGCGAGCTTTTAAATAAAAATGTTTAGTGACACGAAATTTATATATAATAGGAATTAAAGAAATAAAAACAATAAAGCGAAAGTATCAATGCAGAAGAAAATAAAGCATTGATACTTTCTTGAAATAAATCTTTTATCAGCAAAGGAAGAAAAAAATATGGATGTCCTTTACTTTACATAATTGTAACACAATAAAAATGCAAAGTTTGTAGAAAACTGTCGAAAAGCTTAAAAAACTTGAAAAAACACAAAAAAATTGAGATATAATAAGCTTTTTTGGAGCGAAAAACAAAATAACATTGTGAAAATCGCAAAAACTAAAGAATTTACCTTGTAAATTAAGATATTCTAAAATAAAATATAAAAAATTTAATATTTTGTAGAAAATAGTCGAACTATATGTTATATTATTTATAGTAGGATTGGTGAAAGAATGAACAAAAAAAGCATAAAGATAATACTAATAGAACTTTTAATATTAATACTAGCAATTATTGGGGTAAATAGTAATCTAATGCAATATACACCAAGTTGTTTATTTTACGAAGCTACAAATCTTCAGTGTCCTTCTTGTGGGGGAACAAGATGTGTAGAAAATATATTAAAAGGTAATTTCAAAGAAGCTTTTTTGTTTAATCCAATATTTTTTATAGTCATTTTTTATTTAATGCTATGTAATATAGTATATTTAATTAACTTAAATAAGAAAAAAGAAATTTTAACTTGGATATATCCAAAGTATTGGTATGCTATAATTTTCGCTGTGATCCTAGTAATATATGGAATATTACGTAACTTAGTCTAGTAAATTAACAGCCAAGATTTAACAAAAATCAAATAAATTAATAGACATTAAGTAATACATATATAGTGTGATTTTAAATAATAAAATCAGGTTTGCCCAAAAGAAAAATTTCCTAAGAGAGTTTATTAAAATAAAGGAGGATTTTTTATGGACGAAAATAACAAAGATGATGTTATAAAAAATGATAACAATAATATCGAAGCAAATGATCAAACTATAGAAAAAACTGAAACAAATGTAGTAAAAGAAGAGCAACCAGTCCAAAAGCAAGAAAATGTGAATAACAACAATACAACAGCAAACCAGCAACAAAAAGATAAGAAAGGATTTAGTATAGCAGCTTTAGTTCTTGGTATTGTAGCAATTGTACTTTGCTGTGTATGGTATATATCAATACCATGTGGAATTTTGGCTATTGTTTTTGGTACTATAGGACTAAGATCAAGCAAAAGAGGAATGTCAATATCAGGAATTGTTACAGGTATTAGTGGTATAATCATTTCTATATTTATAATATTTATGATAATTATTTCGGGATTTACACAAGGATTAATTGAAGGTATTACAAATGGAATTGAACAAAATAATTATTCAGACTTTGATGATGATCACTACAATTATAAGTATGATAGTTTTTATAACTTTTAATGCTTAATATTATTATAAAGCAAATGAATTAAGTACAATAGCAAATAATATTAAGAAATTAATTACGGTATTTATCAAATTAAATACATATATACAAAAAGAAAAAATAGGAGGGAGTTTTTATGAACGAAGACAAAGAAAATGAAGTAAACAATGTTGAAAGCGAGGTAAATCAAGCAACCAATACTGCACCAGCAAATGACAAAAAAGGCTTCTCAATTGCTGCATTAGTATTAGGAATAATTGCACTTGTACTTTGTTGTATTTGGTATGTATCTATACCTTGTGGCATTATCGCATTAATACTTGGAATTATAGGTTTGAAATCAAGCAAAAGAGGAATGTCAATTGCAGGAATTATTACAGGTGTTATTGGTATGATACTAAGTATTGTATTAGTAATAGCAATTGTTATGTTAGGTGTAAGTATTTTTAATAGTGCTAAAGATGCAATCGAAGATAGCGATTATCCATCAAGCTATTACTACTACAATGACTAGGAATTAGTAAACTATGAAGAATGGAGAAAAAGTTGCTCTTCCTTACCAAAGTGTTAAAGAAGAGCATTATAAAAAATATAGTATAGCATCTATTGTATTAGGAATTTTATCAATACTTTTATCATCCTTTTTTCATATATCGATCTTATGTGGCATTATAGCAATTGGATTTGGAGTTTCGAGTGTGAAAAGTGGAAAGAAAGTTCTTTCGATAATCGGAATTATTTCAGGAGCTATTGGTATTGTCCTTACAGCTGTAATTGCTATAAATTTATTATCATTTATAACAAGTAGTTCTTTTAGGTTTATTACAGAATTATTTGAAGAATTAAAAAAAATAACAAGCTTATATTAATATTTAAGCTTGTTTTTTTATATTTAACAAGTTATTTTATCGACAAAAATTGCAGTATTTTATTGTACAAATAAATTTCTTTTGATATAATTAGTCCTAGTATCATATACTGTATAAGTATATATTCAAAAATGTCATAGTCTCACATTTTAAAGAAGACAACAGAATAACTTATGACAGAATGGAGGCAAATATGTGCGAAAAAAATTGTATGGACGAAAAGTTATCTAACGAAATGAAAGAATTACTTAAAAATTATTCACAAGACAAATCAAATTTAATTCAAATTTTGAATGAAGTTCAAGAAAAGTATGGTTATATTCCAAAACAATCACAAATTGAAATTTCTAATTATTTATCAATTCCAATGGCAGAAATTTATGGTGTCATAACATTTTATTCTCGTTTTACTCTAGAACCAAAAGGAAAATATAATATATCAGTATGTCTAGGTACAGCTTGCTTTGTTAAAGGATCACAAGCTTTATTAGATAGATTAAAAGAAAGACTTAAAATAGATGAAGGCGGGACTACTCCAGATGGTAAGTTTTCTATTGATGCAACAAGATGTGTTGGAGCATGTGGTTTAGCACCAGTATTTACTATTAATAATGAAGTATATGGTAAAGCAACTGTAAAAAAACTAGATGAAGTATTAGATGAATACATGAAAAAAGAAGACTAAATGGCAGATGTATGTACAGCAAAAAAAGTGTAATTAAACATAATTAAGATACTTAAAGAAACATAGGAGGAACATTTTGAAAAAAGATTTATTAAAAACAAACTGTTTTGATGTAGAAGAAAAAATGATAATAATTGGAAGTTGTTTGGAATATATGTTTCCTAAAATATATAATGAATTAAATGAAATTTCAGAAAATATTTATGATGTATGTTTAGAAGATACACATTTAAATATGGTTATAACTAAAATTGCTGGAATGATAGCTAGAAAGAAATGTAAGGAACTAACATTTGTGACAGTAGATAAATCACCACATTGCGTACAATTACATTATGTTGTAAAAGAGTTAGAAAATATAATGGATTTAAAAGATATAAAAATCAAAAATTATGTGGCAACAAATGAAGGACTAGTTGAAATACCAATCGAGGTTATAGGTTTATCTAAAAATTTGTCAAAATTAAAAAAATTAATTTAGAAAAATACTAAATTAGCAATATAATATCGAAATGAAGGGCAACTGATTAAGAGTCAGTAGGTTTACCAAATGAGTACTAAAGATGGATTAATATATCGAAAGGAGAAAAGTATGAAAACTTTAGAAGAAATTCACCAAATAAGAGAGCAAAAAAGAAAAGAATTAGACTTAAGAGTAAATATTAAAGCAGATACAAGAGAAAAACATATCTTAGTATGTAGAGGAACGGGTTGTACGTCTTCTAAATCACCAGAGATTATAGAAAATTTTAGAAAAATTATAGAGGAAAAAGGTATCCAAAACGTTAGGGTTATTCAAACAGGATGCTTTGGTTTATGTGCCAAAGGACCTATTGTTATAATTCGTCCAGAGGATACCTTTTATGCTATGGTTACACCAGATGACTGTCGTGAAATCATAGAAAAACATATAGAAAAAGGTGAAATTGTAGAAAGATTGCTTTGCAAAGATGTTGATAATACAATGGTTAATCGTTTAGATGAGCTTAATTTTTATAAAAAGCAAAAGCGTATTGCTTTAAAGAATTGTGGTATTATCGATCCAGAACAAATTGATGAGTACATAGCTTTTGATGGATATAAAGCGCTAGAACAAGTTTTAACATCAATGTCTCCAGATGAAGTAATTAATGAGGTTACTGAATCTGGTTTAAGAGGTCGTGGAGGAGCTGGTTTCCCAACTGGTAAGAAATGGTTATTTACTAAACAAGCTGAAGGTGATCAAAAATACGTTGTATGTAATGCAGACGAAGGTGACCCTGGTGCTTTTATGGATCGTAGTATTCTAGAAGGAGATCCACATAGTGTATTAGAAGCTATGGAAATTGCAGGATATAGTGTTGGTGCAGATAAAGGATATATTTATGTAAGAGCAGAATATCCAATAGCAGTACAAAGACTTAGGGTTGCAATAGATCAAGCAAGAGAATATGGATTACTTGGAAAAAATATTTTTGGTACAGATTTTTCTTTTGATATAGAAATTAGATTAGGTGCAGGTGCATTTGTTTGTGGTGAGGAAACAGCACTTCTAGAATCTATAGAAGGAAGAAGAGGGCAACCACGTGTTAAACCTCCATATCCTGCAAATTCTGGATTATGGGGAAAACCAACATTAATTAATAATGTTGAGACATATGCAAATATTACAAGAATTATCTTAAATGGTGCTAAATGGTATGCAAGTATTGGTACAGAAAAATCTAAAGGAACTAAAGTTTTTGCTTTAGGTGGAAATGTAAATAATATTGGACTTGTAGAGGTACCAATGGGAACTACTTTAAGAGAAATCGTTTTTGATATAGGTGGAGGAATTCCAAATGGTAGAGAGTTTAAAGCTGCTCAAACTGGTGGTCCTTCTGGTGGATGTATTCCAAAAGAGCATTTGGATACTCCAATAGATTATGAATCTCTTTCAAATATTGGTTCTATGATGGGTTCTGGTGGACTAATTGTTATGGATGATTCTAAATGTATGGTTAATATTGCAAAATTCTATCTAGACTTTACAGTTAGTGAGAGCTGTGGCAAATGTACACCATGTAGAATTGGTACAAAGAGAATGTTGGAAATATTAGATAGAATGTGTGAAGGTAAAGCTGATGAAGATGATTTATATAAATTAGAAAAATTAGCACTAAATATTAAAAAATCTGCTATCTGTGGACTTGGTCAAACAGCTCCAAACCCAGTTTTGAGTACTCTAAAATATTTTAGAGATGAGTATATGGAGCATATTAAATATAAAAAGTGTAGAGCTGGTCAATGTAAAGCTTTAGCAAATATAGAGATAGATCCAGAAAAATGTAAAGGTTGTGGTATTTGTAAAAGAAATTGTCCTGTTAATGCTATTACAGGCGAGCCAAGACAGCCACATAAAATAGATCCAGATGTTTGTATTAAATGTGGTACTTGTGTTGATAAATGCCCATTTAAAGCAATTATGAACTAGTAAGGCAAAAGGCTGTTATAAGAATGAATTTGCCAAGTCCAAGTGAAGGGAGAATTAAGATGGAAGAGAATTTAGTAACATTAAAAATTGATGATAAAGAAGTTAAAGTGAAGCAAGGAACTACTATTTTGCAAGCTGCAAAGCAGGCGGGAATTGATATACCTACATTATGTTTCTTAAAAGATATTAATGAGGTTGGAGATTGTAGAATGTGTATAGTGGAAGTCGATGGAAGAAAAGGATTTGCAACTTCTTGTATTCAAAAGGCTGAAGAAGGTATGGTTGTGCATACACATTCACCAGCTGTTATGGAAGCAAGAAGAGTTATACTAGATTTAATCCTTTCTAATCATCATCGTGATTGTTTAACTTGTAGTCGTAATGGTAATTGCGAGTTACAAGCATTAGCAATGAAATTTAATGTTCAACATGTTGAATTTGAAGGTGAAATGACAGAACATAAAGTTGATGATAAATCTCCAGCGATTATGAGGGATTTTAATAAATGTATTTTATGTAGAAGATGTGTTGCTGCATGTAAGAATGTACAAGAAATTGGTGCTATAGATTGTATTAATAGAGGTTTTGATTCTTGTATTTCTACAGTTGGTGACCATAGTTTAAATGATGTTAACTGTACTTTTTGTGGTCAATGTATAGAGGCTTGTCCAACAGGTGCTTTAAAAGAAAAAGAATATATTAAAGATGTTTGGAGAAATTTAAAAGATCCAGATATTTATACTGTTGTTCAAACAGCTCCTGCAGTTAGAGTTGCTTTAGGTGAGGAGTTTGATATGCCTATTGGAACTAATGTAACAGGTAAAATGGTTTCTGCATTAAAGAGTTTAGGATTTGACAGAGTTTTTGATACAAATACTGGTGCAGATTTAACAATAATGGAAGAGGCAAATGAATTTGTTGAGCGTTTTTCTAAACAAGAGTGTTTACCAATGATTACATCTTGTAGTCCAGGCTGGGTAAGATTTGCAGAGAAAAATTATCCAGATTTATTAGGCCATTTATCAAGCTGTAAATCTCCACACCAAATGTTTGGAGCAATGGTTAAATCATATTATGCTAAAAAATATAATATTGATCCTAAGAAAATATGTATGGTTTCTGTTATGCCTTGTATTGCTAAAAAATATGAATGTCAAAGAGAAGAGATGGAAGTAGATGGTCTTCGTGACGTTGATTATGTAATTACAACAAGAGAGTTATCTAGAATGATAAAACAAGCAAATATTGAGTTTACTCAATTACAAGATGACGTGTTTGATGAGCCAATGGGAGAAGCCACAGGTGCTGGTGCTATTTTTGGAACTACAGGTGGTGTTATGGAAGCAGCATTAAGAACTGCTGCAGATACATTGGAAGGAAAAGATTTACCACAATTTGAATATAAAGCTGTAAGAGGTGGAAAAGGTAGAAAAGAAGCAACAGTAGAAATTGCTGGTAAGAAAATTAAAGCTGTTGTTGTAAGTGGTTTAAGTAATGCAAGAAAAATAATGGATGAGATAAGAACTGGAAAAGTAGATTATCAATTTGTAGAAATAATGGCTTGCCCAGGTGGATGTGTAATGGGTGGAGGCCAACCAATAAAGAGTTCTAAAACAAGAAGCGAAGTAGATGTTAGAAAATTAAGAGCAGATGCTTTATATACGATAGATGAAAAGAGTGTAATAAGGAAATCACACGAAAGTCCAGTAATGAAGCAAATGTATGCAGAATTTTTACAAAAACCAGGAAGTGAAGTAGCTCATAAATATTTACATACACATTATACAGCTAAAAATATGTATGATATCTAGGATTAGCAGGGATTTGGGGACGGTCCTAAAATCCCTGTTTTCTCTGCTCTATAATAATGAAAAGTGAAAAAAACTTATTAGACAATAATGTGTTGGCTAAATAGGATATAAGGAGTAAGATATGAAGACTGAATATGAAATTAGAGTACTAGAAATTGATAAAGAAAAATTAATTAAAAAACTAGAAGAATTAGGTGCAGAATTTAAAGGCGATAATGAACAAAAAAGATATGTTTATGACATAATTCCAAAGGAAGATGGTAAATGGATTAGATTAAGAACAAATGGAAGGAAAACAACACTTACATATAAAAATGTCGTAAAGACAACAATAGATGGTACAAAAGAATTAGAAGTAGAAGTTTCTGATTTTGAAAAGACAAATGAACTATTAGAAAATATGGGAATTAAGAGTAGAGGATATCAAGAAAACAAAAGGACTCAGTATATTTTGAATGGTGTAGAAATAGACATAGATTCATGGCCAATGATTCCTACTTATGTCGAAATTGAATGAAAAAATGAAGAAGAGGTAATGAATACGTTAGAAATATTAGAATTGCCAAAAGATAAAGTTACAACTTTGGATGTTGATAGTGTTTATAAGAAGTATGGAATTGATTTGAAGGTAATTAAAGTGTTAAAATTTTAATAAAGAAAAGATAAAGGGGGAATTAAAAGATGAAACAGAAAAGTAATGAAGAAATAAAAAATAATGAAAATATAAAAATGAAAGAAAAACATAAGGTTAATTGGTTTCAAGCATTATGTTGCTTACTTTTTTGGATAATTTTAATAAAAGTATTTATTGATGTATGTTTAAAAATTGGTGGATTAGTTGGTTTAATAAGTTCAATGTAATTTTGTATTAATCTAGAATTATAAGTAAATTAAAACAATAAAGTATTTGCGTATTAAAGCAAGTACGTTAATATTTAAAAAATCAGAATTTAACTTTTGGTTAATAACATATCATACTGACTACTCATACTAATAGAAAAAAATAAAAATAAACTATATAATAGCAAAAGAAAAATTGCGGAAAACTAAAAATACTTGCAAAAATGAAGTGAATAATATTTAATATATGAGTTGGTTTTAACGAGAAACTTACAGATAATTTGAAACTTTAAGGATAGCATATAGAAAGTTGATAAATAGGAATTTTAAGGGATAAACTTGAATTTCTAAAGGAGGAACAAAAAAGTATGGTAATAGACAAAATTAAAAAAGTTAATAACTCGCAAGATGAAAAGCCACAAAAAAATACCAAAGCTGCAGATATGTTAGTTGGTAAATGGGTAAAATGTGATGCATGTAAAGAAATACTATATAAAGATGATGTTCACAAAAATTTTAGTGTATGTCCAAATTGTGGTAAACATTTTAGAATATCAGCAAGAAGAAGAATAAAACAAATAATTGATGAAGGAACATTTGTAGAAACATACGAAAACATGCCAGAAACAGACCCTATACATTTTGATGGTTATCTAAGGAAAATAGAAACATTAAAAGAAAAAACTAAAATACAAGAGGCTGTTACAACAGGATTTGGAGAAATACATGGTAATAAAGTAGTAATAGCTGTAATGGATGGAAATTTCTTAATGGGAAGTATGGGAAGTGTTGTAGGAGAAAAAATAACACTTGCTATAGAAGATGCAATAAAAGAAAAATTACCATTTATAATTTTTTGTGTGTCTGGTGGAGCTAGAATGCAAGAAGGAATGATATCTTTAATGCAAATGGCAAAAACTTCTGCAGCAGTTGCAAAATTGGACGATGCTGGATTACTAAATATAACTGTATTTACAGACCCTACTACAGGAGGAGTTACAGCAAGTTTTGCAAGTTTAGGGGATATAATTTTAGCAGAACCAAATGCATTAATAGGTTTTGCAGGACCAAGAGTAATAGAGCAAACAATAAATCAAAAATTACCAGAAGGTTTCCAAAGGTCAGAATTTTTATTAGAACATGGATTTATAGATAAAATTGTAGAAAGAAAAGATATGAAGAAAACTTTAGCTCAAATATTGGAATTGCATAAAAACTAAGAAAGGAGATGGAATTAATGAGCAAAAAAACAGCATGGGATATAGTTATGCTTGCAAGAGATGCACAAAGGCCAAAAGCAAAAGACTACATAGAAAGTATCGTAGATGATTTCATCGAATTTCACGGTGATAGAGCCTTTGGAGATGATAAATCTATAATTGGTGGAATTGGTAGAATAAATGGGACTGTAGTTACAGTTATAGGTCAAGAAAAAGGAAGCACAACAAAGGAAAAAATGGAAAGAAATTTTGGTATGACAAATCCAGAAGGATATAGAAAAGCTTTAAGACTTATGAAACAAGCAGAAAAGTTTCATAGACCAATAATTACATTTGTAGATACTCCAGGAGCATATCCAGGGCTAGGAGCAGAAGAAAGAGGTCAAGGAGAAGCAATTGCAAGAAACTTGATGGAAATGTCTAGATTAAAAACACCAATAATTTCTATAGTAATTGGTGAAGGATCTAGTGGTGGAGCTTTAGGAATTTGTGTTGGAGATAAAATAGCAATGTTAGAAAATAGTGTATATTCAGTTTTATCACCAGAAGGATTTGCAAGTATTTTATATAAAGATGCAAGTAAAAATAAAGAAGCAGCAGAAAAAATGAGAATTACTGCTAAAGACTTAAAAGAATTAGGTATAATAGATGACATTATAAAAGAAAAAGATAAGCAAGAAGAAAATTTAGAGTTTGTATCAGTAGGACTAAAAGAATATATTACAAAGACTCTAAAAAAATTAACTAAGTTAAAAACTGAAGATTTATTAAATCTTAGGTATGAAAAATATAGAAAAATAGGAAAGATGGAGGAGTAAGATTATGTTATTAGAAAACAAAAAACTAGTATTAATGGGAGTAAGAAACAAATGGAGTATTGCATGGGGAGCAGCTAAATCAGCTCATGACAATGGTGCACAATTAATTTGTACATATAACCCATCAGAAGGTTCAGAAAAATTGGCAAAATTATTAGAAGAATTTCCTGGAACAAAATTATATCCATGTGATGCAAGTTCAGATGAAAGTATAAGAGATTGCTTTGCAGCTATAAAAGCAGATTTTGGAAAAGTAGATGGAATATTACATAGTATAGCACACGCTTTTACAGATGATTTAAGAAATGATTTTATTAATACATCAAGAGAAGGATATGCTCATGCATGTGATGTAAGTGCTTATTCATTAGTTAAAATAGTAAATGAAGCAGTTGCACAAGATGCATTAAATGAAGGAGCAAGCATTGTTACATATACATATTATGGATCAGAAAAAGCAGTTGTTGGATATAATGTAATGGGTGTTGCAAAAGCAGCTCTAGAAGCTAGTATTCGTTACTTAGCACAAGATTTAGGTAAAAAAGGTATGAGAATTAATGGAATTTCTTCAGGACCAATTAAAACATTATCTGCAAAAGGAATTAAAGATTTTGGTTCAATATTAGATGTTATAGAAGAAAAAGCTCCAATGCACAAAAATGTTACAATAGAACAAGTTGGAGATACTACAACATTCTTATTTAGTAATATGTCATCTGGAATTACAGGTGAAATAATTCATTGTGATAACGGATTCACAACAGTAGGTGTATAATATAAAAATCCCTTAGACAATAAGTCTGAGGGATTTTTCTGTAAATATTTTTAAAATTAATATACACTTTAAATCTACATATGATATAATTCTTTAAAATATAATTTGGAGAGAAATTATGGTTAATATATTTTTTAAAGTAAATAACGAGTTTTTAATACATAAGTGTGAAAATGATCAAGCAGATAAATATGGAGATTTTTTAAATTATCCAAAAAGTCACATGGAAATTTGGGATGAATTTTATTATGGTAAATATAATGTCGATTTTGATTTCTTTCCAAGAGGCAGAGTAGTATACAATGTAAAAGAAAATTGCTATTATATTTATCATGATAAATGTATTACTGATTTAACAGAAATCTTGAAAAACTATGAAAATGAAGAATATAAAGTTTGTACAGATTATCATTATCAATGTCATAAATGTAATTTAAATTATGTAATATAAGGAGGAATACAAATGAATGAAGAGGGAAAAAGTACTTTAGATATAGAAAGAGAATTGTACGAAATAAAGCATACAGTAATAGAAAATCAAAAGTTATTAAAAAAGATTTTAGAGCTGATGTCAAATAATGACAATAAAAATGATGAAAAAGAAATAGACCCGCTTTTTAATGAAGCAGTTGAAAAAATACTTGATCTAAACTATGTAAGTGTTTCGATTATACAAAGAAAACTAAGAATAGGATATACAAGAGCTACTAGAATTATAGAAGCAATGGAAGAAAAAGGAATTATTTCTAAGCTGCAAGGAACCAAACCTCGTAAAGTATTAATTTCCAAAGAATATTGGGATATGATAAAAGATAATAAATAGGGGGAATTAAAATGAATATAAAATTAACAAAAAACATAGAAGAAGCAAATTGTATAACACATAATGGAACATTCCATTGTGATGAAGTTTTTTCTACAATTATGTTTTCAAAATTATTACCAGAAGTTATTGTGTGCAGAACTTCAGATTTAGAAAAGACCAATAGCGATCAATATATATATGATGTTGGTGGAGGAGAATTAGATCATCATCAATTTGGTGGTAATGGAGAAAGAGATAATGGAGTAAAGTATTCATCTTGCGGTTTGGTTTGGAAAAAATTTGGTAAAGAAATAATAAAAAAATATACAGAAAAAGACATAGATGAAATTTGGAAAATGATAGACAAAAACTTAATTCAATGTATAGATGCAGGTGATAATGGTCAAATACCAGATATAAATGTAGACTATAGACTTGTACAAGTAGCAAGTATTATCTCTGAATTTAATCCAAATTGGGATGAAGATATAGACCCAGATGTTAAGTTTGAAGAAGCAGTAAAATTAGCAGAAACAGTATTTGATAATTCAATGAAATCTTCAATTTCGAAGATGAGAGCTAAATCAAAAGTAGATATGGCAATTAATGATTCAAAAGATGGAATTATGACCTTGGAAAAATTTTTGCCATGGAAAGAGTTTTTATTAGAATCAGATAGTTCTAAAGCTAAATTAATAAATTTTGTTATTTTTCCTTCAAATAGAGGTGGATATAATATTTATACAGTGCCAGAGAAATTAGGTTCTTTTACAAGTAGGAAATTGTTCCCTAAAGAATGGGCCGGCTTAAAAGATAAGGAATTGCAAAAAGTAACAACAGTAGAAACTGCAAGATTTTGTCATAATAAATGTTTTATATGTGCTGTAGATACTAAAGATGATGCTTTAAAACTAGCTAAAATAGCAAATAATTTATAAAAAAGATAAAATAAATACAGTAAAAAAGAGTAAAAATTTTTCGCAATAAAAATAAATAAATAATAGAA
>CAMMLJ010000028.1 GCA_946497695.1 uncultured Clostridium sp. | reverse complement strand
TTGGTACCGATGGTGGGACTCGAACCCACATGGTTTCCCGCCAGATTTTGAGTCTGGTGCGTCTGCCAGTTCCGCCACATCGGCATTAAGCCACCTTCAAAATCTTTGATTTTGTACAGGTGGGCTATAATTGGCAAAGCCAATCACAGCTAATACTAATACATATTAGCATATATTTTTTTATTTTGCAATAATTAAATTATTAAATCTTTAAAACTCTTACCATATTTTAATGTTGGATAGTTAAAAATATCTAATATTGTTGCTGAAATGTCTGCATATGTGTCTCTTATTCCAAGATTAACTCCTTGTTTTATATTTTTTCCATAGACTAAAATAGGTATATATTCCCTATCATGGTCAGTACTTGAAGTTGAAGGATCATTTCCATGGTCTGCTGTTATAATTAATAAATCTTCCTTAGCCATTGCATTCATAATTTCTGGTAATTTAGTATCAAAATATTCTAAGGCTTTTGCATACCCTTCTATATTATTTCTGTGACCATAAAGCATATCGAAATCTACTAAATTTGTAAAAATTAATTTTGCATTTTTACTGTTCTTTATTTCCTCTATTGTTTTTTCTATTCCATCAGCATTTCCTTCTGTATGAATTGATCTTGTTATTCCTCTACCAGAAAATAAGTCTTCAATCTTTCCTATTGCTATTACTTCATTATTGTTTTCATAAAGTACATCAAGCATTGTCTTACCAAATTCTTGTGATTCAAAATCTTTCCTATTATATGTTCTTGTGAAATTATCCGCTTTATCACCTACAAATGGTCTAGCAATAACTGTTCCTATATCATATTCTTCTTTATTTAACATTTCTCTTGCTATTTTACAAATTTCGTATAATCGCTCTACAGGAATTATATTCTCATGTGCTTCAATTTGAAAAACACTATCTGCAGAAGTATAAATAATTGGATATCCTGTTCTTAAATGCTCTTCACCATATTGTTTTAATAATTCTGTACCTGAACCTACACCATTGAATAATGTTCCATTTAATCCAGTTTTCTCCTTGAATTCTTCTATCATTTTATCCGGAAAACCATTAGGATATGTTTTAAAAGGTGTTTCTTTTACAAAGCCTGAAATTTCCCAATGACCTACTGGACTGTTTTTACCTGCACATTTTTCCTGTGCTTTACAATAATCTCCAATAATATTTTTCTCTTTTTCTGGTATTGTTAAGCCATCAATATTATATAAACCTAATTTTTTCATATTATTCAATTTAGGCTTAGCAATCTCATAAATATGCCCTAATGTATTTGCACCAACATCACCATATTTATCAGCATCTGGTAATTCTCCAACACCAAAACTATCTAAAACAATAATAATTGCTCTATTTATCATTGTTTTCCTCCTTCTTTGTATTTTTTAGTTTTAAATTATATTCTTTTACATGTATTTCACAATTTTGATACTCAAATCTCTCTATTTTTCTATTCATTCTAAAAAATGAATCTTGTTTTTTTATAAAATCAAATTTAGAATTATCAATTAAAACTAAATCATTTAGTTCCATACCTTCAGGAAGCGTTTTATTATAATTGTCATAATAAATTGTATTAGTTAAAAATACAAGTGGCATTCCCTTTTTTATATTTATCCTACAAATATGTTCATCAGTACTTTCTATATCATTTATTGCCTCTTCTGGATTTACGTGATATATTTCAAAACTATTTTTATTAACATTCTCTTCGGCAATATATAATGACAAATTCATTGGCGCTTTTATTTGAGCTAATGCTTTCTCTATATCCCTTACTATTGATTTTAATTTTTCAATAAATCTATCTAAAGATGTATTTTTATTTACATCTATTACTCTATACATATTTTTCTCGATTTCTCTATGTTTTCTTCCTGCTAATACTCTAATTTTTGTTTTATCTTCAGATAAGCCACCAAAAATATCGTATTCCTCTTTTGGAAATAATGAACTTACAATTGTTGTCTTCTCTTTTATATCATTAAGTTCCTGTTCTATTAGCTGTAGTTCTTTATCATTTAGTTCTTCTTTGTCTTTTATCATGTTTATAAATTCCAATATTTCTGTTGTAACCAAAAATATACTGTCACACTCTTTTTTAGATAATTTTTTCCTTATAATCTTATCAATATCTTTACCCAAATCTTCTAAATCTTCTGTATAGTCAAAAGTCTTTTCTAAATTCGTAACAGATATTTCTTCATCTGTATCTATTTCTGATAAAATTAAATTATTGTCTTTATTAGTAAATTTCCAAAAGTCAAAAATACTTTTATTATGTTCATCTATCTCTTTTAAATATAGTGTAGCATTTTTTATTTTACTCTCTAAAACCTTTATTTTATTTTCTAAAGCTCGTACATCCATTTCATCATTTTTTAATTTTTTATCTTGTCTCTCAAAAGCCTTAATTAATAAAACTAAATCCTCTATAGTTAGGAACTCTTTTGTTCTATCTATTCCGTCATCTTCTTTAAAAATCTTCTTTTCTTCCTTTTTTTCTTCTTTTTCTTCTACTTCTTTATCTAATATCTCTTTTACTTTTCCCTTTAGTTTTTTCTTATTTTGCATAAAAAATCTAATTTTACCAAAGAAACTACGTTTACAATCTAAATATATGGAAATCTCTTTTTCTTTATTCTGAAATTCTTTTACTTTATTTTTTTCTATAATTGATAATTCTTGTTTTTGTTTTTCACATCTATTTAAATTTTCTACAATCTCATCAATTTCATGATCTGTTTTATAAAATTCTGTCTTTATAAAATTTGTTAAATTATCATATTCTATTATATCTCCATTATATAAAAACTCTAAACTTCCATCTTTTTTTATTCGTGGTTCGAATATGTATTTACCATTTGTTTCTGTTTGTAAAATAAATAATGCTTTAATTAATTTAAAAAACTTAATTGCTTCTTCTTCATTTTTTATTACAATTTTATAATGACTATTAAGCTTTTCATAACAAACAGTATTACCTATAATATATACATTCATAACACCATTTTTATCATATACCTCATAAATAAATGGCCAATCTTTTGTAAATAGCCATATATAATTTTCTGTATCTGTAATCTCATTTCTAGTTAATAAATCGCCTGAATATTCTGTATTGCATACTGGTACATAAATATATATATCTTTATTTTCATTATATGCTTCTATTTGTTTCTTTAGAAGATAAAAAAATGCCTCAAATTCTTCATCCTCTAAAGTTACCATCATAAAATATTGTTTTGTTATATCAGAATAGTAAATTTGCCAAAGATAGTTTTCACTATATTTTACTTCAAAAGGGATTTTCGCATTTAAAACATCTTGCTCTTTAGATATCCTTTCCATTTCTTGTAAATTTATTTTATCTACCATTTTTAAAAATATGCTATGCCTTATTATGTCATCTTCTGATTCTAATTTTAAATAATCATATAATTGATTACATTCTTCGTACTTTTTAGAAAGTAAATCCATTTTGTTTCTCGGAGTTATATATATTTGTATATCTCTTATATTTAAATATTTATACACTCTGCTTTTATTTTCATTAAATCCTCTAATTGGTCTAAATTCAAGAGGCCTATAGTTTTTTATAAATTCTGGTATATTATTTAAGTCTAATCCTATATATTCTAAATTAGTTTGTATTTTTATTTTTTCATCACTTGTAAGATCATTCATAATACCCTCCACACATCTTCATGTTTATTAGTATAACATAATATATTTTAAAATGCCACCTAATGTTATACATTGGTGGCATTAATTTTCTATGTTAAAAATAGATAATAATATATAAATTTTTAAGCTCTTGGATGAGCTTTTTTATAAATATTTTTTAAACCTTCATCTTGGAATTGCATATATACTTGTGTTGAAGAAATATCTGAATGTCCAAGCATTACTTGAATTGCTTTTAGATCTGCTCCATTTTGTAACAAATGAGTTGCAAAAGAATGTCTTAACACATGTGGTGTAATATCTTTATCTATATGAGCTTGTTCTTTATAAAATTTTACTATTTTCCAAAATCCTTGTCTTGTTAATCTTTTACCATTTATATTTACAAATAAGGATTTTTCATCTTCACTCTTAATTAAATATGGTCTTGCTTTTTTTATGTATTCTTTTAATGCATTAATAGAAATTGCTCCTAGTGGTATATTTCTTTGCTTGCTAGCATTATTACAAGAAACATAACCTTCTTTTAAGTTAAGATCATCAATATTTAAATTAATTATTTCTGTTACTCTCATACCTGTTGCATAAGCAAATTCTAACATTGCTTTATCTCTAATTCCTTTTAAATCAACCGCTTTGGGTTGTTCTAATAATAATTCTACTTCTTTAGAAGTTAAAACATTTGGTACTCTTTTTTCTACTTTTGGAGATTGTATTCCCTCTGTTGGGTCTTCTTTAATTTTTTTAGTTCTTACTAAATATTGATAAAAAGATCTTATTGATGCTAAATTTCTAGATATTGTTGAAGTTTTTTTACCAATATTTTTTAAGTTCTCAAGATAATTTTTTATATCTTCTTTTGTAACTTTTAAATATTGTAAATTTTCTTCATTTATATATGATTCATATTGGGTAATATCCCTTTTATATGATTGTAGTGTGTTATCCGATAATTTTTTATCTTTTTGTAAAAATTCTAAAAAAAGTTTAATTTTCTTTTCCATGCTACTATCTCCTCTACTGCTTTTTTAGTTCATGTACATATATTATTTACATAAACTATATATGTTATATCAAAGATATTTGAAATTGTAAATATCTTTTTGGCAATTAATTAAATATATTTTATTATAAAAGTTAGTAAATTGGTTGAAATATATACTTCTACTAAAGAGGATAACATAAAAAATAGTCCAGAAATTATAGATAATATTGAATGCTTAATAATTCCTAATTTTATATTCTCCTTTGTTCTATTTTTCATAATTGCATAACATAATTTAGTACTACTTACTGCTATAAAAAATAATGCAGGAATAAATATAATATTCTGAAATAATATACTACTTAAGCAAAAAATAACTCCTTTGCCAGTTCCTAATGCAATTATTGCACTCGAAATTGTATATCCAATACATAAGCCTTTATACAAGACAAAAAAATATATTAGTGGTAATCCAATAATAGTAGAGCCTACAAACCATAATATTATTCCCATTAATATATTTTCTTTTATTGATACTTTTACTAATTCTTTTTTATCTATTGAATTATTATTTTTTAATGTAGTAACAAAATTATTAATATATTCACTAACTTCATTTTTTTGGAGCTCATCAGAATTGTTTATTATAAACACCCCAAATACTATTCCTATCAATAAAAAAATTAGTAATAGTATATATATCTTTTTATTTTCTTGTAAATTTTTTAAAATTATTTCTAAATATATTCTGTTCCTATCTTTTTTCATTTTATCCTCCATAGAATTATTTATACATAATATCTATGTAATAAAATGATTTTTAGAACTAATTATCTATTGTTTTTGTGGAAACTTTTCCATAATTTCCACCACCACCAGATTCTATTTGCAATCTTCCTTTTCTAGATTCATCTATAATAGTCGCAAGTTTAGTTCCTACAGCTGCTTCTATATCATCAAATGATAATTTATGTAATATATTCATCTCTGTTCCGAAATTATCTAATAATTTTTCTATTGTCTTATTTCCTAATCCTGGTACAAAACCTAATGGAGTTTGATATATATATTCTGGTCTAGATTTTGGGCTAATAGATTCTTTTTTGTCCTTTATTAATTCTATTCTATCAAAAACTCCGAATGTAACTTTATTACTTCCACAATAAGGACATACTTCTACAGGTTCTTTAGTTTGAATAGTAGAATTACAAGCATCACAATATGTTCTATGATATTTACCAAGTTTTGGGTCTAATCCATAATTGGCAATAATTTTTCTTCCATCTTCATTTTTTAATGCTTTTACTAATTCTTTAAAAGATATATCTTCCATTTGTACCTTATTGTATTCTCTTGCTATTTTAGGTAAAGAATGAGCATCAGAATTTGTAACAAAAGTTTTATTTTCTAATTCTGAAATCATATCTGCTAAATAAGTATCAGAACTTAAACCTAGTTCTACTGCAAAAATTTTATCATATTTCTCTTTAAATATATCTTTCAATCTGTCTGTACAATTTCCATAATAGCTTTTAAAGGGTGTAAAAGCATGTGCCGGTATTAATATTCCATTATATTTTTCTACTATATCTATTAACTCATATCCAGATAAATCAGATCTTTGTGTACTTAATGTTATATTTTTTATATGCTTACTCATTTCCTCTGAATATGCTTTTATATCTTTTAAATGTGGAAAATAACATAAATTATGTGCAGCACCTTTTTTACCGTTTCTTCCTTTTTCTGAAGTTTCTGTTTCACTCCCTAGAATTATACAGACCTTATCTTTGTATATAATTCCTCCATCTTCAAGTTCGTATGCATCTCCTGTTTTTAAAAATTCTTCTATATCTTGAATAACATAAGGTGATGCACAATCTATAATTCCTACAATGTTTATTCCTTTTCTTTCTTCACATTCTTTTGCAATATTTGCAAAATTTAAACTTTTGGCTGCTGTAATTTTTATTGGCTTGTTATTTTTAGCCCTTCCTATGTGTACATGCAAATCTGCAAAAAATTCATTCATTTATTGTTCCTCCCCACTTATATTTAACAAGTCAGAAAATTTATGCTCTTCATCTATTTGTTTTGCTATTTCGTGTTTTATTCTTCTATCTGCATTTATTTCTTGTTTATTATCTCTTATTCCATTTTTATTAACTTGTAATTTTTTACCCTCTATGTACAATTTTTTCGCAGTAGTTCTATAATCTATTGCTGCATTAATACCTTGTGCAATACGATATTTAGGAATAGAATTTATTTTAGTTTGCCATCTAGTAATTATTTTACTTTTATCTAATCCAAGAGTTTCTAAGTTTTCAAATTCCATAACAAATTCTTTAAAATCTTGCAAATATACATTTTTTAATCCTTTTAAATTTTCATTTTCCAAAACAAATAAAGCTTCTGTTGGGTTAAAAGCTCTTCTATCATCCCTATCTAAAAGCATTCCGAAATTATCTATTAATTCTAATATATCCCCCTCTTTATCTCGTGGTGTAATATTAGCAATTCTATTAGTTTGTTCACATATTCTACAAAATCTTTCATCAAAACCTAATTCTTCAAGATATTTTGCACCTTCATGTAAATATGTTCTTCTTTTTTCTTCTGTAAATGAAATAACACTTTTTTTACATGCATATAACAAACATGCTGTTAATACTAAATTATTATCAACATCTGGCTTAGAGTGTTCTAAATACATTCTGCATATCTCTGTTTTAAATATTACTGTAGTATCAAAAAAACAATTGTGTTTTTTCTTAAAATATAATAATATTTTCATTTTTTCAGATAATTTTCTTTCATTTAGCATCATATCTGCAAAGCTTTCACTATACATATTCATTACTCCTCTTATATGACATTTTTTTTAATTATATGCTATTGTTATTTTCTTTTCAAGAAAATAACTAAAATGTAATATTTTTGTAATAGAGAAAAAGTACAATGTAAATGTTATAGTATATCTAACATTTATATTGCACTTTCTATAATTTTACTAAGCAAAATTTATATTAAGTTTGTGGAATTCCCTCTTGCATTATATGATCTTTATAAAATTCGTCATTATCTTTCAAAAAGTAATTATAAATTATCCCGTTTCCATTGTTTTGATCCCATGTTACATCTATATTATACCATCTTCCATCTAAATTAACCATGTTCCAAATGTGATTTCGAGACTGGTCCTCTTCATGACTAACATCACTGGAAGCAATAGCTTTTATTCCCAAATTATCCATAATGAACTTAAAACCATATGCATATCCAGCACATACAGTATCTCCTATATCAAATATAGATACTATAGATTGATAACTATTTACTTGATCTGGTGTATATTCATGATATTGTGATATTTCAATTAATTTATCATGAACATATTTTATTTTATCATAATCAGTTGATCGTTTTTTAGCTTCTTCTATAATTTCATTGTATTTTGGCTCAATACGTGCTTTAACTTCTTTAGCTTCCTCTTTGGTATATGAATAACGTAATTGTATTATTTTACTAGTATTAATATAATTATTAAGTGTAATTATTGTTGAATATGAGTCAATCCAAAATATTTCTGGATGATCTAATACAACAGCATCAAATACTTTATCAAAATCTTCATCATTTATTTTCTTTACTTTTGTACCAAATTGTTCTTTAAATTGAAGATAAGATTCTTTTATTTCCTCATATAGAACCTTTTGTTCATCTGTCAAGGTACTTTTCCAGTATTCAAATACATTGCTTCCAGTATAAATTGGATAATCAACTTCGTTCTGCAATGCTACCACCATATCATCAGAAGTTACCCTCATATAAATAAAGAACATATAAATTGTTGACATTATACAAGCTATTAAAAAAACATTACTTAATATATCAAAAAATTTTTTTCTCATTTTTTCCTCCGGTTTATTAATAACCTATTCCGTTATTAAAAATTCTTAATTATTTTATTATATTCTACCAAATTAACTCAAAGATTTCGATAATAACTTAATTTCTTTGCGACAAAATTATAGTCCACTAAACGAATTTAAAATTTCGCTAGTGGACTATAATTTATATATTTATATCTTTTAATTGTTTTTCTATATCTTTTATATCTCCTTTATTATGTATTATAAAATCTGCATTTTCTATATAAAACTCGTCCGTATTTTGCATATTTAATCTTTTTTCTGCCTCATCTGCTTTTATGTTATCTCTTTTCATTATTCTTTCAATTTGAACATTTCTTTCTGCTATAATAGCTATTACAAAATCACAAACTTGATCTAAATTACTTTCAAATAATAATGGAGCATTTACAACAATTATTTTCTTTTTTATTTTATTTATTCTTTTCTTTATTTCATCTACAACATAAATAAAGGTAAGCTTGTTTAGTTCTTCCCTCTTTTTATCATCCTCATATATGATACTTGCTAATTTTTTTCTATTTAATTCACCTTTTCTATCTACTATTCCAGATCCAAAACTTTCAACTATTGATTGTAAGTACATTGTTCCCTTTTTAGATAACTCTCTAGCAATTTTATCTGCATCTACTATTTCTGCATTATATTTATTTTCTAGTATTTCACATAAAGTATCTTTTCCTGCTCCGGAACTTCCTGTTACGCCTATTATTTTCATACGCCTACCTCCCACGTTTCTATTATACCATATTTTGTATAAATAGACAATATTTAGGGTAAACATAATGAGTATTTTGATTGAATATTTTTCACACCTTTTTAATAAATTAACATTCTCTTTCTAGTTCTATTTCTTTTTGAATATACTCACTTAATTTTGTATGTTTTCCAAAATCTGCTTCAAAACATTTATCAATAATTCCATTAATATTTAATTTATTATAATTTTCTATTGATTTATTGTTTGATGCTATAAATACATTTTTTCCACCTATTTTATGAACATATTGAAATGCTAGTTCATCTGTTAAACCATCTCCAAAATATATAATTTTATTTGTTCCTTCATTATGTAATTGAATATCCTTAATAGCATCAACTTTCTTTTCATCTGTTACTAATTTATCTATATTTTTATATATTCCATTCTCTTCATTAAATGTAACTCCATAAACACCATCTACAAATTTTCTAATTGCTGTTTTATCCACATAATCTTTTATTCCAGAAGTAACAACATAATGTTTTATACCTGTTTTTCGACTTTGGAAATTTTTAAAATATTCTATAACTCCATTATTAAATTTTACTTTATCTGCTCCTAAGCAAACATTTTCCTTAGTTAGTAAAATATTATTCTCTAATAATATTTCTATATAACATTTGTAATAGGCTTCATATAAACCTTCGCTATTGGTTAATTTTTCTGCTATTCTATTCATTAGCTTTTCTTCATTATATCCACATTTTTTTATTATTTCATATTGTGGTAAAGAATATGGTGTTAGTGTACCATCAAAATCATATATAATTACCATTTTACTCCTCTTCTACTATTAACTATAAGTTTTTTATCGCTGTTCTTGCTAATTCATCACATCTATTATTGTATTCATTATCACTATGTCCTTTTACTTTTATAAATTCAACTTTGTGAATTTTAGTAAGTTCATATAATTCTTCCCATAACTCCTTATTTTTCACAGGCTCTTTTGCGGCATTTTTCCACCCATTCTTTCTCCAGTTATATATCCAGCCTTGTTTAAAACAGTTTACAACATATGCACTGTCACTATATAATTTAACATTGCATGGATATTTCAGATTTTTTAAAGCCTGTATAACTGCTGTAATTTCCATCTCATTATTTGTTGTATTTAATTTTCCACCTGATATTTCCTTTTTATTTCCTTTATACATAAGTACAGCTCCCCATCCCCCAGGACCTGGATTTCCAGAACAAGCTCCATCTGTATATATTGTTATTTCTTCCATTTTCTTCTCCTATATTTGTAATTTTTACCATTTTATGATATTATATCAATAATTTGTTTATACTACAATATAAGGAGAGATAAATATGTCAAAAGTTTTAGGAATTATTGCTGAATATAACCCATTTCATAATGGTCATCTTTTGCATTTAACCAAGTCTAAAGAAGAAACTGGTGCCGAATACAGTATTTGTATTATGAGTGGTAATTTTGTTCAAAGAGGTAATACATCAATAGTTAATAAATGGGTAAAAACAGAAATGGCTCTAAAAAGTGGTATAGATTTAGTCTTAGAGCTTCCAACAGTATATTCTATTTCTAGTGCAGAAAATTTTGCAGAAGGCGCTATAAAACTTTTAAACTCCTTAAAAATTGTAGATACAGTTTCATTTGGTTCCGAGAATTCCGATATAGATATATTAAATAGAATTTCTGGTATTTTATATGAAGAGCCAAAACAATATGTAGAATTCTTAAATGAAGAATTAAAAAAAGGACTTTCTTTTCCAAAAGCTAGAGAAAATGCAATATTGCTATATTTAAATGACCAAAAATATTCTAACATTTTGAATCAACCAAATAATACTTTAGCAATTGAATACTTAAAAGCTTTAAAGAAATATAAATCTCATATTATGCCAATAGCCATAAAACGTGAAAAAGCTTTTTATAATAGTAATTGCATTGTTGATGAATATGCAAGTGCTACAGCAATTAGAAATATGATTGTAAATAATCAATTTAATGATATCAGAAAAGTAATGCCTAGACTTGCCTACGACTTATTAATGCAAGAAATAGAAAATAATCAATATGTAATAGATATATCAAAATTTGAAAAAGAAATTTTATATTCTATTAGAAGATTATCTACAGCTGATCTTAAAAAGTTTCCAGAAGTAAATGAAGGCTTAGAAAATGCTATTAAAAATGCTGCTAATTCTTGCAATACTTTAGCAGAGTTAATAAATATAATTAAGTCTAAAAGATATACGCAAACTAGAATTCAAAGAATTTTATTATATATTTTGTTAAATATAACCAAAAAAGATATGTACATTTCTCGTAAAACTGTACCTTATGCTAGAATTCTTGGATATAGTCCAAAAGGTAAAGAACTTATTTCCGAGATTTATAATGCTAATCCAAAAATAACATTAATAACTTCTGTTAAGAATTTCTTTGATTCTTCCAATAATAAAACTTATAAGCATATGTTAAGTAAAGATATTTTAGCAACCAATATTTATACCTTAGCATATAAAAATAATTCTGTCGCTAATTTAGACTATACAAAAAGAATTGTTACAATATAATTAATTTTTCTATCTAATTTTCGTTTTTCATGCTTTATAAGTGTACAATTTTACTATAAAAGCACTATGTAAACATTTTATACATAGTGCCTTTTTTATCATTTATTTGCTAAACCATATACCATTGATATATCTGTAGGTATAATATATTTTACATCTAAGCTTTCTGCAACTTCTAATACCATTGCACACATCGCACGAGTTGCATACCACCACTCTGGATCATTCACCTTACTTCTTATTTCATCTAAAGAAATTTCTTTATAATATCTTTCTGTATCTAATTTTCTTGTATTGATATCCATCATAATAGGTTCTTGGCTATCTTCGAATAAAGTATTTTTCTCATATGTAATTCCAGAATTTTTAGCAAACTTCATATGACCTCCACCAGCCAATATTAAGATATCTGCTTTTGGTGTAGGAACTTTTAGCTTTGGTTTTACCCATTCTTTTACTGTTTTTACAGCTGTTGTTGCTAGATTTTCTCCCAAATCTGGATATTGTTCCATTACATCAATTACACCCATTTTTGTATTACACATTTCTTTTATTCCATTATCATAAATAGCAATTTCTGTGGAACCACCTCCACCTATAAACACGGCAACTTTTCCTTTTACATTTCTTGTTGCACCTTCTACTGTATATTTATTCTCTTCTTCTTGGCTAATAATATTAAAGTCTAACCCTGTTTCTACTTTAAATTCTGTAAGAAATTTTTCTTTCATCTGTTCTTCTAAGGCTCTAAAAATGCTTGTCCCACATACAAATATATCTTTATATTCTTTTTGTTCTTCTTTAACCAAAGTAATTAATTTTTTTACATCATTCTCATTCAAATATTTTAATTTATTAAAGTTCCTTTTAAATTCTATAGTAACCTCTTTAACGCGTTTTATGCCTGTATCATTTACTTCATCTAATTTTGTGCATGTTGAACCAACTTCTATTATTAATTTTTTCATATTATTTCACTCCTCATTTTGCTTTATTCTATCATTTATGTTTTTATTTGTATACTTTTGTCGCAAAATATTTTTTCTCTCATATAATGTTATAAAAGGAGGAATAAAATATGTTCAGAAGATATCAAAAATGTTATTGCATGAACAATAACAATGATAATGACAATTCTACAGATATGTTAGAAACTAAATGTAATTCCGTTAGTTCTTATGTAGAAGATGATTATGATAGTTGCTCTTGTGGATTTGCTGAAGAAGCTAATCTTTTCCCAGATAATCCAATGCTTGGTCAAAGTTATGTACCAATACAATACATGGATAAAACTTTTAAGCCTTGTGTAGGACTTAAAATGGGAACTATTTTTCCTGAATTAGTTAGTCCTTATTCTCCAGGGCAATCTATGCAACAAATTAGGTATATAGAATCTAGAAATGAAATTGGAAAGGGGTGTAATAAATGTTAAATGAAAATATGGAATGCAACTGCACATGTGAGTGTAAGTCAAATAATGATTGCGAAATGCAAGGAAGAATGTTACAACAGATAAGATGCTGTGCTTTTGCAATTAATGACTTAGCTTTATATTTAGATACACATTCTACTGATCAAAAAGCTTTATGTTTACACAGAAAATATTGCCAAGAATTAAAAGATTTAGAAGATAAATATCAAAAAGTATATGGACCTTTAACAATTAATTACCCTTGTAATAAATGGAGATGGCTAGAAGAACCTTGGCCATGGGAAGGAGGAATTTTAAATGTGGACTTATAAGAAAACATTACAATATCCAATAAATATTAAATGTACAAATCCAAGACTTGCTAAAGTTATTATTTCTCAATATGGTCGGACCTGATGGAGAACTTGCTGCATCTCTTCGTTATTTATCACAAAGGTTTGCAATGCCAGATCAAAAATCTAAGGCTGTTCTTAACGATATCGGCACCGAAGAACTTGGTCACCTTGAAATGGTAGGAAGTATAGTTCATCAACTAACTAGAAATGCATCTATAGAAGAAATAGAAAAAGCCGGACTTGGTCCATATTATACAGATCATGGAGTCGATGTATATCCACAAGCGGCTAGTGGAATGCCTTTTAATGCTAACTGTTTAGCTTGTAAAGGCGATGTAATTGCAAACTTACAAGAAGACTTAGCTGCAGAACAAAAAGCTCGTGCAACATATGAAAAATTAATTGATTTATGTCGTGATGAACCAGATGTAGTTGACCCTCTTCGTTTCTTAAGACAAAGAGAAATCGTTCACTTCCAAAGATTTGGTGAAGCTTTACGTGGAGTTCAAGATAAACTTGCAGAAAAGAAGTTTTATATGAATTGTGATAATATGCAAAACTCTGACTGTGGTTGCAATAAAGATAATGACTAAAAAAATATAATTAGCTCACCATTGGAATTTCTTGTTTCGTTTGATGAGCTACAAACGGAAAAGCACCAGACTTAACTTTACGTTTCGTCTGGTGCCTTTTTGAAAACTGGTTAAAGCTTTATTTTTTCTATCTTTCCTAATAGTTCTTTTTTCTTTTTCTCTGCTATCTTATATAAATCTTTTACCGAAATGTCCTTTAACTCTTTATATGATCCTTCTACAGTCATCCTAATTGCGTCGTTTCCTTTGCATTCAATATGATATTTAGAATCTCTGTATTCAAATTCTCTTTCTTCCAAAGAGTACCAGTCGGAATATTCTTTAGTTTGTTCACCAAGCCCTACAATTTCACCTTTTTTCATGGAAAATATCTGTCTTTCAATCATAAATTCATCAACTTCCTTAAGATCGACTCCTAATATCTCCTGAATTTTAGGTACTAATTCTACCGGATCAATTTTCTTGTGCCCGACACTCAATAAATCAAAGATTTGTGGAGATTTTTTTGCCAACTCTACTAAATCATTATCACTAGTTATAATGATTTTTCCAACCCCACAAGCATATTTCTGCATTTCCAGTGACCCATTTATAATTATGTACTCGGATGTTGTTATATCCTGCTCATCTTTGTATTTGCATTCTATCCATTTATATGCAAGTTTGCCTGCTTTCACACTTGGATACCTAATTGATATTTCCATCTCAGCTGTTTTTATATAAGCATCTTCAGAAAATGTATCATAGATTGAATCTATGTGCATTTCTATAAATTCTTCTAGTTCTAATTGTCTTACAATCGCCTTCGCCAATTCTCTTATTCTTCCCTCTGGTAAAGCATCTATCCCTGCTTTAGTAGTCCGTATTATCATTTTTGTTCCTCCTAAATTATTTTTCTGAAACTATAAACTTCGGGTTACATAACGTAGATTATATATTATTTTACTTTCTTTGTCAATTTCACTATTTTATCCAATTTTCTACTTTTCCTTTTGATTCATGTACTAAACTTCCTTGAATTGCTAAACTATCCAATACATTTGCTCCTTTGCAAATTTTCAATATTATACATTTATATTTTTAGCAATTTATCTTCTAAATAATTAAAGCCTCTAGCATACAGCTTATCAAATTTGATTTTATGTTAATTAAGTGGTATAATTAACTTATTAATCTACAGAAGGAGGGCATTTTATGTCTACAAACAAAATTAGTTGGAAACGGGTAACAATTGTAATTGTTGTAGCTTTATTGGTATTCGCTACAATTTGGAGTCAAACTCACCAGAAGTCCAACGACACACAGACAGAACAGACAACATCTGTAACTGACGATGCTTCGTCAACGGATGAAACTCAAGAAAGTGATGCAAATGCATCCGAAGTTCCTGCCCAGGATGCGCAGGCAACAATCGACAGTCTGAATCAACAGATTGCCGATAAAGATATGACAATTGCTGAATTGCAACAGCAGGTTACAGACTTACAAAATGGCGCAGAAAAAAATGGAGGAGTTACCTTCCAGGAATTCCTTAAATTGTATTTCTGGTCCGACGGACATGTGTACCAAATGGCAGAGGACAAAAAGCTCTACAACAATTATGCGTGCACCGATGAGTACGCAGTTAATGTAGCAGACTATACATTCCCCTGCAATCGTACACTTCAAATGACCTTGGACAACGGATTAACAATTCATATGTTGATGACCACTGATGGACAGATTCTCTGGACACCTAGCCCCTGGTTAAACCAGGTTCAGTAACTCGTCATATCTTAGGAAAGCTCCACATACTCCAGTATGTGGAGTCTTTCTTTTATATTAGTACATTTTAATTACTTCAAAAAAATATAGGCATGAAACCTAAATTTCATGCCTACAATTTTATATTTCAGAAACCATCCTTCTTATTCTCTTATTAATTAAATTAAATCCTAAACTTTCATAGAACTTAATTAACTTGTCATTTTTAGCTACTAAAGAAACTTTATCGTAACCTTTTCTTTTTGCCATTTTGCTAATTTTATCAATCATAACCTTAGCATATCCGTTTCCTCTAAATTCCTTTTTTATAGCTATATTTGATATATAAAATTCATCATCTTCACATTCTCTAAATAAGAAATAATCTCTTATTGATGAATAAATATATCCTAATTTGTTTAAAAATCCTTTCTGAATTTTTACTACCTTTTTCTCACTATTAATTGTTAATCTGTCAATATCTTTACCATCAATTAATAATGCCATACCAATCAACTTATTGTCTTTTCTTGCAACAATAAAGTTTTTTAATGAAAATCGGTTATTTTTAATCTTCATTAAATGTTCTAATACTTGTTTTCTTTCTTTCTCAGAACCATATCCCCATTCGAGCTCTGGTTCTGGCTCTGTAATATAAATTAATTCTGTGATTTCCTTGATGTCTTTTCTAGTTGCCTTTTTAAGAGTAATACTACCCGAGGCACTTTCCATTTTAAACACTCTCCAATTCTTTTTTCTTTTTCGTGTTTTTTATTAGACTGATAACACATAATCAGCTTTTATAAAGTCTCTTATGTGAATTTGATAACCACTCTCCTTATGTGTTTTTTATATAATTTTTAACAATTATATGCTTATATTTTAACATATTTTATAATAATTTTCAACTTTCAGCCTTTATTATGTCTGCAAACTCAAGTTTTATAACTTTACTTAAATCTTTAACATTCATCTCTACTTGATATCCTATTTTCCCTGCACTAAACATTATCGTATCATATTTTTTGGCAGTTTCATGAATTACAGTTTTAAATTGTTTTTTCATACCTATTGGAGAACATCCTCCATGAATATAACCTGTAAGCGGTAATAATTCCTTAGATTTAAGCATCTCTATGCTTTTTTCATTTACTGATTTTGCAGCCTTTTTTAAATCTAGTTCTTCTGCAACAGGAATTACAAAAACATAATGTTCACCAGATTTTCCGAACTGTAACTAAAGTCTTAAAAGTTCTGTTATAGTCTTCTCCTAAGAAATCAGCAACTTCTACTCCACTTATAGCTTTTGATGAATCATAAGTATGTTTTCTATAAAAAATTTTATACTTATCTAATATCCTCATTACATTTGTTTTTTCTTCCATTTCATCACCTAATTACATTTTTATTATCTTTTCCCAAGGTAAATAATCTTTTCCGAAATGTCCATAATTAGTAGTTTTAGCAAATATAGGTTTTTGTAAGTCCAAATATTTTATAATTCCATTTGGAGTCAAATCAAATTTTTCCTTTATTTTATTAATAATTTTCTCTTCTTCTATCTTATTTGTTCCAAAAGTATTTACATATATAGATAAAGGTTCTTCTATTCCAATAGCATAAGATAATTGAATCTCGCATTTATCAGCATATCCATTTGCTACAATATTTTTAGCTATATGTCTTGCTATATATGCAGCAGATCTGTCAACTTTTGTAGCATCTTTTCCAGAAAAAGCACCACCACCATGTCTTGCATATCCACCATATGTATCTACAATAATCTTTCTTCCTGTAAGTCCTGTATCTCCTAAAGGTCCGCCAATAACAAATCTACCTGTTGGATTAATAAAAATTTTTGTATTTTCGTCAATCATGTCTTGTGGAATCACTTCATCTATTACATATTTCTTTACATCTACTTTTAAGTGTTCCATACTAATATTAGCTAAATGTTGAGTAGAAATTAATATATTCTCTATTCTTTTTGGAATATCATTCTCATATTCTACTGTTACTTCTGTTTTTCCATCTGGTCTTAAATATGGTATTATATTTTGTTTTCTAACATCTGTTAATCTTTTAGATAATTTATGTGCAATATATATTGCATATGGCATATAATTTTCTGTTTCGTTTGTTGCATATCCAAACATAATACCTTGGTCACCAGCACCACCAATATCTACCCCAAGTGCAATATCATCACTTTGTTTAGTAATATTTATATCTATATCACAAGTTCTATAATCAATATCTGTTTCACTATTATCAAAGCCAATTTCTTTTATAGTATCTCTTACGATTTTTTCTATATCTAAATTAGCTTTTGAAGTTATTTGCCCAGCAATTGTAATCTTATTGCTAGAAGCAAATGTTTCAACTGCTACTCTTGAATTTTCGTCTTGTCTTAAGCATTCATCTAATATCTTATCTGATATATAATCACATAATTTATCTGGATGTCCTTCTGTTACACTTTCTGAACTAAAATAATACTTTTTCATATTAATACCCCTCTTTATAATTTTGGTAGTGTCAACTAAATGTATATTTTATTTAGTTACACCCCTGTATTTTTAAGGG
>CAMMLJ010000027.1 GCA_946497695.1 uncultured Clostridium sp. | reverse complement strand
AACGCGGGACAACTTGATTAAAAGTCAAGTGCTCTACCACCTGAGCTAATAGCCCATATGCACTGTATCCGCAGTGCTCTTATATATTACTATTTTTTTTTATGTTTGTCAACAGATTTTTAAATTTTTTTCAATTTTTTTTCATTTTATTATTTATTTAGCTCTTTTAATAAGTCTTCTACATCAATTCCATGTACCATACAAGCTTCTTCTAAAGTTTCTTCTCTAGATGCAGGGCAACCTAAACAGTGCATTCCTACACTTAATAATAATTCTGCTTTTTCTGGGTTTGTATCTAATAATTCTCCTATTTTAGTTGTTTTTTCTATTTGCATTTTTAGTCCTCCTTTTCACTCTAATATTAATATTTTAACACATTTTTTTATAAAAGTATAGACATTCACTTTAATTTATAGTAAAATCCGACTATGGTAGGTGATTTGTATAAATATTTTAACCAATCTATTTTTTATTTCATTTATTATTAACTTTTTTATTTCTTTTTATTCAATATATTCATTAATTAGCTTTATCACTTCACAAGATATTCAAGGGGTTAAATTAAATAAGAAAATCAATTCAAATTAACGGAGGTTTTATGCCTAAAAAAAGTATTGTTTTATTTTTATTTTGTTCATCTTTATTCATTATATCTAATTTAGTTATATTCTATCCTATTTTTAAGTCTAATAATATAATTATTTCATTTGCAATTCATCCATTTAACATTTGTAATAAATATCCAAAATTTTGGTATTATTTTAAAATTTTTTATGTTATCATCCTGTTTATTTCTAGCAGTTCAATTTCTTATATATTAATAAAGTGCCTTTTTAAGTCTAAAATAGAAACACCAAATAAATCAACTCAAATCCAAATACAAAATTTAAATTTAACAGTAGGATATAGCAGTGTACAGAATCAAGATATTATTCTTACTGAAAAAGCTTTATATCAAAATATACTTATTACTGGCACAATTGGTACTGGTAAAACAAGCTCTGCAATATATCCATTTTCTGAACAATTAATAAAATATAAAAGCACTAATGCAAAAGAAAAACTTGGTATCCTTTGTTTAGATGTTAAAGGTAACTTTTATAATCAAATTAAATTTTATGCAAAAAAATATAATAGACTAAATGATTTAATTATTATTAGCTTAAATTCTAACGAAACATATAATCCTTTGGACAAGCCTAATTTAAACCCTCTTGTTCTTGCTAACAGATTAAAAACAATTCTTACCCTACTTTCTCCTAATAATAGTGAATCTTTCTGGCTAGATAAAGCCGAGCAGATAATTGCAGAATCTATAAAACTTTGCAGACTTTATAATAAAAATTACGTTAATTTTTCGGAAATCCATAAACTAATTAATAATAAGTCTTATTATATGGAAAAAGTAAATTACCTAAGAAAATTATTTTTATTAAATAAATTTTCTAATAGTGAATTATATAATTTAACTTCTGCAATAACTTTTTTCGAGAATGAATTTTTCAAACTAGACGAAAGAACCATATCAATTTTAAAATCAGAAATCTCTAGAATTACACTCCCATTCATTTCTGATTATAACATTGCTAAAATTTTCTCACCTCATAAAAATAAGGTTACTTTTAAAGGGTTTCAGAGTTTAATAGCATCTGGTAAAATTGTTGTTCTTTCAATGAATATATCCGAATTTACCGCACTTTCTAAAATTATTGCAACATACATGAAACTAGATTTTCAATCAGAAGTTATGTACTCATTAAATAAGAAAAATTCAAGAAGTGTTGCTTTTATTTGTGATGAGTATCAAGAATATATTACTTCTTCAGATGCTAACTTTTTTTCTGAAAGCAGAGAAGCAAAATGCATCAATATTGTTTCTACTCAAAGTTATTCATCATTACTTCATACTATAAAAGATGAATCTGCTTTAAAAGTAATAATTCAAAATTTGGTAAATAAACTTTGGTTTAGAACTGATGATATATTTACAATAGAAAATGCTCAAAAACAAATTGGTAAAGAAGATAAAAAGAAAATCTCAAAAACAATTTCAGAAAATGCTCAAGAATCAAATTATAATTATCTTATTCAAAAATTTAAATCTAAAAATTCCAATATTTCTGAAAGTATAAATACATACTACCAATATGATTATATATATGATTCTCATTTTTTTACGCAAGAACTCGAGACTTTTTCATGTTTAGCTTTTCTTTCTAATGGCATAAAAACTATGCCTCCTCAAAAAATAGACATGTATCCATATTTTAAAGAAAGGTCGTGATTTTATAGCTAGAAAAAAATTTTTATTTATTTTTATTTTTCTAATATTTTTTAATCTTCTTTTTATCTCGAATTCTTTTGCTGCTGATCCTAAAATAGTTAATAAATTAAATTCAGCATTTGAATCTATCGAAGAATGGTTATTAAAATTAGCTACACCAGCCGCAGCTGTAGCTGTTGGCACTGGTATTTTTATGAAAAAATTTAGTTTTGGTGATGACGAAAGAATGAGGCTTGGAAAAAAACTAATTAAAAACTCTTTATTTTCTTATGGTTTTATTTTAGCATTAGACTTAATTTTAGCTGCAATAAAATCACTAATGGGTTAATCAAATGGAATCTAATAATTTATCTACAACCATAGCTAATACCATAAACGAACTTATACAGAATTTATTTTCATCAATTGATAATAATATCTATTCATATATTGATGACATTATATTTTTAAATACAGATGTTCTTTCTAATAATAATTTTGAAGATTTCTTCAATACTTCTTCAAATAGTATTTTAATTATTTCTAATGCACTAATCTTAGCATATCTTTTATATTATTGTGTAAAATTATTTTTATCATATTACTCTGGAACACAAGTACAAAAACCATATCAATTTATTTTTAAATTAGTTTTATGTTCAATCATCATGAATAGTTCTTACTTTATTTGTGAGCAATTTATTAATATTACAGATTTACTCACCAAAGCATTACAAGAAGTAGGTAGCAATTTTGTGTCCAAAACAATTTCATTTAAAACTTTAGTAACTGAATTAAATTCTGTAATCTCTATAAACGGAAATTCTTTAGATGTTTTCTCCTTAACAGGTATACTAAAATCCTTTTGTAGTATAGGTCTTATTTCTTTAATGTTTTCATACTCTATACGCCTTATTATGATAAAAGTATTTATTATTTTATCACCTTTTGCAATTCTTAGTGCTTCTTTAGATTCGTTTAGCTGGTTTTTTAAAAGCTGGTTTAAATCATTTTTTGCCCTTTTATTCATGCAATTTTTTATAACAATAATATTAATAGTAACATTATCTTTAAATTTTTCTAATAATATTATTTCTAAATTTCTGTATGTTAGTTCAATATATGCACTTACAAAATCAAACACTTATATTCGTCATCTAATCGGTGGAATCTCTACCGAGTTTAATACAAATTTATCTGCCTTAAAATCATTTATAAGAATGAGGTGATATTTATATTTATAATTCCTCAAAATTATAATTTTAAAAATAAATTTCTTGGTATTATAGATTATTCAACATTAATTTTTCTTATTATTAATTACATTATAAGTTATTTTATTATTAATTTATTATTTTCTAATATTAATATAAAAATCATATTGTTTATATTAATTAATGGTCCTATTACATTAATTTCTATAGTTGGTTTTTATCATGAAAATATTGTATATGTGCTATATTATATTTTTAAATTTTATATTAATAGAAATATATATTTATATAAAAAAAATTTTTTTGATACGTAACCCTTATTGAATCTTTATTTTGGAATTTTTTGTCGAATCTTGTTATTGTAAAAAAAATTCTATAATGCTATAATGTAGTAATTGTAGGAGGGGAAATATGAAATTAGAACAAAGTGACAAAAATTTTTTATTTTCAGAAACAAAATTACCAGATGTATTTTTTACAGAATATATGTCTCAGGCTAGTGGTGACTATATTAAAGTTTATTTATACATTGTTTTTCTTTCAAAATATAACAAAGAGGTTAAAATTAATGATATTTCTAAAACATTAAATATCCCTTTTAAAACTATTCAGGAAGCAATTGCATATTGGGAAGAACAAGAAGTTTTAATAAAGAAAAATAATGGATATATCGTAGTTGATTTACAAGAAAAAGAGCTAAATAAATTATATTCGCCAAGATTAACTTCTTCTCCGGAAACTGCCCTTTCTAATACAAAAAATCAATATAGAGCTAAAGCCATAGAAGAGATTAATAATTCTTGTTTCCAAGGTATGATGTCTCCATCTTGGTATAATGATATAGACTTATGGTTTAACAAATATGGTTTTGATGAGCAAGTTATGATTGCTCTATTTAGATATTGTTTAGAACGTTCTGCTTTACATAGAAATTATATTCAAGCAGTTGCTGAAAGTTGGCACAAAAACCATATTCAAAACTTTACAGATCTAGATAATTATTATGCAAAACAAGAAAAATTATCATTAATCAAAAAACAAATATCAAAAAAGCTTGGATTATCTCGTCAATTAACACAATATGAAAGTGCTTATATAGAAAAATGGGTAGTAGATTATTCTTATACCATGGATATAATAGAGATTGCATTAAAGAAAACAACTTCTAAATCAAACTTTAATTTTGATTATTTAGATAAATTAATTTCAAATTGGCATGAACATAACTTACGCACTACTTCTGATGTTAATAATTATCTTGCACAAATGAAAGTACAAAACCAAAACAAAAAGGCTTTGGAAAAACAAACTAATTATAAGAGTTTTGAACAAAGAACATATAATGATTTAGATTCATTATATGCAAATAATTAAGGAGTAATTCTATGTCTGATACTGTGTTAAAAGATTTATTAAAAGAATATGAAATTAAAAGATTACATGCTGAACAACTTGCTGACGAAAAGAAAGACCAATTATTTAAGAAATATCCAGAATTTGAGAAAATAAATTCTGAAATCACTAAATGTGGACTTAACCTTTCTAAAGAAAAATTGCAGGCACATGATAATTCAAAAACTGATACATTAAAACAAGAATTAGAATTATTAAAAGAAAAAAAACATAACTTTTTAAGAAGTATTAATATTAGTGAAAATGATTTATTACCAAAATATGAATGTTCTATTTGTCATGATACTGGATATATAGCTGAAAATAATAATTTTACTATGTGTTCTTGTTTAAAGCAAAAATTAATAAATATTTCGTACAATAAATCTAATATAAATAAATTGGATTTTGAAAATTTTGATAATTTTAATATTAATATGTATTCAGATGAAATTAACGAAGAAAAATATCATTCTTCTGTTTCTCCTAGACAAAACATACTTATAATAAAAAAAATCGTAGATAATTTTATCAATGAATTTAATAATCCAAAAGGAAAAAATCTATTATTTACTGGTAGTCCAGGTCTTGGTAAAACATTTCTTTCAAATTGTATTGCTAAAGAATTAATTGATAACGGAAAAATCGTTTTATATCAAACCGCACCTATAATGCTTGATAATATATTGGATTGCAAATTCGGAAAAAATAATATATCTAAAGATTTTCTAGAAAATATCTATAATTCAGATTTATTAATTATTGATGACCTAGGAACAGAATCAATTAACAATATTAAATTTACGGAATTATTTAATGTAATTAATACTCGTATCTTGAGTAATAAAAAAACTATCATCTCAACAAATCTTTCTATTCAAAACCTATTCTCTATCTATGATGAAAGAATTGTTTCTAGAATAGTCGGTTATTATAATATATGTAAATTTTTCGGAGATGATATTAGATTTAAAATCAGAAACATATAATAGGGATTTTTTGGGCGTTCCTTCTGGATTTTGGGGACGTTCCTTAAAATCCCTATTTTTTCATCATATAACCATTTGTAATTATAATATCAAACTAAATCTTTGATTCGCTTTTATGTGCTATAGCAAAATCAGAGGAAAGCCACTTGAGTTTTTATTCTCAAGTGGCTTAATTTTTAGAGGTCTACATGAACTCATCCACATGTTGCTTTATATATTGAATATCTCTTTTTACAGTGCTTTTACTGCATCCTGCTTCTTCAGCAATCATTTCTGTAGTCAGACCTTCAATAAAATAGGCATAGAAAATTTCCTCCCGCCTATGGCGAAGATTACTCTCGTTACAAATGTGTGTACCTTTTTTCATATTCGCTTCTCCTTTACTGTTTTATGTTACCTCCTATTTTACAACATTAACATCAATTTTTCAATATTAAAATTGTCCTAACCATTTTATTCTTAATACGAAATTATGCCATGCTGGACACACTCATAAAAGCTGTAATCGCTTCTGATTACAGCTTTATGTATTATTTTTTAATTTAATTAGTTTTGAGTATATGGTAAAATTTATAGTTTTTATAATTTCCCTTCATTTATTATATTTTCGTATAACGTGCTATTTTAAGCACTTTTTAAGTCTTTCAATCCTTTGTATTTTTTATATTTTTTCTTCGTTTTTTACAACTTTTCTTTGACGTTGCATTAAATGTTGCATTAAAATTGTTATTTTAAAAACTGCTATTTTTAATAAAATACAAATATAAATGATTTTATTTTCCTTAATTATATATGTTTATTTATATCATGTCAAAAATTTTATTTTTTTCAATAAGATATATCTAAAAGTCTTGATATATCTGTGTTTCAAGTTGTTTGCTACGATAATCAATTCTAAGACATTTTAATTATCAAATAGAGTAATTATATGGCTAAAACATCATGATTTCAGCCGTTTTTCAATTAACAAAATTATAATTTTATTTTATTCCAGATTTTTCTATTTTTTATTGCATATTTCTTCTTTTTTTGATATGATATGAAAAGTTTATTCGGAATAGCATTCACCGTGGACAGCTTAGTTGTATTAAGGGACAACTATTGCTGTTTATAGGCTGAATTACGGTAGTTGTCACTATCATGCAACTAAGTTTTTTCTTATTTGCAACAAGGTAGGTGAATGCCAGTGGATGCACTTGGAATAGTAGCAATTATTCTTGCTGTAGGATTGATAATCTGTTTTCTAGCTGTGCTAGGATATAATTTTCATCTTACATATAGCAAAGAAAAAATTGAAGTTCGTGCCGAGAACTCCAATTCCGATGAGACTAGGTAAGGATTTATCCTTGCCTTTATTTTTTTATTTAAATAGTATTATCTTTATACTATAACATTTCTTTTGTGTCAACAAATTATTATAAAACGTCAAATATATTTAATCTATATGTAATATATTTGTAAAACATCTTATTCAATTTGCTGTAATGTTATTTTAGCACATTATTTCAAATTTGTAAACATTATTTAGCATCATATAGCATTGAAAAACATTAATATAAACAAAAAAGAGGTGTAGCATAAACATTACACTACACCTCTTCTTCTTTTTATATTTTTAATACTTGTCCAACGTATATTTTATTTTTATCCTTTATTCCGTTTTTAGAAACTAAGCTATCTACAGTTGTATTAAATTGTTTTGCAATCTTTGTTAGATTGTCTCCACTTTGTACTGTATAAGTTTTAGTAGAGTTTGCAGTAGCTCCATTTATTTTTAAAACTTGGCCTGGATATATAATATTTGGATTAGATAATCCATTTATTTCTGCAAGTTTTTGATATGTAGTTCCAAATTTGTTGGCTATTCCAGATAAAGTATCTCCACTCTTTACTACATATGTACTATCTGTAGATACTTGAGCGTTTGAAGTAGTTGGAATTACTAGATATTGTCCTACATATATTAAGTTAGGATTACTAATATTATTAAGTCTAACTATTTCATCTACTGTAGTTCCATATTTCTTAGCAATTTTTGTTAAATTGTCTCCACTTTGTACTTCATATGATACTGTTGCACTTTCAACAGGTGGAGTTACAACTGTATCTGTATTGTTTTCTTCATGTGGTGGTATTTCATTTTCTATATATTTATCCCAAGCTTCTTTGTCACCATAAAAAACATTACAATCTAAATTACCATTATAGCCATCTAATCTTCCAGAACTTGTCCATTGCCATAATGCATAAAATTTCCAATGTCTTACTGCTGGATTTCTTCCCGCATTAGACATATCATAATTATAATCTGCATTATTATCTCGATATTTAGCAACCCATAATCCATAATTAGCATTAGCTACACTAGACCAGTCATAGCTATTTACAACAGATTCTGACATATATATTAAAGGTTTACAACCATATGCTTCTGCTACTCTATCTAACCATTTTTTTGCCCAAGCTACATCATGTGTAGCTCCTTTATCTTCAAAGTCTAAAATTGGTATTGCTTTTCCTATATATCCTTTTGTATTTTTGATAAACCAATCTGCTTCTTGTTCAGCTGTATTATCAGAATTATTAGCAAAATGATATATTCCTATTTTTTTATTTAAATTTAACGCTTCTTGGAAAAATATATCACATGATGGATCTACATAACTTTTTCCTTCTGTCGCTTTTATTATTACAAAATCACAATCTACTTTACTTAAATCCATTCCACGTTGATGATTACTTACATCAATTCCTTTTAACATTTATTTATTCCTCCTTGTTCTTAATATTAATTAAGTCTGCTACTCCACCTGCACCCATACAAGCTACTATGCATAATACAATCGCTTGTAAAAAGTTTGGCTCTATTCCTGTAAAATAGCATATAACTGCACTTATTATACCTATTGCTACGTTTTGAATTGGTATATACTTATTAGGTATTTCATCTATAAACATTTTTGTTATAGCTCCAAATATGTAAGCAATTATTGCTATTATAATTACATATGTTATTTCCATAGCTATTTCCCCCTTTCTAATAAAATATCTACTTTTTTATCTGTGCTCTCCATTTGCTTCTGTAATAATTCCAAAGATTTTGCAGTATTGGAATTTGTTTGTTGCATTTCGACTAAACAATTAGAGATTGTGCTTGTGCTTTCTTTTACTACTTCTAAAGTACTTTTTATTGTCTCTTGATTTTCTACATTCTTTTTTTTATTAGCTACATAGTCCCATAAAAAAATAATCACTATAACCGCACTAACTCCATATGTTCCTAGCATCTGACCAATTTGTGTTAATGCTTCCATTCTACAATCTCCTCCTCTAAACTGTTTACTTTCTCTTCTGTCTGCAAAATCCTATTTTCTACTTGTTTCCATCTGTCGTTGCCTGATTCTTTTCTTTGTTCATAATCTGACATAGTATGTAACGTAGAGAAAATGTTAATAATTATAAATATTAGTACTAATATTAATCCTACAACAACTACTTTATCTCTTTTTTCTAACTCTTTCATAACATTCTCCTAAATTTTATATCCTTCAATTCTAGTTATTATAATTTCCTTTCTTTCTATTATTCAATTACTTCTACAACAAACTGCGTCATTCCTGACATTAAAGTTGCAGAGTTGCAAAACAAACTAACTGATATTTCATCATTTTCTTCTGCATCGATTAAAATTGGTGCTATAACAAAAGACCAACTTTGTGGGTCTCCATCTTTTCTTCCTTCAAAGCTAGCAACAGAGATTCCATTTTTTTTAAGATTTAAACTGTAGAAAGTATCATTTGCTAACCCATTTGTAGAAGTTTGAAAACTTGCTTTTACTTTCTTTATTCCTTTTCCAATTTTAATTTTTCCGTTTTCTAACTTTAATAAATTTCCTATTTGTCCAACTATTTTATCAAAAACTAGCTCCACTTGTTGCCAATTTGAGCTAGTCATCGAATAAAAATCATTATTAAAACTAACAGAAATTATATTACTTTTTCTCTCTATTTCTTTATATAACTGCAAAATAAAAGGTTCGCTCATTAGAACTCACCTCCAATTCTTCTGTTATTTAAAATTACTTGTGTGTGTGTGTGTGTGTGTACAGCGCCAAGGCTTTTAGCTTGTTTCATCTTTACATTTTCCTTTCTTAGTCTGTTATTTTTGTATACTCTAAAATTAATATTGCTGGTTTATTTTGAAGCTCTTGACTTACTATACCATGTATTTTCTTTTCACCAGTATTTAAGTAAAAGCAATTATACCAACTATCAGAGTGATATGCATTAATTGGAAATGTAACTGTATTTTGCTTAATAAAACCGCTAACAGATATCATATTATCAACAAAAGACATATCTATGTTGTCATACAAACCATCATTTTGACTATTAAAAGTCGTTATATTTAAAACTTTTCTATAAATAGCTTTTCCATCTATCCATACATTATTTGTTTTTATTTCGTCTGTGGAATAAATTTGTTTTTGTAAATTAAATATTTCTGGTGCTCCCATTATTCTTCTCCTTTTCTTATTATAATTTCTAAATTACTGCCATGTGGTACATTCCAGTCTTTAAACTGGATATGCGTTTCATCTACTTCTATGTAGTTTATATCTTTAATCAGCTTACATCCTTCAAAGAATACTTCTAAACTATTATTACCTAGTACATATTGTGGTACAGTATAATTGGTATTCTGTGTTATTTCTGCATCTGTTACAATACTAGTTACCTGTCTTGTTATATTTTCCAGATTAGTTACTCGTTGTCCTAATTCTTCAGTTTGCGCTTCAAGTTCTGATATATCAATTTCTGGAGTATATTCTGTCCATTCATCTACTGCAAAAATATAATTTTTATTTTCACTCGTTACAGAATATATATCTCCATTATTTACATTTTCTAACTCTTGTAAATCACTAAATTGTGTAACAGAACCTTTATAAGTCAAAGGTGCACTAGTTACAGTTGTTATTTTCTTTTGTGTTTTATCTAACTCCTCTGCATTACTATTAACTACTTCTTTAATTTCGTTCATATCTTTATCTAAAACTTTTTGATCGTCTGGAACATCTTCATCATTTTGAAATGCTTTCTTATTTGCATAATTTATATTTTTTATCATATTTCTGTACCTCCTACGGCTTTATAGCTACAACTCATAGCTAATTTTTTGCTTGCTTGGCTTGCTGTTATTACTACTCTTCCATCATCGTCACAAACAACAAAACTAGCTGGTCCATAGGGTTGCTCAGCCCTACATCCACCATAAATATAACCGTTAGCTGGTCTAAACTCCTGGGGCAAATATACTATTGCATAATCCCATCCAGGATTTAATTCAAAACTACTATCCCATACAAAACTTAATTGAACTGTATCTGTTTCATCTTTAGTTAACAATACATTTGATATACTTCCATTTTGAATTATTTCTGTGTTTATGATTAACTCTCCAATTTTATAATTATGAAATGCATCTGCTATATTCTTTTGAAACGCTTTAAATGTTTCTGCACTTAAACTAGTTTTTTCATTTTCAAAATCTATTTCTTGCATAGTTTTTAATTCCTTTCATATCTAATACTTAAATCTAATTTGCCGTGTTGTCTTAAATCTAAATATTGTACATAATTTAATCCAGAGTCTATATAATTATCTAACTCTGGATTTTCTCTTTTCCATAAATGAAAAATATAAACCAAATATCTCCAAGTCGCTTCTTGCATATATAAATCATCTGACATTAGTATATCTGGAGACATGTATAAAGTATCACTCAAATAATTTCCTTGTACTCCATCTATTACAATAATGTTATTGTTTTGTGTTATGTCTAATTCATCTACTTTATATTCTTTTTGTAAAGAATATGGCAACTCTCCAAATCCAATACTATAAAGCTTTGGATAATAATAAGTAGCTTCAAATCCTACTATATCTTTAAATCCATCAGTAGATAAATGAAAAGGAGCGTTAACTCTAGGGCTATTGCTCCAAAAATCATAATCACTTGTTACTTTGTCTTGCCTCACAACAGCTAATGGCTGATTTTCTTGTAATACAACATTATAAGCACTTACGTCTAAGTAAGCATATAAAATATATTCTTGTGTACCATAATCATAATGTGCAAAGCCTATGTCTTTAATATTAGAACCGAACCATTTTTTATAATTATCAGATATGTATATATCTTCTCCACTAATTTGTCTTCTGTAGTAGTATTCGGTTGTTATTTGTGTAGGAGAATTTTTTTGAAATATATCTCTGCTGTCTGCAATTATAACTAGATCATACTTCATAGAAGTAGATTCTTCTGTAATTTTATTGTCGTGTGTAAAATTAATTAAACAGGCATTTAAAGTTTTATCTTTAAACTCTAAAAAACTATCAGCATATAATTTCAAATAATTATTTAGTATTAAATTTCTAAATATCTTTTCTTTATTGCCTGTTCTTATTCTTACAAATTCATTAGATACTTTCATAATTTCTCCTATCTATTTAAACCAAAGTTTAAAGTATGATTTCTATCATTATCTGTTAGTTCTACTGTATGTACTTCTTTAATTCCTTCTGTAGTGTATTCACATAAGTATTCCACTTGAGTTTGACTATCATTCTCTTCTGTGTCTGCACTAGATCTAAATAAGTCTATATAATTTTCAACTATTGCTGTATTTCTTAATTCGACAGAAAAATTAGAAGGGTTATTCCCTTCTTTGCTTTCCTTTATACTTGTTATTACATATTCCCCAGATGTAAAATATTCTGGTAAATCTATATCTATTCTATCTCCAACATCTAAATCATTATCTTTATCATATTTTAAAGTTACTTGATTAGTATAGTTGTCATTTATTCCAAAATAGTTTCTAACATAGTTAACCATTTCAGACTCCGTAAACCATCCACTATCTACATCTAGCACTTTCTCTATTTGCCCAGAAGGTGTTATAATACCTTTCATTCTGTTTATTTCTTGCCAGTTTAATAATTTCATATTGGCATATCGTAAAGCACTGTCTGACTGTATTTCTGTAATTGTCACAGAACCTTCTCCTTTGTAAGTAATTCCCGTGGCTAGATTTTTAAAAGTGCTATCCATAGTTAGTGTAAATAGTTTATTATCACTGTCATCTTTTCCTATGTCTGTAAATACTTGTTTGTCTGGTAATTCGTAATTAACAGTGTTCATTATATTTGCTATTAAATTGCTATTATAATGAATATTGATTGGAAATCCTGTTACAGTACTACCTTGTACATATATAGCCTCATAGATCCTCTTTGTAGTAGCTGTAGATATGTCAATTGGATTCTCAAAGTCTAATCTGTCTCCGTTATTTAAAGTAACATTCATTACAGAGTCCATTTCGTAAAATATTCTTGCATTCTTTACATTAATTATATTTGCATAATCAAGATTGGTAATCGTTGGAGATATGCTCAACAATCCGTTTATTTCTTGTTTATAATTTTTTATGTTTATTTTCTTTTTAACATTTTTAGAAAATTGATATTGTATAGAATTAACTGTAATTCCTTTTAGCTCATCTATATTCCAATATAATTCAAAACGTTTTGAAAAGTAATTTAATACTTCCTCTACAGTTCTACTAATTAAATTAACTGTAGTTGCCTGTCTTGCTATATTCATTTCTTTAATATAAAAGCCATCTGCAAATAGTGGCTCTAATGCTTGTCTTACTAAATTTTCTACTAAATCTGTCCTATTTATTGTTACTGTTTTCTTAGTTGCCATTTGTCTAGGGCTAAATAGCGTCAAACTAAGTTCTTTATTTGGAGTCTTTATTTTGTTTAATTCCGGCAATTTATATTCACTTACAAATCCCATATATTTAACGTTGTCGTTATCATCATAGACATTTACTTCTTGTTGAGCATATGGTAAATCATCTATTTTAGCTTTAGAAAAATCTACAGTAAAATCTGAGTAAGTTACTTCTTGACTACTTTGTGTCATATCAACAGAACCTATTAATTTATATTTTTTATTATTCCATTTAATATACATTAATAAGCACCTGCCCCTCTTAAAGTCCTAGTTACAGCAGGTGTTACTGCTCTACCTACTTTTGTACTATCTAAATAAATATCGCTAGGTTTCATTAAAATATTAGCTGTAAATAATTTATTATTAGTTGCTGTTGTACTTAAATTAGCACTTAGTTTTTGTGTTTCAAAGTCTACTGCAGATTGCATATTTTTATATACTTTTCCAAGATTATCATCAAATCCGTCTCCTAATCCTAATGCCAAAAATTTTCCTACTTCATCAGCAAAAACTTTAGATGGAGAATGAATACCAAAAAATCCTTTTATCTTATCTACAATTCCACTACAAAATCCACTAATCTTATCCCATAGCCAACCTACAGCATTACTAATACCATTCCAAATACCTTGAATTAGATTTTTACCAACTTCAATCATTTTGCTAGGTAACGATTTCAAACCATCCCATATAGTTTGAATAATTGTACCTGCCATTTGTCCCAATTTTCCTAAAACACTTCCAACACCTTCAACTAATTTGACAATTAATTGTACTCCTGCTTCTAATATCTTTGGCGCATTTTTAATTAATGCTGTCACTAACTTCATTATAATTTCTGGTGCTTTTTCAATTAATATTGGAAGTGCATTAATTAAACCATCGGCTAATCCTAAAATTAGTTGAATTGCTGCATCTATTAACATATCTATATTGTCTAATAAGCCATTCACAATTGTTATTATTGCATTTATGGCTTGTGGTATTAACTGTGGCAGCATTTGTGCTATTCCTAAAATTAACTGTGTTATAAGTTGCATACCCATTTGAATTATCTGTGGTAACATAGTTATTAATCCAGTAATAAATGATTGTATTAATTGCATTGCGATATTTAATAATTGTGGCATATATGGTAATAAAGATTGTACCAATGCCATTAATACCTGTCCAATTGTGGATATCAAAGTAGGTGCATTTGTCATTATTAAATCTAAAATTTGAGGAAATATTTGATTTATTCCTGCTATTATTTGTGGTGTTGCATCAGAAAGACTTTGCATTAATTGAGGCAATAGTTGTCCAACTGCATTTACAATATTTTGTATCGCAGTTATTCCGGTTTCAACTAGTTGATCCATTGTTCCACTGCCATTTAAAAAGTTATCAAATGCAGATTTCATAGAACTAACACTACCAGAAATAGTGGATGCTGCTTCTTTTGCAGTTGTACCTGTTATTCCTAATTGCCCTTGAACAACATGAATCGCTTGATATACATCATTTAGATTGCTAATATCATACTTTACACCTGTTATTTTTTGAGCATCAGAAAGTAACCTTTCCATTTCTTCTTTAGTTCCACCATAACCTAATTTAAGGTTATCTAACATTGTATAATTTTGTTTAGCAAAACCCTGATAAGCATACTGTATTGACTCCATAGATGTTCCCATTTTGTTTGCATTATCTGCCATATCTGTAAGAGCCATATCTGCAACATCAGCTGCTTTATCTGTATCTCCGCCTAAACTTTGTAATAAACTAGCACTAAATCCTGTAACAGTTTCCATATACTGATTAGCACTCATTCCTGCGGTTTTATAAGCATTCTCTGCATTCTTTATTACTTTATCAGCACTACCTTTAAATAGTGTTTCAATACCACCAACATTTTGCTCTAAATCTGCATAAGAACTTACTGATGCTGATCCTAATCCTGCTAAAGCAGTTGAGGCCGCACCAACTGCAGCTGTAACACCTTTCATTGCAGTTCCAGCAATACTTCCAAGTTTTCCTAAACCACTTTGAACTTTTCCACTTATTCCATTAATATCCTTATCTAGACCTTTAGTATCGCCATTAAATTCAATAGTAACTGAGCCATCTGACATTTTTCATTCCTTTCTGTCAGGCTCATAGGCTCAATTTAAAGACTTATTTTTATTTATTTTTATTTCTACTTGTTTGCCACATTTTTTGCATAATAAAAAGACGCCTTTACATTCAGCGTCTTTACTATATTTCACTATTTTTTTATTGCAAAAAGGACAAAAATACCATTTTCCCATATTGTCCTCTTTTCTTTTTATTCTAAACCTGTTTGAGATTTTGAAGAAACTTCTCCATCTGTAAATCCAATAGTCGCTACAGAAAATGTCCCATTTCCGTTCCAAGTTTTAATTTCACTCTTTATTCCTGCTATTTCACTTTCAGAAGATGTTGATTCTTTTCCTCCAAATATTTCAACTACTTCTTCATATGTCATTCCATCTTTAATTTGATTGTATTGTTCCAAGGTAACTTTTACATCTTTTGTAGTTGTTTTTTCATTTTCTGTTGTCTGAACTTCGCTTTCATTTACAGAACTTGAAGTTTGTGTATTGTTTGTACTTGTTTGAGTTCCTCCAACAATCGCAATAACCATTATTACAACTATTAGCCAAAACCACCATTTTTTATATACTGGTTTTTTCTCTTCTTCATGATTTGACATTTTCAACCCTCCTTTATTTTTTAAATTTATATTAGTATATCATTATAAAGGATTATTTCAAGCACTTTTTTCCAACATAATTTTATCTTTTTCGACAAAAGCCGACAAATTATGAAAAAGCTTCTCCAAAGTCATATTCTTTTTCTTCTTCAGTTCGCATATCAGGTAATGCATATAATCTTTTCATTTTTTTATAAAATTTCTTCATTTCATTATCTTTTATCGTATTTAATTGTATTGCTCTATATTGCATTATTTTAGAAAACATAACATCTTCATTTAAATTAACAAATAAAGCTCTAAATTTCCACCAGTGCAAGTATTTTATACTATTTAAATCAATTCTATATTGTTGCATAAAAGCACTATATATATATTCTGCATCAAATTCATAGCTATAAATTTGTTTTTTATTATTGTTCTTTGCTGTTCTATTTGTATTTTCTTTTTTATCTCCACCAGAATAAAACCAAACTACTTCTTCTAAAGCTTTTTTTATATCTGTTATTTGCTCTGGTCTGTAATAATATAAGTTTAAAATCATTCTAATTTTTTTATCATCTTCTATTGTTCTATCTTGCATTAGTAGTTCAAATTTTATGCTTTCTCTAAAATCTGTTCTTATTCTCATTCCACTATCTGTATGTTGTGGTAATTGATTAATTAATAGATTAGAATACATTATTTTCTTCCTTTATTATATTTATTGTATCTTCTTGTTTCTCTGTTAGGCATATATTTAGCTCTGTTTTCTAAAGTATCATATAAATTTTGTGTAGCTTTTGTTGTTTCAATTTTAGCATTAATTATATCTGTAAATAATTCCATATGCTCTTGTAAATCTTTTTTACCTTTAAATATTTTGTCTGCTATTCCTTTTCCAAAAACTTCATCAAAAAATTCGTCTATTATTTTACATTCTTCTCTAATAGCTTCTGACAAACTTTTTTCTTCTTTATCTTTTAATTCAGATTTTTCTTTAACTTTTTTTGCTGCATTTTCTAATCTTTCTATGCAATCAGCATCTGTAAAACTAAAGTCAACTTCAATATCTTTTAATTTCATTTTTTCCCTCCAAATTATTTAAGAGGCTTAAAAATAAGCCTCTCTATATATTATTTATTTAAGCAGCTTCTTCTAACTCTACTTCTTTTAATACGGCTTTATCTGTTACTGTAACAGATACGTTACTTTGTGTTGTATAACCGTCTTTCTCTACTGTAATATTTGAATATGTTTTAGCTTGTAAATCAACAGTTGCTATTCCCGTTGCATCTGTTAAAACACTTTCATCCTCTATTGTGATTTTAGCATTTTCAATAGGTGCACTTGAACTATCTTTAACCACAAAAGTTACTGGATATTCTGCAACTTCTTCTTTTGGTGTAAATGTCGCTGTTTTTCCGTCTTTACTTACTACAGCTTTACCAATTGTAAAACCACTATTTTTTCTAAATGCTCCAGAATATGTATACGCATCTGTACTATCACCTTCTGCATCTGGTACTGTAGAATATGTTCTAAGTCTAGCTTCATATCCATCATCTATAGGCTTGCTAAAATCAACTTGTAATATTTTTACTAAAGCATCATTTCCCGTTTTTTCATTATCTGTTATATCTACTAGTTTTTGATGTACTAAATTTCCTTGATATAAATCAAATGCATAAGATATTTCCTCAGAATAGCCTGTAACATCAGTCACTTCTCCATCTTCGTCTACATATGTTCTACTATATTCAGTAGGATTTTTAGATTTAGATATTTCAGTAAATTTAGTCATTCTTAAAAAATTTGCTATTGATGTAGTAGAAACATCCATAAAAGCAACTTTTCCACTTCTTTTTACTAATTTTTCCACTTTTTATCCTCCTTTTTGATAAAAAAATAGAAGACTTTTAATAGTCTTCGTCATAAGCTACCTGCATAGGTATTACATATATCGCTGTTGTTTCAGTTGTCTGTAAAATTGTTCCTCTTCCCAGACACTTTATCCAAACAGCTCCTTCTATTTTGGGTAAATTTTCTTTTTTATTTTGTTCATATATCCAATCAGTAAAATCATCACAAAATTTTGAGTTTTTAATATTCTCCAGCACACTAAAATTAGCTTGTATAGAAAAATCAAATTGAATTTGTAACCTTCTTCCTCCATCAGGAAAATTAATTAAAACTGGATCTACTGGTGTTTCATCTATACTATAAGACAAGGGTTTATCTTTTAAATAATCAACATTTACTTTACCTTTTTTTAAATATGGACAAGTTTCTATAAACTCTTTTATTAATTCCATTTTAGATTTTTCTGCCATTTTTAGCCTCCTGATTTTATATAGTTTTCTACATCTTTTATCAAATCATTTTTTCTTCTTTGTAACATTAATTGATCCCATTTCGGACCAGTTCCAGAAGTATGATATTTTAAATTTCTACTAGTCAAAACTTTCTTCTCACCTTTTTTAGCCCAACTAGATCCATTCTTTGCAAGCATTAATTTTCCATAGTATTGATATTTAGCATATGGACTAGTGTATTTAATTTCATGGTTACTTGGATATGTCTTTAACCTTCTAAGCATTCCATTATCCATTGGAATAAATGGATTCATTAATCTATCAGCATCATCTCGTAAAAAACGTGTTACTCTACCATTTTCATCAAGCCCATGGTCTTTTAATATTTGACTCGTTTTATTCATCTTTACTTTTATAGTAAAACCACTACCTTTAGTCATTATTCAGACACTCCAATCTTATAATGCTGTAAATTTCCTTTCCTGTTATCATCAACACTTACTACTTTATAAACATCATATTTCTGTTGCAATGTAGATAAATCAAAATCATCATCTATAATTCCTTCTACTACATAATCATTTGTAGAAATATCTAGTTTATCTGTAGTAGGTATTGTAATAGAGCCTGTACTTCCTTCTTGTAATCCTTTATCAATTAGGTTAGTCTTTTTATTATGTCTAAAATAAACCTTGTCAAAATGGATTCTCGTAAAGATTTCATCATCTTTTGTATGGTAGACCGTTATTTTATGTATAAAAAATCTATCATTCATAACTAGCACACCCCACAATATAAAAGTGGATTACCATCTATGCCAATTACGTTCCACAGATACTGATTTATAGCTTTTTGCTTTTTGTCTTCGTAATCAGATTTAATTTCTTCAGGTGTAGAATAACTTTCACTCCAACCTTCAATATTTTGTGATTTTAGATTTCCAATTTCGGATAATTTTGTATTTTCTTCATTTAATAAATCAATAATTAAGCAAGTAACATATTTCACTTGCTCTGGTACATTGTTTTCATCAACTCTACCAAAAGTTTTATGATTAATATAATTACTTGCTTCTATTGTTAAATTATTAAAGTTATCAGGTATGCTTTCAGCACCTAACAACTTTTTGTATTCTTCTTCTGTTATGTATTTAAGCATACCTTAATCCTCCTATTCTTCAGCAACTGCTACACTTATTGTTGCGTGATTTGTAAATGTTTTACCTTTGCTATCAGTTACTTTTACATTTATTTTGTAATCTTTATTTGTTAAAGGTGTTGTATTTACTTTTACATTAGTTCCATCTATTTTAAAAGAAGCATTATCTACTCCATTTGTTTCGTCAGCTTCTAAAGCATAAGTAAATGGGCTTGTACCACCTGTTGCAGATAACGTAGCAACTACTGCATCAGCATTTACATTAGCATTTCCTGCTTTTAATCCTTCTTCTGGTGTTATCGTTAAGCCTGTTATCTCTGGATCTATTCCGACTTTTTTTTTACGTTAATAACAACATTTTCAGTCTTAGCAGCCGCAGCAACTTCAACAGAGCCGATAGCATCTCTCTTCATATCTTCTGCTGTTACTCTATATAGTCCAGTAGAGTTCTTGTTAGCTTTAAATACAGCATTACCGCTTGCATTAGTTGTCTTAATTTGTCCATTGAAGTTAACTTTAGCACCAGTTAAATTTGTTGAGTCTTGGTCTTTAACATTTATTGTTACGTCTACTCTGTCTTCTGTATAAGAACCAGGTAAGATAACAG
>CAMMLJ010000026.1 GCA_946497695.1 uncultured Clostridium sp. | reverse complement strand
AATTAATTATAATATATTAGTTAGTTTTGTGTCTACTTTTTTAATATAACACCAAGGATACTTTTTTATGTTTTAAAATAGTTGTAAATGTATAAAAACAACTAATTACAATTTTGGTATAAAAATAAAATTTAATATTATAAAATGAAAATGTTGCATATTGTGAAGTTTATAATTTATGAAGAAAAATGACATAAAATACATTTTTGTAAGGGTGTGGTAAGTCATGATTGTGTATAAAGAAGAATTACACACAAGGATTAAACTAAACACATCCTACAGGGTGAAGTATGCCCTTTTTTATTTCTAAAAAAATCAGAGGTCCTCCGTTTTGGTTTGAACTTGCAAAAAAACAAATTCAAATCGGAGGAATCAAAATGAAAGAAGAAGGAAAATATTACATAAAATTAGATGGTAAACAATTGGTTGAAGTAACAAAAGAATTATATACAGTTTATCGTCAAATGGAAAGAAAAGAACGTTATCAGGAAGAAAGAGATTTAGAAAAAGGCTTAATTCATTATGATAGTTAGGATACAAAAAATATAAACGGACAAGATTATATAAGGTATACAGAAGAAAGTGCTGAAGAAACAGTAATCAATAATATGAGATATAAAGTGGTAGTATCTTTTATTAAAGAAAATGATAAGCGAGATATATTGAAATTGAGTTTAATAAAGGGGGAAGATACTAAATTAAAAAATATTATTTAAATATTTTTTTAATTCTGAATAAAGTTTTAATTTTGCGCTATTTACATTTGACTGATTTAGACCTATAATTTCTGCAATCTGCTTTTCTGTTTTTCCTAATAAACAAGGGGGATTTTTATATTTATAATATTTTATAAAAAGTTAAATAAGTTTACTATTAAAAAATAAGTGAAAAACACAAGTTTTGACTTATATATGAATTAATTTTTTAAAATTTGTGAACTTTGAAAATACAATATCCAACAATATAAATACATTACCTTGTTCAATATAAAAAATTAAAGTAGTACCATATATTATAACAATACTATTAACTATAACAAAATTTGAAATAAATAAATTATTGATATGGGAGTAGTTTTTTAGAAAGGTTATATAATATGATAATATAGGGAAATATTAATATATCTAGTTTAATTTATTACTTAAAATATATGTCAATTATTAATTTTAATATAAAAAGGCAAGCACAAAATTTTTAAAAACTGTACTTGCCTAAGGTATGCAGCATATGTATGAAAATTATAATTTTATATATTAAATTTATAATAATAATTTAAAATTCAAGGTTTTAAACTATTTGTTTAATAATAATGCTTGTTCAGCCATACGTTGTCCATATATTTTAAATAAATCTGCAAAATCATCAATATTAGGAGATATGGCTACAGGACCTAAATGTATGACTGGCATTCCTTTTGACTGACCACTTGAATATGTCATCATACCATCTACCATAAGATGAGTAAGTATACATTGAATTGCTAAATCACCACCACCATGAATAAATGCTGCTGTTGCAAAAGCTCCACCTAATTTACCAGCAACATTTAATTTTGTTAAACCTGATTCAAGCCATATTTTTAATTTGCCAGATAAATATCCATTGTATGTTGGAGAGCCTACAATTAGAGAACAACTTTCTTTTACATATGTCTCATCAATATTGTCAATATGAAATGCCTTTCCGTATATACCTTACACTTTTTCAATACCTTCAATAATAATATACTGTGCTGCTTTAGCTGTATTTCCTGTTTTGCTATCATAGATAATAGATATTTGCATTTAAAGTCCTCCTGTTGATAAATAAATAATACTTGGTATAATAAATATATCTACACTGATAATTATATTTAATAATATTATTTTTGTAATAACGCAGAATTTTAATACTATGTATTAAAAAACATACTTAGGAGGATTTATAAATGAATTATACAACAGATGATGAAACAACATGCCCATTAAAATTAACAATGGATTTAATTGGTGGAAAATGGAAATTAAGTATTATATGCTTATTAAAAGATGGAAAACCTATGAGATATAATCATATCAAAAAAAGTGTTCCTGGTATTACAAATATGATGTTATCACAGTCTTTAAAACAGTTAGAACAATATGATGTAATTACGAGAAAACAGTATAATGAAATTCCAGTTAGAGTAGAATATCAATTAACAGAAAATGGTTTTACTTTACTTTCTGTTCTAAATTTATTAAGTGATTGGGGAAATCAATATATTGATAAACATAGTGAATATTCTTCACATTGTTCAAAATGTATTATGAAATAATAAAAGATTTATATTGAATTTGTTAGTCAATATTTTTATATTATGTATTCAGAAAAATATGTATCCATATGTATCCATTTGAAGAATTATTGATGAATAAAAATATATATTTATTTAGATAATTATCCATATATATAGTCATTGTAGAAATAAAAATTGAATTCTATCATAAAAGTAGTTTTGTAGATGATATGTTATATATAATTCTAGTTCTAATTTTAAAGATATTCAAAAAATCTTTTATAAATCTGTATTAAAAGCAAATTTATGAGTTAATAAATATTTTTCAAACAAAGAAAAATATCAAAACTAAATTAAAAAATAGCGAAAATATATTTTATCAATGTTATAGAGAACAGATAAGATATTAACATACATTAAAGTACATCTAAAATGAAAAGTATGCAAGTTGTGGTGATATTCTCTATTATACCAATAGATTATATGGTGTGAATATCACTTTACACAAAAAAATTAGCAAGTATTCTTAATTTGGGAATTATTAGGCTTAGTATTATTATGGAGTATTAAAGAATTAAAAGAATAAGAAAAAATGCGTTGACCGTGGGTGGCTTCCTAAAAATCTAAAGAGAATGTAATATTAAAAAATATTATAGATATATTTTAATATTATAATTTTTGTATACAAAAAAACATACATATTAATATAGTATTAAATATATATGCTTTTTATTGATTATTTTATATAAACAATAATAGACTGATTGCCATAACAAGCATTCCGCTAATTAATCCATATAAAGAAAGATGATGTTCTCCATATTCTCTGGCTGCTAGAAGTAGTTCATCAAAAGAAATAAAGACCATAATGCCAGCAACACCTGCAAAAAGTAGACCGAAGACCATATCACTCATAATAGGCATTAAAATAAGCCATCCTACCAATGCACCTATAGGCTCGGCTAATCCGGATAAAAATGAGTATTTAAAAGCTTTTATTTTTGAACCGGTAGCTTGATAAATAGGAACAGAAACAGCAATACCTTCAGGTATATTATGAATGGCGATTGCTACAACAATAGGTATTGCAATACTAGGAGCCTGTAATGAGGAAATAAATGTAGCAATACCTTCAGGAAAATTATGAATTGCAATTGCCAACGCAGTAAATAATCCCATACGAATAAGTTTATTGTTTATAGATTGTTCATTATTTTCTATAGATTTTATTTCGTGAGGATTTTTTTCGGTAGGTATAATTTTATCAATAATAGCAATAAAAAGCATACCACTGAAAAAAGCTATTACTGTTAACCAACTTCCTTTTCTCTGTCCTAATTCTGAAATTAAGGAGTCTTGAGCTTTGAAAAATATTTCTATCATAGAAACATATATCATAACACCTGCTTAAAATCCTAAGCTAATAGAAAGAAATTTTTTATTGGTTCGTTTAGCAAAAAAAGCAATACAACTTCCGATACCTGTACATAAACCTGCAATTAGTGTAGATAAAAATGCAATAAATATTTCCAAAATAATTCTCCTTTCATATGTATAATAAAATTAAGTTAATTTTTTAAAGTAAAAAATACAATCAATCTATTTTTTATAGTATGATAAATAATTAGAAAATAGAATAATTTTGTAATAAATTATTTTAGTATGTATAAAACAGCATAAAGTGCAATAACTATTTTTATGCATTAAATATTATCTAAATAATAGTCCAATTTCACTATCTTTTTGTAATTTTACCATATGTGAATATATACCATTTTTTTGAATTAAAAAATCAGGGGTTACTTATTCAACAACTGTTCTATTGGAAAGTACAATGATTTTGTCTGCTCCAGCTATAGTACACATACGATGAGCAATTACAAGAACAGTTTTATTTTTGATTAAATGAGCAATTACAGATTGTATTAAAGTTTCATTTTCAATATTAAGTGAAGCAGTAACTTCATCTAATAAAATAATTGGTGCATTCTTTAAAAAAGTACGAGAAATAGAGATACGTTGTCTTTGACTAACAGAAAGCTTGCAACCATTTTCACCAATATGAATATTGTATTTTTCAGGAAATTTTTCTATAAATTCATCTGCATTTGTAAGTTTTGCTGCAGCTATTACTAATTTAATTATTATTATAATTACATTAATTAAAAGATAAAGAAGTTTAGAATAATTAATGATACTTAAAAATATAAATATTATACAAATAATTAACATATATTTTAAATAAATTAAATGTTTATAAAAAATTTTACTTAATTAGTATTAAAACTATATAAAATGAAAATAATTTTCAATTTGCTTGACAAAGTTGCATTTTAGAAGTAAACTGAAAACAGTTTTCAATTTGAAAGGAGAATGGTTCATTTGGGTAGAAAAAAAAAGTATAAAACAAGACAAATGAAAGAATTACTTACCTTTTTAAAATCTGTTCAAGGTAGTCATGTTACTGTTAATGATATATGTTATTATTTTGAAAATGCAGGGATAGCAGTTGGAACTACTACTGTGTATCGTAATTTAGAAAAAATGGTAAAGGAAGGCTTAGTTGCAAAATATGTTGTTGAAGGAACAAATAGTTCTTGTTTTGAATATATTGGAGAACAAGAAAATTTAAGGCAACAGGTCTGCTATCATTGTAAATGCGAAAAGTGTGGGAAACTACTTCATTTACAATGTAATGAAGTAGATGGTTTAATACAACATATGCTTGAACATCATGACTTTGAAATTAACTCTTTAAGAATAGTATTTTACGGAATATGTAAGGATTGCAAAGAACCAAGTATTTAATGAAAAAAGAAATTTAAGAGGAGGAAAAATATGTATACTAAAAAACAGAGAATATTTGCAATTATAATTTGTACAACATTTATTATAGTTACTCTTTTTTCCATACTCTTTATTATTAAAGAAGCTGACCATGATTGTGCAGGAGAGGATTGTTATGTTTGTGAGTGTATTCATCATGCAGAGCAAACATTAAATCAAATTAGTCAAGGTTATATTGGTAATGGAATACTTATTTTTGATATTCCTTTATTAATTGCTTTATTTTATATTCCTATTTTTATTTTATTTATGTCTTGTATATCTCTTATAAGTCAAAAGGTAAGATTAAATAATTGAATAAAACTTTCAATTACAAGAGTGCATTATTGTATATTTGTAAAGTAAACTATATGAAAACTTAAGTCTATTAGCATGACAAAAAATAGAAAAATAACTTTTATTAATATATATTCATATATTTATTTTATGAGGATATAGTTAAGATTTGTATTTTTGTAATAATTTTTAGAAATATGAGTAAATATATGGAGGTTTTATTCAATGAAAAAATATATAGCAATGTTTTTAATTGCAGTTATGATTATTTTATGCTTATCTGCTTGCAAAGACAATATTACAAATACTTCTCAAGAAGACAAAATTCAAATTGTAACCACTATATTTCCAGAATATGATTGGGTAAAAGAAATTCTTGGTGATAAAATTGAACAAGCAGAAATTACAATGTTACTTGATAATGGTGTGGATTTACATAGCTATCAGCCAACTACTGAGGATATTATGAAAATTTCAACATGTGATCTTTTTATTTATGTTGGTGGTGAGTCAGATAGATGGGTAAATGATGCACTTAAAGAAGCTACCAATAAAGATATGAAAGTTATCAATCTTTTGGATGTTTTAGGCGATTCTGTAAAAATAGAGGAAATGGTTGAAGGTATGCAGGAAGAAGACCATGGACATAGCCATAGTCATAATGAAGAAATCACAATGGATAATATAGAAAATCGTACACTTTCTGATTTTGATGGTAAGTGGAAATCTCTTTATCCGTATTTATTAAATGGTGACTTAGATGAATATTGTGAATATAAAGCTGAAAATGACGAAGATAGCACTACAAACAAAGAAACATATATTGAAAAATATAAGTCATCTTGGGTCTCCGATGTGAACAATATTACAATTAATGATAATTATATTGCTTTTACATATAACGATGGAAATACAGTTTCTGCTGAATATAAATATGCTGGATATAATATTAAAGTTGATGATAATGGAAAAATAAGTAGTGTACGCTATCAATTCGAAACTGATAGTAATGATGCACCAAAGTATGTGCAATTTAATGACCATAGCTATGAATCAACTAAAGCTCAACATTTCCATGTTTACTTTGGAGATGAAAGTTTTGATAAATTAATGGATTTAGAAACTAATCCATTTTTTGTAAAAGATGTTCTCTCAGTTAATGAGATTATTGAAGAACTTATGGGACATAATCATGAAGAAGAAAAAGATGAACACGTTTGGTTATCATTGAAAAATGCAGAAATACTTTGTAAAGCTATTTCAAATGCATTACAAGAAATTGATCCAGATAATAAGGAAACTTATTTTAAAAATACTTCTGCATATATTGAAAAGCTTATGGCTCTTGATAGTGAATATTGTAAAGTAGTAGATAATGCAGTTCATAAAACTATATTGTTTGGTGATAGATTTCCATTTAGATATTTTGTAGATGATTATGGTCTTTCATACTATGCAGCATTTGTAGGGTGTTCTGCAGAAACAGAAGCTAGCTTTGAAACTATTACATTCCTCGCAGGTAAAGTTGATGAGCTTAGTTTGAATAGTATCCTTACTATTGAAAAATCAGATCAGAAGATTGCAAAAACTATTGTTCAAAATACACATAGTAAAGACCAAAATATAATGGCACTAGACTCTATGCAATCTATAACTACTAAAGATGTTTCAAATGGAGCTACGTACCTTTCTATTATGGAAAGCAACTTAGAAATTTTACAGGAAGCATTAAAATAAGGAGGAAGACTATGGCTCAATTTATTTGCCAAAATCTAACATTAGGATATGATGGTAAGACTGTAATAAATGATATAAGTTTTTCTATAAATGCTGGAGATTATTTCTGTATTGTTGGTGAAAATGGTTCAGGTAAATCTACATTAATGAAAACCCTACTACATTTACATCCTCCTATTAGTGGTAGCATTTTGATAGGCAATGAGTTGAAATATAATGAAATTGGATATCTTCCACAACAGACATTAGTGCAGCAGGATTTTCCGGCATCCGTGAGAGAGATTGTTCTCTCAGGATGTCAGAGCCGTTGTGGCTTTCGACCTTTCTATAATAAATCAGAAAAAATTCTTGCCGAAGAGATTATGGAAAAAATGAAAATTACTCATATTTCAAAAAAGTGTTATCGTGAATTATCTGGTGGACAACAACAGCGTGTTCTATTAGCAAGAGCATTATGTTCTACTCGTAAGATACTACTTTTGGATGAACCAGTATCTGGTCTTGACCCTAAGGTAACTTTGGAAATGTATAATTTAATTAGAGACTTAAATCAAATAGATGGGATAACTATTATTATGATTTCACATGATATTGCTTCAGCTATTAAATATGCTAGTCATATTATACATATTGATAAGATAGTTTTTGCAGGAACAAAAGAAGAGTATCTAGAAAGTGATATAGGAAAGAAATTTGCAAAATTATCAAGAGGTGAATATAAATGAGTGAAATTATCGAAAAACTAATTTTGTATTTTCAATATCCTTTCGTATGGTATGCTTTGATAGTAGGGATAATGATAGCTTTATGTTCTTCTCTTCTAGGTGTTACATTAGTGTTAAAGAGATTTTCATTTATTGGTGATGGACTTTCTCATGTAGCTTTTGGTGCTATGGCAGTAGCTGCAATTTTGAATTTTAGCAATGATATGTTTTTTGTTTTACCAATTACTATAATTTGTGCAGTTCTGTTACTACGTACAGGACAAAGTACAGAAATTAAAGGTGATGCTGCTATTACAATGATTTCTGTTGGAGCATTAGCAATTGGTTATTTATTGATGAATATCTTTTCTACTGGTCCAAATTTATCAGGAGATGTATGTAGTACATTATTTGGTTCTACTTCTATTCTGACATTAACTATAAAAGAAGTAAGATTATGTTTAATTTTATCTATACTTGTAGTAGTTATATTCATTTTATTTTATAATAAAATTTTTGCTGTAACTTTTGATGAGAATTTTGCTAAAGCTACTGGAATAAAATCAGATTTGTACAATTTATTAATTGCTGTTATTACTGCTGTTATTATTGTATTGGCTATGAATCTTGTAGGTTCTTTATTGATTTCTGCACTAGTAATTTTTCCGGCACTTTCAGCAATGAGGATATTTAAAAGTTTTCTAAGTGTTACCGTTTGTTCTGTAGTATTGTCGGTATTATGTGCTTTTATTGGTATTCTTATTTCTATTGTGGCAGGAACACCGGTAGGTTCTACCATAGTAACTACTGATATATCAGCTTTTGTAATTTCTTATATTATAGGTAAGATTTTAAGGAGATAGTAATGTTATGAAGCATATAATGCCACTATCAATTATTTGCTTTGTATTAATTTTAATAATAATAGGATGTAGAAATAATAATGATAGAAATGCTATAGTAAATAACAGTAATTCTATTGAAAATATAATAAATGAACAAATTTCAAATTCTACCTTTTCTGTAGATGATAATGAAACACAATATACTACATCATCTGATAATTTAGATATGGATAAATCACTCAAAACACAAGAAAAAGTAGAAGTAAAATCTAATAGCAATGTAGATTATGATTTAACAACAATGAATGCAGATATGGTATATGCTACGATTTATCAGATGATGATGTGTCCTAAAAATTATATCGGAAAGACATTTCGTATAGAGGGACTTTATTATGCAGCTTATTATGAACCAACAGGTCAATATTATCATTATTGTATTATTCAAGATGCAACAGCTTGTTGTACACAAGGTTTAGAGTTTGTATGGGACGATGGAACACATGTTTATCCAAATAAATATCCAAAAGATAATACAGAAATTATAGTAGAAGGAACACTTGAAACTTATAAAGAAAAAGGAGACAGTAATCTGTATTATCGTTTAAAAGATTCTACATTGGAAATAAAAAGTAATTAAAAATATTTTTTATATAATAATGAATTTATAAGTTATATTAGAACAATATAAATATTAAAATACTATATTGAATGATATATACCTAAAATTTTAGATATATATTTATAAATTAGGTACAACACTTGGATGCTTCTCTATATTTTATAGGAAGCATCCAGTTTGTTTTTCCTTGAATTCTTTTATTATTATAGTAATCTATATATAATTAAATTTAAAGATGGAGTTTAAAATATTACTGATAACTTAATAAGTGGAACTTTAACATAACTATAATATTACAAAAGTGAACAACAGATATTTTTAGTTAAATTTCTCTTAGAGAAAATACTATATTTGCCAATTTTACATATAAATACAACAGAAATTATTTCATATAATTTATAATTAAGTCTAGATATTAATATAATTATCTTTTGAATATTTTTAAAATAATATCAAACTATACATAATATATTCTAGAAAAAAAGAAAAGATATATCTATTTAATATAAAAAGCTACATTATAAACAAAAAATAGTAATGAATTTATAAAGAATAATATTTAGAAACTCTTATTGATAGTATAATTATATAATTGATATAAAATAATATTATTTATAAATGGTTTTTCTTGACATATTGTATCATAAAGATATATACTTATGAATAGTTAGTTAAATCTAACTAATAATTTTATTTTAAAATTAAATTTAAAACTAATATAGTAAAAATATTTTATATAAGGAGGAATTAGCATGACATTAGTTGATGCAGTTGAAGGAAAAGAATATATTATACAAAAAATTGATACAGATGATTAAGAATTAAATTCTTTTCTATTCTCTCTTGGTTGTTTTGCTTTTGTTAATCAGTTAGTTTCTGAAGTTGAAAAAAGAAAGGTATTAACAAAGGATAAAGGTACAGGTGATGCCATAGATAACATTTTGACTAATAAAATTATGGGTATTCCTATTTTTGCCTTTGTTATGTTTTTGGTATTCCAAATTTCTCAGGTTTGGGTTGGTCCGTTTATTGCAGATACATTAGTAGCATGGATTGAAACTTTCCAAGGATATGTAGGAGAATTATTGGCAGATGCAAATCCGTTATTATCAGCTTTATTGGTAGATGGTATTATTGGTGGTGTAGGTGCTGTTGTTGGTTTCTTACCTTTAGTTATGATTATGTATTTCTTAATCGCTTTATTGGAAGACTGTGGATATATGTCACGTGTTTCAGTAGTGTTAGACCCAATATTCAAAAAAGTTGGGCTTTCCGGTAAGTCTGTAATTCCTTTTGTTATTGGTTCAGGTTGTGCAATACCGGGTGTTATGGCAAGTCGTACTATAAGAAATGAACGTGAACGCCGTGCAACAGCAATGTTAACTCCTTTTATGCCTTGTGGTGCTAAAATTCCTGTTATTGCATTATTTGCAGGTGCATTTTTTGAAGATGCAGGTTGGGTTAGTTTCCTTATGTATTTTACAGGTATCATTTTAATTTTCTTGGGAGCTTTATTAGTAAATAAAATAGCAGGATACAAAAACCGTAAATCTTTCTTTATTATGGAATTACCTGAATATAAGATACCTTCATTTTTATTTGCTTTAAAAGCGATGCTTTCACGTGGTAAGGCTTATATAGTAAAAGCTGCTACAATTATTTTATTATGTAATACAGCAGTACAAATTATGCAAACTTTCAATTGGAGTTTTCAGGTTGCAGAAACAGCAGATAGTTCTATTTTAGCTTCTATTGCTAGTCCTTTTGCATATTTATTAGTTCCTGTTGTTGGTGTAGTTAGCTGGCAGTTAGCAGCAGCAGCAGTTACAGGATTTATTGCAAAAGAAAATGTTGTAGGAACTTTAGCGGTATGCTTTGTTGGTCTTGAAAATCTTATTGATACTGATGAATTAGCAATGATAGAAGGTACAGGTAGTGAAATCGCAGGTATAATTGCCATTACAAAAGTTGCAGCTCTTGCATATCTTATGTTTAATCTTTATACACCTCCTTGTTTTGCAGCTATTGGTGCTATGAACTCTGAAATCAAGAGCAAAAAATGGTTGTGGGCAGGTATCGGTTTACAATTAGGTACAGGTTATGTTATTGGTTTCTTAGTTTATCAGATTGGTACATTAATTACAACAGGTTCTTTTGGTGTTGGTTTTGTACCAGGTTTAATAGCAGTAATTATTATGGTAGCATTTGTTGTATATTTATGTGTTAAATCCGATAAAAATTTACAACAGGAATATGAACTTAAAGGAGTAAAAAGTATATGATTAATTATATCATAATTGGTATTATTTTAATCATTTTAGTTTCAGCCAGTATATATATCTATAAAGAAAAAAAGAGTGGAAAAAAATGTATTGGTTGTCCAGAAAGTTGTTCTTGCACAATAAAAGGAGAAAAATCTTGTTGTGGTTGTTGTGATGTAGAGGATAATTAATAATCTATATAAAAAGATATATTACATAATAATCTATTAGATTAATATTGAGAATTTTATTTTTGTTACTCAAAAATAACTTAAAGTTTTTTCAAAATATATTTATTAAATAATTTTATAAATAAAAGCGGCCTTCTAGTTTTTTATACAGAAACAGAATGTCGCTTTTATTTATCTTATAATAATTTATAGTATTATTTGTAGGGACAAAAATTGATTTAATTATATCTGTTATAGGATATGAAAAAATATTAAAAAATAATGTATTACATTTTAAAAAGGCTTTTGAAGTTCTCTTGTTGAATTAGTAATGTATCAGTATGAAGAAATAAATCGACTATTATAATATATTAAAATTTAGGTTATTATGATTATAATAATAATATGAATATTGTTGTATAAGATTATAGAGGTATTAAGATAGATTTTATAGTTTATCCAAATCTAGATATTAATGAAATTCCACAATGGAACGAAGAAGAAAATTTAGTTATTAGCGGAAATAGTGGATATAACTCTTTCTTAATCTAATGTACAAATTGATAGAGTAATATTAGATAATACATTATATGAATGTTGCTCATATAATGGTGTTAAAATTTATAATTCTGTATTTACAGAAAAAAAGAATATGAGATAACTTTAACATGTAAATAAACTTTATATAATTACCTTTCTGTAACATTAAGTGTAACAAAAGAATAATATTTTAATTAATAATAAAAATATTATTTTATATATGTCTAATTTTAAACATATAAATATAATAACATTATTTTGATAATATTATTCTTTGTAACCTTAATGAGAAATTTTTAATAATTATATTTATTGACTGTATATTTTTGTAATAATATAATAAATGTAATTAAAGTTAGTTTCATCTAACTAATTAATTATTATATTTTTATAATAAAAAGGGGGTATATTTTTGAAAAATAAAAATATTCTAGCTATGGTACTTGCTACATCTATGTTAGTACCATCTAATGCTTATGCACTTTCAAAATCAGACTTTTCAGATTTTCCAAATGACTGGTCAACACCAGCACTAACAAATGCTGTTGAAAATGGTCTTTTAGTTGGAGCTAACGGAAAAATAAATGCTTCTAGTTTTATTACTCGTGCTGAGGTATCTGCAATAATAAATCGTGCTTTTGGTGCTAAAAAAACATCATCACTTTCAAGTTATAGAGATGTTTCTTCAAATGCGTGGTATTACAATGATATGTCAAAAGCTGTATATATGGAAACTTTTGTTGGTTCAGACGGGCTTTTAAACCCTGAAAAAAACATAACACGTGAAGAAGCGTTCTCTGTTATTGCAAGAGCGTTTCTTATAGATGATGGAGATTATTCTGAACTTTCAAAATTTAATGATGGTAATAATGTCTCTGATTGGGCTAAAAAAAGTATTTCCGGACTTATAAAAAAAGGATATATAAATGGTTCTAATGGAAATATAAATCCAAAATCAAATATAACAAGAGCTGAATTTGCACAAATTATGTATGCAGTAGCAGGCTCATACATTTCTTCTCCTGGAGAATATTCAAATAATATAAATGGTAATCTTGTTGTGTCATCTGATAATGTTGTATTAAAAAATTCAACAATAGAAGGAGACCTTATTATTACAGATGGTGTTGATACAGGAAAAATTCAATTGGATAGTGTATCCGTAAAAGGTAGAATAGTAATTCGTGGTGGAAGTAATATTAATATAACAGGAAAAACAACAACAGGAGATGTTATTGTTCAGAATAAGAACTCAGATACAGAGATAAATGTTGATAAAGATTCTTCTGTTGGAAATATATTATATAAAACAGAAACAAAAATTACAGGTGAAGGTAAAAAGGGTACAATTACAAACCAAACCGGTAATATAGAAAAAGAAGAGGCACCTGTTACCGATAAACCTTCTAAACCTTCAGGAGGTGGAAGCAGTGGAGGAGGCGGTTCTTCACCAACATATACAACACATACAGTTTCAAACTGGCAAGAACTCAAATCTGCTGCAAAAAATGCAAAAAGTGGTGACACTATAAAACTTAAAGATAACATAACAGATGCTGGTTCAGATACAACTGTTTTAGATGGTGTTTCAAGTGCTACTCTTACAATATCAAAGAAAAATATAACATTTGATGGAAATGGTAAAACAATAACAGCTGCAGAAGGTAAAACATTTTGCTTTGATATTGATGGATTGGCAGGAACAACAACAGGAGTTGCTGTAAAAGATCTTACAATAGATGGAGGTTCATTCTCAACTAAACTTGGTGGAGCATTCTTTGTTGAAGATGGTGCAGAAGCGACATTTGAAAATGTTACATTTAAAAACTGTAAAGCTGACAGTAAAAGCTCTGTTAATGGAGGAGGAGCTATATTTATAAACGACCATGGTCAAATACCTCCAAAAGTTACAGTAAAAAATTGTACTTTTGAAAATAATACAGTACCTTCAAATGATGGAAGTTTTACAGGTCGAGGCGGTGCTATCTATGCTAACAACTTTAGAGCTACAACACCTATGGTTTTAACTGTTACAAACTCAACATTTAAAAACAATTGTGCTGCTTATGGAGGAGCTATTGCTGTTGATGGTATAGTTGACCTTGATGTTACAGGCTGTACTTTTGAAGGTAATAATGGTAGTATCGGAGCTGATGATATATACATATATGAAGGTATTTCTTCTGGAAAGAAAAATCTTTCAATCACTTCAAAAGTGAACGCTACTCTTTCAGATAATACATATACAAATAAATCTGATAGTGAAAGTAATATGAATGAAATGAATGTTATATTTAGTCGTTATTATCCATCTGACTTTACAGGTGATATGACAACAAAAGCACCGGAAGGAGCAAAAGATTTAACATTCAAAGATATTGAACGTACAGAAGTTATAACAGCTGATACAGAAATACCTATGAATTCAATATCTATAGAAGGTAAAACATATTATTACGGTGTTCCTGTATATGTAGGAGGAAGTCTTAATACAAACTTTACTGTAAACGGTGAAAAAGTTACAAGTGAAAAAATAGGTGATACAAATATTTATTGCTATTGTAGTGATAAACTTACAGGTGACCTCTATGGTACAGCAGAAGTTCCTTATGCTGACTTCTATTATGGAGAATTAAATTCTGTTTCAGAGCCTTCAAGTAATATAGTTACAAAATCAGATACTGCACAATCTATGCGTGGTGAAGGTTTATATGATGCTGTAACTTCTGCTACTACTTCAAAATGGGGTATGTATTCAAATACATTCTATGAAGCAAATTCAGAGGCAGATAGTACAGGGGGAAAAATTTTAGGTGTAAAAACTCCTATAAAATTATCAGCAGACCTTTATGCTAAAACTATTATATTAAAAACTGTAGGTGTTTCTTGTGATAATCAGCTTATATCAATAGTAGACAGCATTGAAAATTTATCATCAACACCTTTAAACCAATTTAAAACATTATATGCTGACGGAACACTTTCAGCAATTGACAGCTCAAATTCACAGGAGACTACTTCTACAGTTATTTCTGCAACTATTACAGACCAAACAAACTATGGTAATTATCAGATAAATGTAAGTGATTTACCTTCTGAAGTTAATGGAAGAGAAAATGTAATGGGTGTAATTATAGAAACATCTGATGGAGCTAAATATGGTTTAAAACACTTAGAAAACATATGGTTTAGAGCCGGAGAATTAGCTATTGCTTCTGAGGAAGGTATTTCTACTCATGGAAATAATATTTCATATGAAAGATATAAAGATATTCCAGGTAAAACTATTACAAAAGTTACATATATTCTTAATGGATATAAAAACTTAACTATTGATAACCTTAATCTTTATTGCGGAAAACTTTTAGGAGAAGAATATAGTGTTACTGCTGAGAATGTACAATATTCATCAAATAAAGAAATGCCAGTAAAACTTACATTAAATCTTCCAGAAGGATATGAACCTAAAATTTCTCTTAGAAAAGGTAGAACAGATTTAACATACGATACAGACTATACTTATAATCCTGAAAATTCTACTATAACAATTAAAAATACAGAAAATATATCACCAGCGGTATATACAGTTATTGTTTCAGACAATGCTGAAAATGGATATGTTTCAACAAAAACAACATTCACATTAAACAGTAGTCTTTCAGAAAAAGATATTAAATTTGAAAATAATAAACTTGTTATAACAGGTGATAGTGGTGTAACTGTTGATGAATATCGTAATGCCATTACAGAAATTTATGTAAATGACTCATCAATAAGAGGTGCAAAAGGTACATCTGTTATTAATGAAGACGGTTCAATAAACTTTGATGCCGAAGCTTCAAGTCATGGTAGTACAACTCCTATATTCCCAGATGGTGCTGATGGTTCATATACTTTAAAACTCGTAGCTACTGGATATCCAACTGTTACAGGAACTGTTGGTAATGGAAGTGTAACTCCAGAACCTACTGAGAAACTTGCAGATGGCGAGTGGTATGGTACAGGAACATGGAGTTTATATTATGAAAATAAAGGTCCTGATATTGTACGTGTAATAGTAGAAAATGGTGTAATTAAAAATGCTTATAGTGTTAAATATACAGAAGATAGTGGATTTGAAAGAGGTCAAAATATATTAAATAATCTTACAGGTCTTAAAAATGTTGATACTATAAAAGAACAGCTTGATAACAAAGAAAAAGGAACTGCATATGACGCTGTTTCTGGTGCAACAATGACAGCAAAAGGATATTTAAGTGCTGTTGAAAATGCTCTTGAACGTTCTATGAAATTTGCAAATGATAAAAAAGAACAAACAGTTATGTGGATGGATTTTTCAGAATTTCCGAAAGCAAATATGTACTTTGATGAAAATCTTGACTTAACTGATGTAAAACTCAATGTTTATATATCACCAAATGGAGAGAAAAAAGAGATAGGTTTTGACCAACTTGCAGATTATGGTATAACAACAAGCATTCAAAACGGAACTTTGATTACTGAAGATACTCCTGAACTTTCTGAAAGTAATGCTTTACAAATTGATTTTATACAGGAAGATTCCTTGATTTCAATTCCTTCAAAAGTTGTTGTATCTAAAAAAACTAATTATACTGTACCTAGCCATATAGTAATTACTTTTGAAAATGGTGAAACACAGAGACTTGATATTATTGAAGATGAGTTCAATTATGAACCAAAAATTATCGGTAGTATAAAATCAATGGCAATATATGATGGTGATAGAAAACTCACAGACGGTATATATAATGAAGAGTATAACGATTGGGAATTTAGTCTTAAAGGTATTGAACCATCAGAAAGTGGTCAGAAATGGAAATTTGAAACATACTATATTGCTGTTGATAGTTCTGAAGATACTTCAAATGTTAAATCATTTGAACTTGATACAAATTATTTAACAACTACATATGGTGTTGGATATAATCTTGATTTAAATGATTTAAATATAAATATTGTTACAGAAAAAGGAAGTAAACAAAAACTTGAGGGTTGGCAGGCTTGCCTTGATAGAGGATTTACTGCTATTCCGGAAGATGGATATACATTTACTGAAGATGATGCTAGTGCTAGTACAAAAGAAATTAAAATTTCATATGGTGATTTAAGTAAAACATTTAAAGTAGATGTAATAGATTATGAGAAACAAATACCGGCTAAAGTTAAAATATATGATGGCGATTCTCTTGTAAAAACTATTGATGTAAATATTGAAGATTGGAAGGATTCTAATGGAATGCTTACAATTTATGACATAGATATGCCTGAAAAATACATAGATTGGTCAGAAGATACATTTACATTAGAAGTATTTAATTCATCAGATGATATAATTTCAAGTGAAGATTATACAATATCAAAATATATGAGCGGAAAAGGTATGGAACTTCATTTTAGTAATTATACAGAGTATGATTCATATGGTGGATATTTAACTTTTATGTTCAATTATACAGGAACTACTCCTCCAGAACCAACAAATGTAACATCAGAAGGAAGTGCAACAGTACAAGATTTTGGTTATGATGCAAAAGTTAGTGTAACTTATAACAAAGATACAGGAGAAATTGTTTCAGTTGCTGATAATGGTACAGATCCTGGAAATGTTATGAACCAATCTTTTTGGCAAAGTGCATTAGCTATGTTTGAAAAATTTGTAGGTAAAACAGCAGCAGATATAGATAGTATTGATGCAGTTAGTGGTGCTACTTTATCCAGTAATGCAATTAAAGAAGCTGTGAAGAATGCTCTTCCATCTGTATCAGATACAGTAGATTCACCAACTGTAGAAGCAGAAGATTTACGTACACAGATGTTATTTGCAGCAACAGAACCAGCAGTATTGAAAATTTCAGCACCGGAAGAGACAGAAGTATATTATACAACTGACGGAAGTAATCCTACAGAAGATGTAGGCGAAAAAAAAACTAATAGGTCAAACAATATCAATTTCGCCAACTGAAAATGAAGATAGTTATGTAGTGTTAAAGATTGCAGCACAAAAAAATGGTGTATGGTCTGATGTTACTGAAGTTACTATTGAGTTTGTACAAATTCCAGAAAACGATACAGGAACAAAAGTATATGTAGGAAAAGCAGTTTGTGCCGGTGCAGAAGGACAGCCTTATGATGTAAAGGTAAAAGTAACAACTGTAAATGGAGAAATTGCTTTGTTAGAAGATAATGGAACAGAGCCTATAGGTGATATAGACAATGCCTTTTGGTGGGGTAATTCTGTTATGGAAACAGAGGGTATGCCTTCCAAATTGCAGGGTAAAAACTTAAAAGAACTTTTGAATGCACGTACAACACCATCAGATAATGAAGAAGTAAAAGTAGACGCAATCAGTGGTGCTACACTTTCAAGTGACTCTGTAAAATATGCAACTATTGCAGCTTTACGTAGTCAGCCTATAGAAGAAGGTCAGGGTGAAATTACACCACCTGTTATTCAGTCAGAAAAAATTGTTGCACCAAATAGCAGTGCAGGTTCTATTTCTGTAATTATGACAGGAGAATCCGGTGCAGAAATTCGTTATACATTAGATGGTAGTGAGCCAACAGAAGAAAGTAGTCTCATATCTGAAATTCCTCCTTTTTATGATGAAAAAGGTGTTGTTTTAGAAGCGGATACAGATACTTATCCAAATGGTAGAATTGTAGTAGTAAAAGCAGCTGCCTTTCTAGATGGAAAACGTTCTGATACAGTAATTGCTCGATATGTTTTTGCAAATCCAAATCAGAAACATTCTTATGAGAGTGGAACATTCCAAGGAAGTTATAGTGATATTCAAGCAGAAGTGGAAATAGAAAGCCCAAACTTTGACCAAAAATACTATATTACAAATATTTCTTTAGATTATGATAGTCAGCAAAAATACAAATCATTTTTACCTGAATTATTGAGTAATGTATATTTAAACCAAGATACAGAAGGTGTAGCAACCATTAATGGATTTGAAACAGAAAGCCAAGCTGTTTTGGCTGCTATACAAAATGCAATTCAAAAAGCATTTGTGGCAGCACAGCCTGTTATTTCTATAGAACCTAATAAAACACAGTATGTAAATGATGAAGAAGTAACTGTAACATTAAGTTGTCCTACAAATGATACACAGATATATTATGTAGTAGATAAGAGTGATGGTATTACAAGTGGAGAACTTTCTGATTTCGAAGAAAATAAAATTCTTTATAATGGTTCATTTACTGTAAAAATCGAAAATACTGATGGAGGCACAGTATATATTAGAGCTGCAGCTCAAACAACAGATGGTAAACTTTCTACTATTGCTAGAAAAGATTTGGATTTCATAAAAGCTGTAAATGAGAATGCTTTTACTGTAAATGGTAAAAATTATGGTATATGGGCAGATGCTGTATCTGCATTGGAACAGAACGGTAGTGGAGAAATTGTGTTAAATGATAATATAGAATTATTGGACTCTGATAAATTACCGTCTGTTCCTTGTAAAATTCGTTCAAATGAACAACAAAAGTATAGTATAAAGGGTAGTATTCTTGAAGCAAATGCAGATATTACATTCGATAATGTAATATATGAAATTAATCACATTTATGCAAATGGACACTCTGTTACTATTGGTGAAGATGTAGAAACATCTTTTAGTTATTGGAGTTATCCTTCTATTTATGCCGGAGCATCTTATGATGCAGAAGAAACAACAATTATTGGAAATCCTGTGATTACTGTAAACAGTGGAAAATTTCAATTATATGGAAGTGGTAGTGGAACAACAACAGTAAATGGAGATGTAGAAATTCATATTAAAGGAACAGCAGTTGCAGAAGTAGGTGGTGCATATATGAATGCACTCGTAAATGGAAAAGTTTCTGTTTTTGTAGATGATACAGCTACTTTAGAATATTTTTTAGGTGAACAAAGAGGGGGAAGTTTAACAGACATTGTACTTACTATTATAGGTAGTCCTTCATTAGAAGGTAGCACTTATAGAGGTTCTGTTAATGGTACACCTAAAGGTACAGTAGATTTAAGTAGAGCAACACTTACAGAAGAAGAAATTCAAAAATTTGAAGATTTTGAAAACATTATAAAATCAGAAACACCTGAAAATTCAGAAGAAACATCATTAATAGAAGATATTAAAATTGATGTTTCAAATGAATATGAATTACTAGATAAAACAAAAGAATCTAATATAGAAGAGTCTGAATTAGAAGAATCAGAATTTATTTCAGAGTTGTCAAGTAACTTAAAACTACAATAAGAGTATAGTGTAAAGTTTATTTAGAATATAATTATTTAGAATATATTTAAGTCTATTTAAGATTTAAAAATAAGGGAGTGAATATATATCACTCCCTTTTATGCGTTATTATGGATATTTTATTCAAATTATTTAATATAAAAGTTAATGAAATAAAATAATTTTTGATAAAATATATTATAGAATAAAATTACAAATTAATTGTACAATATTTTTTATATTTTGTTTCTAAAATATAATATTTGTAATAATATTAAAAGTTATATAATTTACAAGACGAGGTTAAAGAGGTTTACTTTGTTTAATATGATTATATGATGAAATATTGAAAAAATATAATGAAGGTATGGATATAACAAACTGTAAAGTTAGAAATGAATTTATAGAAAAA
>CAMMLJ010000025.1 GCA_946497695.1 uncultured Clostridium sp. | reverse complement strand
AGACTCAAAATCTGGCGGGAAACCATGTGGGTTCGAGTCCCACCATCGGTACCAAGAAGAGCATAGCAAAGCTATGCTTTTTAATTTGTAAATTGGTGGGACTCGAAAAGGAGGGTCTAAGTTTTGCGTCTGTTAAAGCAGACACGAAACTTAAGACAAAAATAGTCCTGTGGACTATTTTTACGACGCGGCCCGAAGGGGAGCTACCACCATCGGTACTAATTTGTACTCCCACGAAATTGGGAGTATATTTTTTATTAAGAAAAATGTAAAATTTTGTAAAAAAATATTTGCAAAAATTTGTTTTGTATGATATAAAAAGAAGAAGAGAGGAGAATTTTTATTATGGATAGTATAATGGAACAGAATAACCAAGTTTTTGGAAACTATTATAATAAAATAAATGATTTAATATTAAAGACAAAACAAAATGTTGCAAAAAATATTAATTATGAAATGGTTGAATTATATTTTGAAATAGGTTCTACCATAAATGAATTAATTGAAAATTATAATTTGGAAGCATCTCAAAATAAAATTTTAAAATTATTTTCAGAAAAACTAACACAAGAATTTGGTCAAGGATTTAGCGTTTCAAATTTAAAGAAAATGAAAAAGTTTTATTTAACTTATGAAGGTGGTTCCACACTGTGGAACCAGTTAAGTTGGAGTCATAATCGCTTAATAATGAATATTGATAATGAAGCTAAAAGAAATTTCTATTTAGAAGAAACGATAAAATCAAATTGGAGTGTTAGGCAATTAGAGAGACAAATAAATAGTTTTTATTATGAAAGACTTTTGTCGACAAGTGAAGAACATAAAGAAGAAGTGAAAAATGAAATAAATCTTTTAGAAAAAAAGGAAAAAGTTCAAGATTTTATTAAAGATCCTTATGTTTTAGAATTTTTAGACATAAAAGATAGAAGATTTTTAGAAAAAGATTTGGAGTCTAATTTACTAGAACATATATCAGAATTTTTATTAGAATTAGGCAGGGGATTTTCTTTTGTAGCAAGACAAAAGAGGATTGATGTTGATGGAGATAATTTTTATATTGATTTGGTCTTTTATAATTTTGTGCTAAAATGTTTTGTTTTAATTGATTTAAAATTAGATAAATTAACACATCAAGATATTGGACAAATGGATTTCTATGTTAGATATTATGATAATGAAATAAAAGCAGAAGATGATAATCCAACAATAGGAATTATATTATGTTCGGATAAAAAAGATACGATAGTAAAATATTCTGTTCTTAATGATAATAAGAATTTATTTGCTTCAAAGTATCAATTATATTTACCAACTGAAGAAGAATTAGCAAGAGAAATACAAAAACAGAAAGAAGAATTTGAAGATAAAGAATAGATTTGGTTCCACACTGTGGAACCATTTCAATATAGAAAAAATAGAGAAAAAGGTGGTAGTATGATTAAAGAAGTATACAATTTAAATGAAAAATCATTTAGAAATTATAATGGACCAGATAAAGGGTTTAAAGAAAAAAATATTATTTTTGGATATAATGGTAGAGGAAAGTCCTCGTTAGCAAAAGGTTTAATACGAGAGTTTTTAAAGGATACTGCAAATAGTTCAGAAAATTATAGATTTTTTAATCGAAATTACATTAAGGAAAATATAATATTAAAAGAAAGTAACAATTCTAAAATTAAAGGAGTTATAGCAAATTTTGGAAAAAAGGATGTGGATATAGAGAAGAAGATTAAGTTATTAGAAGAAAATATTATAGATACAAAGAAACTTGAAAATGAAATACAACAATTAAATAAAAATATACGTGCTGAAATTGATAAAATACATGATGAAAAGAAAGGTAGCATTTCAATACAAAAGAAACCTATGTCAAAAACTAATTGTGAATGTACATTGTTTTTTCCATGTTGTTATCCTCCTAAATTATATAATTGATATTGCATAATATTATTAACAACACATTATGTAAAACATACAAGTTTTTATCAAAAAATATTCATTAAACAATAAAAAAATATTGACAAACAATAACGGAAGAAATAAAATATCTTCATAAAATATTTATGGAGGTATTTTATTATGAAAAAAATAAATATATTTTTAGGAGCAATACTACTCAGCATATGGAGTGTAATATTATTTTTTGGAAAACATATAGGACTTTCGATGTTATTATTTGCAATACCAATTACATATTACATAGTAACATTATTAGAAAAAACAAATAAAATAAAAAATAAAAATTCAAGATTTTTAATAATACCGATAATTATTTTGGCTAGTACGTATTTTATATTTAATAACAGTTTCTTTAATTTATTAAATTTATTAGTAATACCGATACTGTTAATTATAATGATATTAAATTTAACTACTACAAAAATAATACCAAGAACCTTACTAGAAAGAATTTTAGATATAGTAATAGAACCATTTGCATATATTGGTGAAACAATGACAGAATTAAGGAATTCGCTTGCTGGAAAATTTAATATAAAACAAGAAAAGACTAAAGATAAAAAATCAAATAATATAATAAAGGGGCTATGTATTACTGTTCCTTTAGTAATAATTATTATTGCAATTTTAGCATCAGCAGACTCAGTATTTAGTAATATGATTACAAGTATAATAAATTCATTTTTTAATTTATTTAATAATGTAGATTTAATGGGAATTTTTATACGAGTAATTTTAATAGTATGTGTGTTTATATATTTATCAAGCTTTTTTTATATTATTACCAGATATGATGAATATTTTATCAATGATGAGGTAAAAGAAGAAAATAAAAGCGTAGATAGTACTACTTTTAAAATGATATTAACATCATTAAATGTAATCTATTTAGTATTTTGTATAATTCAGATAAATTCATTATTTATGCAAAAAACGAATATAAATTATGCAGATTATGCAAGACAAGGTTTTTTCCAACTAATGGCTGTATCTGTAATAAATTTAATAGTGATATTAGTTACAAAAAAATATGCAGATAAAACTAACAAATATATAAATATTATGTGTATAATTATGGTAATATTTACATTTATAATAATTTTGTCTTCTGCAGTTAGAATGCATTTTTATGAACAAGCATATGGATATACTTTTTTAAGATTATTAGTATATTGTGTATTGTTTACAGAAACCATTTTATTAATTCCAACAGTATTATATATAATAAATAAGCAAAAACATTTACTAAGAACATATTTCACAATTTTAATTATTGTATACATAGGAATGAATTTTATTAATTTTGATGCAATTATTGCAAATAGAAATATAGAAAGATATATAGAAACAGGAAAAATAGATTTAGAATATTTAGAAGAAGAAACTGGAACAGATGCAATACCAGAGCTTATACAAATTTTAGACATAGAAAATGTAGATGAACAAACTAAAAGTGAAACTATAAGATATATAAATGAGGTATATGAAAACTTATCAATTGAAAAGATGGACTTTAGAGATTTAAATATTTCTAAATTGTTAGCTAGAAAAATTATAGAGGGGATTAAATAATGAAAAGATTTAAAGAAATTATAATAGCACTAATCATAATTATAATAGTAGTTTTAATACAACTTATTGCCATTAAAACTGGAACTGATGTAAATGTAATTGACAATAATCCTACAAATACATTGCTAGAAGATGTTAAGATAAGTGAAGAACAAGCATTAGAAAACGAAAAAATATATAGTATGCAAACCGGAGGTAGTTTTGCAAAAATAGGAGATATAATTATTTATAATAATTCAACAGATAATATATTTAAATATGATTGTAAAACGGAAAAATTAGACTTACTATATACTATGGAAGATGGAGTAAATAAGCTTTATTTTGATGGTGAATATGTATATGCAATGCCAAATTATTATAGAGGAAAAGGAATTTATAAGATAGACTTACAAGGAAATGCAGAAAAAATTTATGCCGAGGCATCTATCCAATTATGGCTTACAACTGACAAGATCTATTTTACAGATCAAATAGGATATGACAGAATAAATGGGACGCCTCAAGGTAATTTATGTGTTATGAATAAAGATGGTAGTAATAAACAAACAATTATAGAAAATGTTAAAAATTATTTTAAAATACATAATAATACTATTTATTATACAGACTTAACATCAAGGAGCATATATTCTGCTAATATAGATGGAACAAATAAAAAAGAATTAGCACAAGGAAGAACATATATTAGTAATGTAGATGATAATTGTTTAACATATGTTGATTTTGCAGACAATGAAGCATATAGAGTAATATATTTAGACACAAATGCAAACCATAAATTAGGAATGTTTGGAAACGATGTATTTTCAGCAAATGGTAATTATATATTTACTAGAAAAGGTACTGATGGAAATAATATAGAAACAGAATTTAGTTTATATGAGATTAATCCAGAAAATAATACAGAAGAAATTGTTTGGAAAGCACATGGTGGATTTGAAAGATTGGCATATACTGATGATGAATTTGCATATTTTACTTCAGGTCAAAGTACATATAAAGTTAATTTAAAAACAGGGGAAGAAACTGATTTACCAAAGAGATATTATTATTTTTTAAATGGATATGGATATTGTTTTGGGACTGAAAATGAAGAGATTAAAACAGTAGAAATATGTGAATTACAAACTTCAGAAACCAAAGTAATAGAAGTAAATTCAAGTATATAAATAAAAAGCACCTTTAATACAGCATATACTGTTATTAATTAGGTGCTTTATTTTAAATTTCTTTTATAACCTTACATGGATTTCCAACAGCAATTACATTTGCAGGAATATCTTTTGTAACAACACTACCTGCACCTATTATAGCATTATCGCCAATTGTAACTCCAGGTAGTACGACAACATTTCCGCCAAACCAAACATTATTGCCAACTGTTATAGATTTAGCATATTCTAGCCCATTATTTCTTTGATTAATATCTACTGGATGACCAGCAGTGTAAAAACCACAGTTTGGTCCAATAAGTACATTATCACCAAATTTTACAGTAGTAGTATCAAGAATTACTAAATTATGATTAGCATAAAAGTTTTTTCCAAATTTAATATTATAACCATAATCACACATGAATGGCTGTTCAATAATTGTAGTTTCATCTGTAGTAGCTAAAATTTGCTTTAGAATAGAATTTCTTTCAGCAACATTAGATGGGAGAGTATTATTGTATTTAAAACATAAATCTTTAACTTTAAAGCGTTCGGTTGTTAATTCTTCATCATACATAGGATTATATAATTCTCCATTTTTTGCTTTTTCTTTTTCTGTCATAAGAAGCCTCCTAAAATTTAAATTAGAAAAATTTTAACATAAAAAAATATATATTGCAAAAAATAAAATTGTACATAAAAAACATCTGCGTTATAATGAATAAGAAAAGTTTTACTAAGAAGAGGAGAAAGAAATGAGTAATGTAATTATAGGAGTACTTATTCCTTTTTTAGGAACAGCGTTAGGTTCTGCTTTAGTATTTTTTATGAGAAAAAAGGAAATAAATAAAAAAGTTCAAAAACTATTATTAGGCTTTGCAGCTGGAGTAATGATGGCAGCGTCAATTTGGTCTTTATTAATGCCAGCATTAGATATGACAGCTGGAAGATTTGCATGGGTTCCAGTTGCAGTAGGTTTTATGTTAGGAATTATATTTTTGCTAATTTTAGATACATTAGTACCACATCAGCATCTAGAAACAGAAAAAGCTGAGGGATTGGAGTCAAATTTTAAGAAAACTACAAAATTAGTATTGGCAGTTACTATTCATAATATACCAGAAGGAATGGCAACAGGAGTTGTATTTGCCGGAGTGTTAATTGGAAATACAAGTATTACTATAGCTGGTGCTATAGTATTGGCAGTAGGAATGGCTATACAAAATTTCCCAGAAGGTGCGATAATATCTATGCCATTAAAGGCAGAAGGAATTTCTAAAGGAAGAGCATTTTTATATGGAACTCTTTCTGGAATTGTAGAACCAATAGCAGCGATTGTTGCAATATTATTTACTAATGCAGTGGTTCCAATATTACCATATATTTTAGCATTTGCTGCAGGTGCAATGGTATATGTAGTAGTAGAAGAACTAATACCAGAATCACAAGCAGGGGAACATAGTAATATTGGAACGATTGGTGTAGCATTAGGATTTGTAATAATGATGATTTTAGATGTTGCATTAGGATAAAATATGTTAATTTAAGAAATATAGGTTGCTATACATGTAGATTAAAGAAAAATTTATAAAATAAAAAAAGCTCATTTATTTTATATAAATGAGTTATTTTAAATCTATTTTAATTCCAAATTTATCTAATATATCGTTTAGGCCTTGATTTATTTCTTCTCTAGAATAATCAGCATTTTCTAAAGTTTCATCTGGTAATTTATTAAGTTTACCGTAAAAATTTATAGCTATAGCAAGATGTTTTGGATTTTGAACCTCTATTTTATCAAATAATAAATTTTCTGCTTCGTTAATTTTCTTTTCACAAATTAATTTATCAAGTGAATTATACAATTCATCTGAAGTTGAATTTACAATGTTTTCTGGAAGATATTCTGTGGTAGTTTGATTTAAGAATACTTTTGCTAAAAATTCAACTAAATCATCTATTTGATTTAATAACCAATCTTTTTTGTACATATTTAGTCTGCTCCTTTCGAAACTTATTTTAACATTTATAAACCTAATATACAAGAATTAAGAAAACATTAATTGATTTTTTTACATAATATATATATAATTATAAAAAAAATTAGGAGGAAGTATATGAGATGTCCAAGATGTGGAAGTGAAAATATATCAAGCATTATAGACACTAAAACACATACTAAAGGTTTTGATGGTGGAGATGCTTGTTGTGGCTATTTGCTATTTGGATGGCCGGGAGTATTGTGTGGCTTATGTAATACTGGAGATACAACAACTACTACTAAAACAACAAATATATGTAATGATTGTGGGAATAGATTTTAATGAAAAAGAGTACTCAAAGAAAGATATGGGCATGGTCTATGCGTTTAGGAAATAGGTGTGGTTGTCATCAAAGAGAAGATAGAAGTTTTAAAATAGGAGAATTTCAGTTTCCTATATGTAGTAGATGTACAGGAATATTATTGGGGCAAATTATTTCTGTAATATTTATTTTTGTAAAAGTTAATATTCCAATATATTTAGATTTTATATTTTTAGGAATAATGTTTTTAGATTGGTACGTTCAATTTAAGCAAATAAAGGAATCTACTAATTTTAGAAGGTTAATAACTGGAACATTAGCTGGTATTGCCCAAATAAATATCTTATATCAAATAATAATATATATAATAAAACTATTTTAAGTATTGAAAAAAATATAGAATAGGGATAAAATAACAAAAACGAACGAAAGAAAGGTGGATTACAATGGAATTTCATGCTAATGAAGGAAAAAATGTAGAAATAGAGGTTAATGGAGAAGTTTATCTAAGACATGCAATAAAAACAAGATTTGTAAAACAAGGAGATAGTTATATAGATTTATTTAAAGAATATGTTTCACCAATTTATCAAGAGGGAGATATAATATCAAGTAGTGAGAAAATAATAGCACTATGCCAAAATAGAGTTTTAAAAAGAGAAGATATTAAAGTAGGATTTTGGGCAAAATTCTTATCTAAATTTGCACATAAGACTACTGCAGGAGTTGGTGTTGGCGAACCAATAAAAATGCAATTTGCTATTAATCAAGTTGGTTTATTAAAAGTATTATGGGCAAGTTTAGCAAGTGCTGTTACAAAATTATTTGGTAAAAAGGGAGTATTTTACGAAATAGTTGGACAAGAAGTAAGTGGACTAGATGGTTTTTATGACCATGTTTGGAAAGAATATGGTGATATAGGAATATTATTACCAGAGAATCCATCAAAGGTATGTAATGAAATACATGATAAATTAGGAATTTCTTGTATGATAGTTGATGCTAATGATTTAGGACAAGAAGTAATAGGTCATTCAGAGGATATAAAACTAACAGAAGAAGAACTAAAAGGTTTAATAAGAGATAATCCAACAGGTCAAGGACATGAACAAACCCCATTGATTTTAATAAGAAAAAAATCAGCAAATAAAGAATAAGTTAAACAGTAAAAGTCCATATGTAAATATGGGCTTTTTAAGGAGAAATACATAATGAAAAAGAAGAAAAAGAAAAATTCCTCAAAAATAATTCTTATTATAATTTTAATTGGAATTTTAGTGATTGCATATCAAAAGGGATATCTACAAGTTGATACATATGCAACAAATACAAATACTATGGAAGTAGAGGAAGACATGAACGTTATTTTAGTAAATAGAACTAATAAAATACCAGATGACTATACAGCTAATTTAGTAGAATATAAGGGGTATTTTGTTGACAGTAGCATTGTTAATGATTTAGATAACATGTTTAAAGATGCTAAAAAAGTTGGAGTTAATTTAAATATAAATACTGCTTATAGAGATAAAGAAGAACAGCAAGATATATATGATAGAAGAATTAAAGCATACAAGAACGAAGGAATGACAGAAAAAGAAGCGATAGAGAAAACAAATTCTGAAGTTCAAAAACCTAGTTATTCTGAACACGAAACTGGGCTTGCAATAGATTTTAGCAATCCTAGTAATCCAGAAGATAATGAACCAATGTGGGAATGGCTAAATGCTAATAGTTATAAATATGGTTTTATATTAAGATATCCTAAAGATAAAATGGATATAACAAAAGTTTCTAACGAGGAATGGCATTACAGATATGTAGGAAAAGATGTTGCAAAAGAAATGAAAAACACAGGGGAATGTTTAGAAGAATATATAAATAGAGTATTGTAAAAAAAATGCAATATTGGTATAATGGCAAAAAATGAGGTGGAAAATATGGAAAATAAAAAAGTCAATATAGTTCTTTTTATTGTTCTAATAGCTATAATTGTTGCAATTATAGTTTTAATAGGTAAGTATAATGAACAAATTGCAGAAAAGGCACAAGATATTATTCAAAATACGATTGCACCAGTTTTTACAGCAGAAGAAGATGAGGTAAAAATAGTTCCAACTTTATCCGACAAGGTTAAAGGTAATACTATGTGGTGTGGTACATTCCAAATAGTTTGGAACGATTTAAAAAATGAGATTGTAAAACAAGATATAGAATTTTCTCCTCAATTAGATTGTGTGGATAACCTTAATAAATCTACTTTTTCAGCAGATATGATATCAGAAGAAGATTATTATAAAACATATGGAATAATCTCGCCAGAATTAAAAACACAGATAGAAACTGATTTAAATAATAAATTTGGAAGAACAAGTGATTTTATAAATAATTTTAACTGGAATACAGATGCAAATGCTAAGAGATATTTTTTATATGCAATACTTATAAAAGATTTAAAATTTGCAATACCTTTTGATGATTTAGAAACAGGAAATTTTGCGGGAAAAGATACTAAAACAAGTTATTTTGGATTAAAATCAAACTCAAATGCAGAAGCTAGAAGTCAAGTTAGTGTCTTGTATTATAATAATGAAAAAGATAAAGCAATATCTATAGCAACTACAACAAATGATGAAATAATTTTATGTAAAACAAGTTCTGTACAAAATTTTAATCAAATTTTGGAAAAGATAAATAATGAAAAATCAAATTATACAGGAAATACTTTATTAGAAGAAACTGAAGTTTTACAAGTTCCAGAAATTAGCATTAATTCAGAAAAAGAATATACAGATTTAGAAGATAAAGAATTTGAAGATGTTAATGGTGAAACATTAAAAATAGAAAAAGCAATGCAAACTATAGACTTTGAATTAAACAAAGAAGGTGCAAAATTAACTAGCGAAGCAGGTATGGCTGTTACAACAAATGCAGTAGAACCACAAGATATTCGTGATTTTTCTTTTAATGATGCATTTGTAATATTCTTAAAAGAAAAGGATAAAGAATTACCATATTTTGCATTAAATGTGTCTGATATAGAAGATTTTCAAGAATAAAATATACCAAAAAGACTATCTATTTTAGATGGTCTTTTTGATATTTAATTATTTTACAACAAGATAAAATATGATAAAATATAAGACATAAATTAGAGCGAGACAAATAAGAAAGGAAGAAAAATGACAACAGCAAAATTATTTGTTATAGTGAAAATATTATTAGCTATAATATTAATTGGAACAATATGTGCAGTAGTGCTAATTATATATTTGTTTAAGGGAGATATAAAAGCAAGAGTACCGGGATACGTCAAAAAAGAATATAATTTAAGTAAATACGAAGTAGAAAATAGACCAGTATATGTAATGGAACCAAAAGAAGGTGTAACAAATGATTTAGTAATAATGTATGTTCATGGTGGCTCATATGTTGCAGATTTAGAAAAAGAGCATTGGAAAACATGTGGAGATATTATAAATCAATTAGGATGTACAATCATACTTCCAGATTATCCACTTACTCCAAAATATAATTATAAAGATACTATTAACATGATGGAATCACTTTATAAAAAAGTTATACAGCAAGTAGAACCATCTAATTTTGTAGTAATGGGGGATTCTGCTGGTGGAGGTTTAGCATTAGCTTTAGTAGAAAAAATGGGAGAAGAAAATATAACTATGCCTAGCCAAACAATACTAATATCACCATGGTTAGATGTAAGGATGAATAATCCTAAAATTGCAGAAATAGAAGAAAATGATCCTATGCTTAATAAATCAGCACTAAAATTAGCTGGCGAAAATTATGCAGGAAAAGATGGAATAGATAGTTATTTAGTAAATCCTGTAGATGGTCCATTGGATAAATTACAAAATGTGTCTATATTTACAGGTACATATGACATATTAAATGCAGATGTAGCAATATTAAAAGAAAGAGCGGAAAAAGTTGGAACTAATATTAATGTTTATGAAACAGAACAAGCAACACATATTTGGCTTTTATATAAATACAAGGATAAAGAAAATGACCCACTAGTTCAAGAGCCTTATAAACAAATGATAGAATTATTAAAAAATAATTAAGGAGCTAAAAATGAGAAGAAAAGAAAAAAAGGAATTAGTTTGGAGAAGACTTGATAATTCAGCTAAGATATTCCCATTATCTTCTAGCAGAAAATATAGTAGTGTTTTTAGAATATCTGCTGTAATGAAGGATAAAGTTAGTCCAAAACTATTAGAAAAAGCTGTTAATAATGCGCTTAACAAGTTTGAATTTTTTAAAGTAAGATTAAGAAAAGGATTCTTTTGGTACTATTTTGAGTATAATGATAAAAAAATAGTTATAGAAGAAGAAAAAGATTATCCATGTAAATATATTGATCCAAACACTAATAATGATTATTTATTTAAGGTTACTTATTTTGATAGAAAGATTAATATAGACATTTTTCATTCACTAACAGATGGAAATAGTGCAGTACAATTTTTTAAAGAAATAGTTTATCAATACATAGAAATTGAATATGCAAAAGACTTTAAAAATGTAGTAAGAACAGACAGAAAATTTGATTTTAATATAGAGGATAGTTATTTAAAAAATTATAATAAAAAAGCTAAGAATAATTCTATAAGTAAAAAGGCATATATATTAAAAGGAAGAAAAATTCCATTTGAAGCCATAAGAGCAACACATGAAATTATAGATCTAACAAAGTTAAAAGAAATTAGTAAACAAAAAGAAGTTACAATTACACAATTTTTGACAGCATTATTAATAAAAGCAATTTATTTAGGAAATATGAAAGACCACCAAAATAGTAAGCCTATAAAAATATGTGTTCCTGTAAATTTAAAAAAATATTTTAAATCTAAGACATTAAGTAATTTCTTTTCATATATAACAGTTACAGCAGATGGTAAAAAGGTTGATTTTAACAATTTAGATGATGTTTTAAAATTGGTAAAATCAGATTTTGAAAATTTACTAAAACCAGAAGAAGTAATGAAAACAATGTCATTAAATGTTAAACTAGGAAATAACTTTTTTATAAGGATAATTCCATTATTTATGAAGCAAATATTTGTAAGATTAAGTTATTTAGAAATTAGAAAATATACAACAACTACTTTTTCAAATATCGGAAGAATTGGTATTATTGCAGATTATCAAAAATACATAGAAGATTTTTTCTTTTTGATTGCTCCAGAAAGGGTAGAAAAAATTAAATGTTCAACATGTTCATATGAAGATAAAATGTTTTTTACATTTACATCAATATTAATGCAAACAAATATAGAAAATGAATTTAAAAAGATTTTAGAAGAATTAGGAATTCATGTTGAAATAGAAAGTAATGGTGTTTAATTATGTTATATCCAAAATTATCTAATATAAAAAGAAATAATATTATTTTAATTGCATCAATAGCAATATCTATAATTGTTATTAATATTTTGCTAATTATAAATGTTTTAGTAGATAAAACAAATCATTGGTCAATGCTTTGTATAGCAGGAATATTATATGTATATGGAACAGTTATATATACTAAAAAAAGAAATATAAATATTGCTTCAAATGTATTTGTACAATGTTTACTAGTATCATTATTACTATTGGCAATAGACTATTTTATAGGTTATAGTGGATGGTCAGTAAATATAGCAATACCAATAGTAATTATGGTAGCCAATTCAACACTTATGGTTTTAACAATTGTAAGCAGAAAAAGATATATGAGATATGCTTTATACCATATGCTGACATTTCTATTTAGTATGATTCAATTGATTTTATTATTTTGTGGAGTACTAGAAAATAAAGTTTTAACCATTGTTGCAAGTGGTATAGCAGGACTTTCATTATTGCTAACAGTAATTTTATGTGGCAAGGCAATGTGGGAAGAAACTAAAAAAAGACTACACATGTAAATCGTAAATTTAGGGAATTGGGGACGTTCGGGAATTGGGGACGTTCCTTTTTTCCCTTTTCGAGATATAAACACCGTCCCAAAATCCCTAAGCACCTTAACAATGCAAAATGCATAAACTACAATAAGTAGGTGAGTTTATGAAAAAAATTGTTAAGGTTATTTTTATTGTTTATTTAATTACAAATTTTATGATTATATTTCAGCCTAATATTTATGCAATTGAGCCTGCAGGAAGTGTGTATGAAGGAATAGATGTTAGTGGCTGGCAGGGAGAAATTGATTTTGCACAAGTAAAAAATGCGGGAATAAATTTTGTATACATAAAATCTAGTGAAGGACAAAACACAGTTGACCAATATTTTAGGAGAAATTATGAAGAAGCAAAAAATAATGGTTTTAATATAGGGTTTTATCATTATGTAAGAGCGCGAAGTACAGAAGATGCTATTTTAGAGGCAGAGCATTTTGCAAGTACAATAGCAGGAACCGTTCCAACTTGTAAATTAGCTATGGATTTTGAAAATTTCGGAAATTTATCAACAAGTGAAATAAATGAAATTTCTAAAGTATTTTTAGAAAGAGTACAAGAACTAACCAATAAAGAAATGATAATTTATAGTAATACATCATCAGCCAGAACTATATTTAGTGAGGAACTTGCGAATGAATATCCTTTATGGGTAGCGCAGTATTATGTTAGTAATCCATCAGATAATGGAAAATGGAGCGTGTGGGAAGGGTTCCAATATACAGACAGAGGAACTGTGCCAGGAATAAATGGTTATGTTGATAGAGATAAATTTACAAGCGAGATTTTATTAGATAGTCAAGAAGAAATACCAAGTGATGAAGAGAACAATGAGAATAGCGGAAATACAGGTGATACTAGCAATTATATACGATACACCATCCAAAGCGGAGATACGTTATCAGAAATAGCACAAAGATATAATACAACTGTTAATGAACTTGTAAGATTAAATAATATACAAAATCCTAATATGATTTATGCAAATGAAACATTATTAATACCAACTAAAAATAATTCTATAAGCACTGGTAGTGATGATAAAAATAATACGATTTATATTGTACAAAGAGGAGACACTTTATATAGTATTGCAAAAAGATTTAATACTACTGTACAAAATATTGTAAATAATAATGGTATTTCTAATCCAAATCTTATATATCCTGGTCAAAGATTAATAATTGCTAAAAGTACTGCTAATATACAAACAAAATATATGAACTATAGAATTAAAAGAGGAGATACTTTATGGGGAATTGCCAATAAATATAACACCACAGTAAATGAGTTAGCATATATAAATGGAATTAGAAATGCTAATAGAATATATGTCAACCAAGTAATACGAATACCTATAAATATAAGTATAGGTGAATATGATTGTGGACATTGTATATATACTGTAAGAAGAGGAGATACACTTAGTACAATAGCAAACCGATTTGGAAAAAATGTAAATGAAATAGCAGAATTAAATGGAATTAAAAATGTGAATTATATTTATGTAGGGCAAAAATTAAGAATATAAAATTATAAATTTGTAAATACATAGATATAATTATTTATTGACGAAAAAAATAGTTTATTATATACTAAAAGCAGAAAAAATTCTGTGTTTTAGGAGGATGGCTTATGCAAAAGATAACTAAAAAAATAATTTTATTAATTATAATACTTGTAATAAATTTTATTGGAAATAATGTTAGTTTTGCAACAAGTTCTGTAAATACAAGAACACGTGCTACAGCTAGTAATAATTCTACAGAAAATGAAGTAACAAATACTACAAATCAAGTGACAAATGGAACTGTAGAAAATACAGTAACGGAAGAAAATAATATAGAACTTGAGTATCCATCTATAGAAAAAGATGATACAAAATTTGGTCCATTAACAATGGAACAAGTAATTGGAGGAGCAGCAGTATTATTATGCTTTGTTGGCATTGTTCTTGCTATTTCATTATATTCAAGAAGCAGAGCTGACGAGGACGATTGGGATGAAGAGGACTATATAAATGAAAATCTAGAAACAGAAAGACAAGAACCAAAAGCTATGAAAGAGCTTAAAGATGAGGCAGCTGCTAAAGAGCCAAAAGCTATACAGGAAATGGAAGATGAGAAAAAATTAGAAGAGATACGAAAAGCAAAGGAAGAGAAGAAAGAAGAAATTGAACCTAAGATTAAAGAAGAGGCTAAAGAAAAGATAGAAGATACTGCATCTTTAAATTACAGACATCAAAAAGCATTAGATGATTTTTACAATTATGCAGAAGAGATTAAACAAGAAAAAAAGACAAAAAGAGGAAAAGGTAAACATTCAATGTAAAATAAAGAAAAACTACCAAAAGGTAGTTTTTTCTTTGATTTTTTTTATAATAAATGCTAAGTATTTATTGAAATTGATTAAAAATAATCATATAATAAATGTAGTTTTAAAATTAAATAATAAGGGGAGAATATTATGGAAAAGAAAAGTGAAGACAACCAAACAACAAGTGCTAACAAAATAATAAATAAGAAAACTCATAGTACAAGAAATTGTGTAATAGGAATAGTTATACTTATCATCCTTATAGTTTTAGTCATGTACTTTTTGAAAAAGAATAATAATCAAGACAACACAAGTGTTACAAATAATGTAGTATCTTCTAATGAAATATCTTCAGAGGAGATTAATCACGAACCACAGATGCCAGAGGCAAAGACTACAGACTCAGCAGTTGTTGCATATGATACATATAATCAAGAAGATGTATCATATAAAGAATTAACATTAGGAGGAGATGTTGCTTATTCCATCGATTACGGAGCAGAAGAACCAAATGGGGAATTAATGACGTTTAGAAAATATTTATCAGATGCAGGAATGGCAGTATTACTAAATGGTTATCCAAATCGTAATCCAGAAGAAATGCAATGTGCAAATTCTGATGAAGCATATATTGCAACTCAAATGGCTGTATGGGAAGTTATGAATAGAACGGGAGAATCTGAAAAAGCAACTAAAATATTTAGAGTTGAAAATTTAGAGCCGATCGAAGGAAGAGAAGAAAGTTGTAATAGAATAATTAATGCAGCTAGTAAATTGGTCGAGAAAGCGGAAAACGAACCATATACAGATGTTCCAGTAATGCATATAAATAATTCAAATATTAATATAGTAAAAAATATTGGGGAAGATGCTTTAATAGGTCCATATACTGTATCAATGGAAGGTGTTGAAGAATCAAAAGTTAATTATATTAGAGCAACATTAGAAAATGCACCTGAATCTGCAATGGTTACAGATGAAAATGGTAATGAAAAAAAATTGTTGGCTAGTGGAGATTCTGTATATGTTAAGATTAATGGCTCAGAAGTAGATAGTACTTTTGATATAAAATTTGAAGCTTCTGTGGATAGAGTAGTAGGTTTAATTTATGAAAATATAAATAGTGAAATGCAAGATTATGTAAAATTAGGTACAGAATTAGATAATTTGGAAGGAAATTCAACAATCGAATGGTCAACTTCGCCAACAATAGGTACAATTGATTTAACAGTTATAGACAATGAAGATAATCCAGTAGTTGGAGCCAGATTTGCACTTAAGAGTAGAGAAGGTAAAACATATGGAGAAATCGAGAGTGGAACTGATGGTAAGATAATGTTCTATGGGGTTCCAGAAGGAGAATATATATTAGAGCAAATTTCTGTACCAGAAGGTTACGAATTATCAGAAACAGCTAAGAATATTACAGTAAATGGAGGAAAAACTACAGTTTTAACATTTACAGATAAAAAATTAAATTAAAAAAGTTAATTATATTAAATAAAAAAGATTTTAAGAAGTGAATATTCTTAAAATCTTTTTTTTATGAAACTAAAATAGGAATTTCAATGAATGTCCCAAAAATCCCTAGCAAACGTCTGCAAAATCCTTAGAAGCGGTTTACAATATTACAAATCTGTTATATAATAGGGCAAGATTTAAAGAGGAAAGGGAGATTTTAATGGACAATAATGTTAATGAAGAAGTAGATATAAATCAATTAATGAAGATTAGAAGAGAAAAACTAGAAGAGTTAAGAAATGAAGGAAAAGATCCTTTTGCTATTACAAAATATGATAGAACAGAAACAGCAGGACAAATTAAAGCAAATTATGATGAATATGAAGAAAAAGATGTTTCTGTTGCAGGTAGAATAATTGCAAAAAGAATAATGGGTAAAGCCTCATTCTGTACAATACAAGACAGTGACGAAAAAATTCAAAGTTATGTAAGTATAAATGATTTAGGTGAAGAAAGTTATAAAGCTTTTAAAACATATGATATTGGTGATTTTATAGGAATAAAAGGTTTTGTATTTAAAACAAGAACTGGAGAAATATCTGTTCATGCAAAAGAAGTAACATTATTATCTAAATCTTTAAGACCATTACCAGAAAAATTCCATGGTTTAAAAGACCCAGATTTAAGATATAGACAAAGATATGTAGATTTAATTGTAAATCCAGAAGTAAAAGATACATTTATTTTAAGAAGTAAAATAATAAAGGAAATAAGAAAATTTATGGATGGACTTGGATATATGGAAGTTGAAACTCCAATGCTTACAACAGTTGCAACAGGAGATGCTGCAAGACCATTTATCACACATCACAACACTCTTAATTTGCAAATGTATTTAAGAATTGCGCCAGAATTAAACTTGAAAAGATTAATAGTTGGTGGATTTGATAAGGTGTTTGAGATTGGCAAGAATTTTAGAAATGAAGGTATGGATATTAAACATAATCCAGAATTTACAAATATGGAATTTTATGCAGCATATCAAGATTATAATGACATGATGGATACAGCAGAACAATTAATTTCAACAGTTGCTAAAAACACATTAGGAACAACTAAAATAAATTATCAAGGTCAAGACATAGATTTAACACCAGGATGGAAAAAGATAACAATGATAGAGTCAATAAAAGAAGCAACAGGTGTAGACTTTAATACAATAAATACAGATGAAGAAGCACAAGCTATAGCAAAAGAGAAAGGTGTAGAGTTTGAAGAAATAAAAAATACTAGAGGACATATTATAAACGAGTTTTTTGAAACATTTGTAGAAGAAACACTAATTCAACCAACATTTATAATGGATTATCCAGTAGAAGTTTCTCCTCTTACAAAGAGAAAGAAAGATGACCCAAGACTTGTAGAAAGATTTGAATTATTTATTGGTGGAAGAGAATACGGAAATGCATATTCAGAATTAAATGATCCGATTGACCAATATGAAAGATTTGTAAAACAAGTTGAAGCAAAAGAAAAAGGTGACGAAGAAGCTGGAGGAATGGATGAAGACTTTGTAACAGCACTAGAAATAGGATTGCCACCTACAGGAGGAATGGGAATTGGTCTAGATAGATTAATAATGTTATTAACTGATTCTGCATCAATAAGAGATGTATTATTCTTTCCAACTATGAAACCATTAAATTAAAATAATAAATAAAGATTTTAATAATAAAAAAACTGTTTGTTCTAATACAAACAGTTTTTTTTACCTAAAAATGTATAAAATGTTATCTTATTGGAAAAATTAGTTTAAAAGAATAAGGAGGCTATTTATGGAAAAATCAGTTAAAAATTTAAATTGTTTACTTGCTGACTTAAATGTATTTTACAGAAAACTTCAAAATTATCATTGGAATGTTAAAGGAAAAGATTTTTTTACAATGCATGAAAAATTAGAGGAATATTATGATGAAATAAATGAACAAATAGATGAAGTTGCAGAGCATATCTTAATGCTTAACAGTGAGCCTTTAGGAACAATGAAAGATTATCTTGATAATACTTGTATTGTTGAAGCTAAAAATGAAAAAATAGATGGATGCGAGGTTATTAAAAATATTATAACAGATTATACTACTTTACTTAAAAAAGTAACTGAGATAAAAGAAGAAGCTGATAATCAAAAGGATTATGGAACATCTAGTTTAATGGATAATTATATTTCTTTATATATGAAAAATTTATGGATGTTAAATCAAACCATTAGTGAATAAAATTTAAAATAATAAAATTGAGCCCAAAATGTTAGATAAAACATGGAGGGTTCATTTTTGCTCTGAGAGATATAATACCATTTTATAAAAGGTATTATTAAATAATTGAAATTTTAAATAATATATGATATATTTTTATAAGCGTAAAAATTTGTAAATGTTTTGATAAATTAGCATAGTGAAACAATTAAATTAACAAAGGAGGAAAAACATGTTTTATTTTCCAGGAGGAAGTAGTTACTTATATATAATATTATTAATAATGATAATTAGTAATATTATGACAGGTGGAGTAAACTTATTAAGCTTAGTATTAAGTTTACCAGGAGTTTTAATAGCAATAACATTTCACGAGTTTGCACATGCTTTTGCTGCAGTAAAACTTGGAGATGAAACTCCAAAAATGCAAGGTAGATTAAGCTTAAATCCATTATCACATTTAGATCCAATAGGTATTATAATGCTTATATTTGCACATATTGGTTGGGGTAAACCAGTAGAAATAAACCCAAGAAATTTTAAAGGAAGAATATCTACAAGTGCAGCAGAAGCGATAGTATCAGCAGCAGGACCAATTATGAACTTTATATTAGCTCTAGTATTTTCATTAATATTTGCAGCGCTTGCAAAATTTGTTCCTAGCATATGGACAATGGCAAATGGCATTGTAGCAACAATAATCTTAGATATTATCATAATTAATATCGGTTTAGGAGTATTTAACTTAATACCATTACCACCATTGGATGGCTCAAAAATATTAGCACATTTTTTACCAATAAATGCAAGAAGATGGTTTATAGAACATGAAAACATATTTTACATAGCTTTTATAATAATTTGGTTAACACCAATTGCATCAAGAATTACATCACCAATAATAAATGCTATATTAAACTTTTTATTAAATATAGGATTTGCAATATTTTAGCAATAGGGATTTGGGGACGTTCTTAAAATCCCGGTTTTACCGGAATTTTAAGAACGTCCTTTTTTAGTGTAAATATACAAAAGAAGGGAGAAGGCGCAGTAATGACTTTACTTATAACTGAATAAATGGTATACTTTTAAGCGATAAAAGGAGAAAAAAATGAAAGATATAATAATTTTGGGAATAGAATCAAGTTGTGATGAAACATCTGTAGCAATTGTAAAAAATGGTAGGGAAGTTTTATCAAATGTAATAAATACACAAATAAGTATTCACGAATTATATGGAGGAGTTGTACCAGAAATTGCATCTAGAAATCATGTAGAAAATATTTCGCCTGTAACGAAAGAAGCATTAAAAGAAGCAAACATAAAAATTGATGATGTAGATGGAATAGCATGTACATATGGACCGGGATTAGTAGGAGCATTATTAGTAGGAGTATCTTATGCAAAAGCATTAAGTTATGCAGCTAATAAACCACTTATTGGTGTAAATCATATCCAGGGACATATAGCAGCAAACTATATAACATATAAAGACTTAAAACCACCATTTTTAACCTTACTAATATCAGGAGGAAATACACAACTTGTTTTAGTAAAAGATTATACAGAGTTCGAAATATTGGGAAAAACTAGAGATGATGCAGTAGGAGAAACTTTTGACAAAATAGCAAGAGTTATAGGCTTAGGATATCCTGGTGGACCTAAAATGGATAAACTAGCACAAGAAGGTAATCCGAATATAGACTTACCTAAAGTTCATGTAGAAGGTTTAGATTTTAGCTTTAGTGGGTTAAAAACAGCAATAATTAATTTACATCATAAAATACCAGAGATAAATAAAGCAGATTTAGCAGCAAGTTTTGAAAAAGATGTTGCAGAGATTTTACTAGAAAATACAAAAAAAGCTGTAAAGGAGACTAATATAAATAAAATTGCATTAGCAGGAGGTGTTTCTGCAAATAGCTATATTAGGAAAGCATTTAAAGAATTAGAAGAAAAAGAAAATATAGAAATATATTATCCAGAACTTAAATTATGTACAGACAATGCAGCAATGATAGCATCAGCTGGATATTATAATTACTTAAAGGGAAATTTCTCAGATTTAAAATTAAATGCGGTACCAAATTTAAAATTATAATAATTAGAAAGAGGATGAAAAATGTCAATCTATACAATTTCGGACTTGCATTTATCATTTAATGCAGATAAACCAATGAATATATTTGGTTGGCAAGATTATGAAAATAAGATAAAAGAGGATTGGAAAAGTAAAGTAAAAGAAGATGATTTAGTAATCTTAGGTGGAGATTTTTCTTGGTCAATGCAACTTCAAGATACATACAAAGATTTTGAGTTTATTCATAATTTACCAGGAAAAAAACTATTGTTAAAAGGAAACCACGATTATTGGTGGGGAACTTTAACAAGTATGAGAAGATATATAAAAAATATTGGTTTTACAGATATAGATTTTATATATAATAATAGTTATGAATTTGAGGATAAAATAATTTGTGGAACTAGAGGATGGAATTTTAGTGGACTTCAAGATGAAGACGAAAAGATATACAATAGGGAGAAACAAAGGCTAAAATTATCTTTAGAAGATGGGGTGAACAAATTCGGAAAAGATAAAGAAATTATTGTATGTTTACATTATCCACCATTAAAGATAGACGAAATCTCGGACTTTGTAAGAATAATGGAAGAATATAATGTAAAGAAATGTATTTATGGACATTTACATGGACCAGCGCATAAATTTGTAGTAGAAAAAAATCTTGATGGAATAGAATATATTATGACAAGTTGTGATTATACAAACTTTAAATTGCTAAAAATTTATTAATTGTAGGAGGATAAAAAATGAAAACATTAAAAGCTGGAACAGTATTAATAAATTTACAAAATAAAGAAATATGTTTGGTATATAATAAAAATGATAAGAGTTATGCATTCCCAAAAGGACATTTAGAAAATGGTGAAACATTAAAAGAGTGTGCAATAAGAGAAACAGAGGAAGAAACACTATGGGTAGACATAGAAAAAGTTGAAGAAAAAATCTTATATCAAGATTTAAATCAATTATGGTTGGACATGAAAAATAAAATAAATAAGTAATATATGTAAAATTATTGTAATATTTCTGCTTAAATGACTTGCAATTCACATAATTTGTGATATAATATGAAAGCACGAAAAAAACGATAAGTATTAAAAATGCGAAAGGGTTGAAAAATAAATGAGTATAAAAGTAGAAAAAACAGATAACAAAAATGAATTAAAATTAGAATTTACAGTAGCAGCTGAAAAATTTGAAGATGCAATGAAGAAAGTGTATTTCCAAACAGCTAAATATTTTAATATACCAGGTTTTAGAAAAGGTAAAGCACCAATGAAGATAGTAGAAAAATATTATGGAGAAAGTATTTTCTACGAAGATGCTTTTAACGAAATATTAAAAGAAGAATATGATAAAGAATTAAAAGAAAATGATATAACAGCTGTAAGCTATCCAGAATTTGATATTAAACAAATGGAAAAAGGAAAAGACTTAATATTTACAGCTACAGTTCAAGTAAAACCAGAAGTTAAATTAGGAAAATATAAAGGTATAGAACTTAAAAAAGTAGAGTATACTGTAAAAGATGAAGATATAAACCACGAATTAGGACATATGCAAGAAAGAAATTCTAGAATTGTTACAGTAGAAGATAAACCAGTAGCAAAAGGAAATATCGCTGTAATAGATTTCGAAGGATTTGTAGATGAAAAAGCATTCGAAGGTGGAAAAGCAGAAGGTTACGAATTAGAAATAGGAAGTAACACATTTATCCCAGGATTTGAAGATCAAATAGTAGGAATGAAAGCTGGAGAAGAAAAAGATGTTAAAGTTAAATTCCCAGATGAATATTTCTCTAAAGATTTAGCTGGAAAAGATGCTACATTTAAAGTAAAAGTAAATGAAATAAAGAAAAAAGAATTACCAGAATTAGATGATGAATTTGCTAAAGATGTTAGCGAATTTGATACATTAAAAGAATTAAAGGCAAGTATAAAAGAAAAATTAGAAAAAGAAAATGAAGAAAAAGTAAAATACGAAACACAAGATGCTGCAGTAAAAGCTGTTTGTGATAATACAGAAATTGATATTCCATCAGGAATGATAGATTCTGAAATAGATAACATGGTAAATGATATGAAATCTAGATTACAATATCAAGGTTTAACATTAGAAAATTACTTAAAAATGGTAGGAAAAACAGAACAAGAATTCAGAAAAGATTATGAAGAACAAGCTAAAGAAGCTGTTAAATCAAGATTAGTAATCGAAGCAATAGTAAAAGCAGAAAAAATCGAAGCAGACGAAAAAGATGTAAATGCAAAAATTGAAGAAATGGCTAAAAACTATGGTAGAGAAGCAAAAGACTTAGAAGAAAACGAAGCATTAAAGAATTACATAAAAGGAAGTTTAGAAACAGAAAAAGCAATAGAATTTGTAGTAAAAAATGCGAAAATAAAATAAAGTAATAAAAGGAGTTTAATATTTTAAGTATTAAACTCCTAAATTATTCAGTGTGAAATTAGCTACAGCTGTAAGGAAATAAGATTTGAATTATAATTTAATAAAAAAATTTGCATTTATAATAAATATGATATAAAATAATGTAAGTTTTCAAAGGAGGAGTTTTAATATGGATAAAAAAGAATTAAATAGTTTAGTACCATATGTAATAGAACAAACAAGTAGAGGAGAAAGATCATATGATATTTTCTCTAGACTATTAAAAGATAGAATTATATTTTTAGGAGAACAAGTAGATAGTTCATCTGCAAGTGTTGTAATAGCACAATTGCTATTCTTAGAATCAGAAGATCCAGAAAAAGAAATACATTTATACATAAATAGCCCAGGAGGTTCTATAACTGACGGAATGGCTATTGTAGATACAATGAATTATATTTCTTGTCCTGTTTCTACTATTTGTGTTGGATTAGCTGCAAGTTTTGGAGCAGTATTATTAGCAAATGGTGAAAAAGGAAAAAGATTTGCAACACCAAATTCAGAAATATTAATTCACCAACCATTAATAGGTGGTCAAGGTGGAGGTATTTCTGGTCAAGCAACAGAAATAAAAATATACTCAGATCATATGATGAAAACAAGAGAAAAATTAAATAAATTATTGAGCGAGAAAACAGGTCAACCAATAGAAGTTATTAATAGAGATACAGAAAGAGATAATTATATGACAGCACAAGAAGCATTAGAATATGGTCTTATAGATGGAATTATGGACAAAAGAAAATAAAGTAAGTTGCTAAAGATAACATAAAAAGAAGGAGCGCTTTATTATGCAAAAAAATGATAATAATAAAAATATTAGATGCTCATTTTGTGGTAAAACACAAGATAGTGTAGATAAGATAGTAGCAGGACCAGGAGTGTATATTTGTAACGAATGTATACAAGTATGCTCAAATATTATAGAAAATGAATATTATGAAGATGATGAAGATTTATATACAACTGTAGAAGAAGATGTAGTACCTACTCCAGAAGAAATAAAAAAAGTTTTAGATGAATATGTAATAGGTCAAGAAGATGCTAAAAAGACTTTATCTGTAGCTGTATATAATCATTATAAAAGAATAAATAATGAAGACGAAAAAAATAATAAAGATGATGTAGAAATAAAGAAAAGTAACATTTTATTATTAGGTCCAACTGGTTCTGGAAAGACATTACTTGCACAAACTTTAGCTAAAATATTAAATGTTCCTTTTGCAATAGCTGATGCAACTACTTTAACTGAGGCAGGCTATGTAGGAGAAGATGTAGAAAATATTTTACTAAAATTAATTCAATCAGCAGATTATGATATAGAAAAAGCTGAAAGAGGAATTATATATATAGATGAAATAGATAAAATTTCAAGAAAGTCAGAAAATCCATCTATAACAAGAGATGTAAGTGGAGAAGGTGTTCAACAAGCATTATTAAAAATCGTTGAAGGAACAACAGCATCAGTTCCACCACAAGGTGGAAGAAAACATCCTCATCAAGAATTAATACAAATAAATACAGAAAATATTTTATTTATTTGTGGCGGTGCGTTTGAAGGTTTAGAAAAGATTATAGATCAAAGAACAGGTAAAAAAGCTATAGGATTTGGTGTTGAAAAGAAAGAGATTGCTAAAAAGAGTAGAACAGAAGTATTTAAAGAATTATTACCACAAGATTTATTAAAATTTGGATTAATTCCAGAATTTGTGGGAAGATTACCAATTGTAAGTACATTAGAAGAACTAGATAAAGATGCATTAGTTAATATATTAACTAAACCAAAAAATGCATTAGTAAAACAATATAAAAAATTGCTAGCTATGGATGGTGTAGAATTAGAATTTGAACCAGAAGCAGTAGAAGCAATAGTAGATAAAGCAATAGAAAGAAAAACTGGTGCTAGAGGATTACGTTCTATTATAGAAGAGATTATGAGAGATATTATGTTTGATATTCCATCTAATCCAAAGATAGAAAAATGTATCGTAACAAAAGAGACTGTAATAGGTCTAGCAAAGCCAGAAATAATAATAAATGAAAATAAAGAACCTAAGAGGCAAGTTGTTAAAAGAAGAAAAATTCAACCAAATGAAATAGAAACAGCATAGTAATTATAAAATAGAAGGACTAAATTAATATAAAAAATCCTTCTATTTTTTTATCAGTAAAAAAGAGTAAAAATTTTTCGCAATAAAAAATATAGAAATATAAGGAAAA
>CAMMLJ010000024.1 GCA_946497695.1 uncultured Clostridium sp. | reverse complement strand
ATGGCGAAGTAGCTCAGTTGGCTAGAGCATTCGGTTCATACCCGAAGGGTCATGTGTTCGAATCACATCTTCGCTACCAAAATTAAAACTGATATAAATAGCTTGTATCTAAGGATACAGGCTATTTTACTTTTTGTAATTTAGCTTTTCTATTAATAATTTCTAAAAATTTATTTTCACTAGAAATATCAAGTATTTCACGACTTTTAAGTCTGTTTTGTTTTAGAATAAACTTTTAGGTATTAATCTAAAAACTTATAACAATATCTCAAGAACATTTATATTACTATACTTTAGACTTTTATTGAATAATTATTTATAGTTCAAATTTATTTGACAAATACATTTTTTAATAGTAAAATTAATACAGGAAATGGAGAAACCACAAAAGTGGTTTGCCTGGATAATATGTAAAAAACACATCTCCCAGTCAAGACAGATGTGTTTTTTTATTGGCTATTTTTGTCTGCTAATAATTACTACTAATGCAATAATTAAGGCAAACGTAATGATAGTTACTGATACAAAACCAGTAAAAAGTAATTTTATTATTAATAATAAAGTATGTACTTCTACCATACGCCTCACCTCCTTTTTGTAGGAGGCAAACCACATCTGCTTATAACGCTACCAAATTGCGAAGCAATTTGTATATTATTCAGGTAAGCGTTATATCTACATATTCTCATTTCCTGTAAGAAATACTATACAATATTTCCTTGCAAAAAACAAGTAAACAATTTGATTATTTTTAATTTTTATTCTTTAAACTATTAACTAAACCAAATTAGTCATCTGGCTTAAATATAAAGAAAATATTGTGTCTTCGCTACCAAAAACTCCAGATAAAATCTGGAGTTTTTATTATTATCTAAAATAAAAATTATAATACAAAAACACATTAGAATTATCTTCTAATGTGTTTTTTATTTAAATTTAATTTATCTTGCTCCTCTTGTTCTAACAGCACCTTTTTCTTGTTCTTTATCTGCTTTTTCTTGGCTGTTTTTTAATTTTTCTTCATGTGCTATTACTGCTTGCCTTGGATCTACCTTTCTTTTATATGAATCTAATCCACCAAAGTTTACAGGCTTTCCTGCTGGAACTACTACATAATCTTTATTATCATCTAAAGTAGTTGCTTCTACTTTAGCTACTTCATCTTTTACAGCTGGTGTTACAGCTTCTTCTTGCATTTCGTCTGGTTCTTTACTACCTAATTCTTTAAAGAAGTCTGCTAAACTTCCAAATACAGATTCTTTTATAATTCCAAATATATTTCTTTTATTACTAATAACTTTACTTTTCATAATTAATTATCTTAGCTATACTAAGATTTTCACCTCTCTTTTTATTTTATCTCCATAGATATATATATTATAGCAAAAAAACGCCCTAAAGTCAATATTTTTAAGGCGTTTACATAATTTTATTGCTATATTTTTCCTTTTTCTTGTTTTAGCTCATATAATCTTTTAATTTTTTACTTCTACTTGGATGTCTTAGTTTTCTTAAAGCTTTTGCTTCTATTTGCCTAATTCTTTCACGAGTTACCTTAAATTCTTTTCCTACTTCTTCCAAAGTACGAGCCTTTCCATCTTCCAAACCAAATCTTAGTTTTAATACTTTAGCTTCTCTAGGTGTTAATGTACTCATAACTTCTTCTAATTGCTCTTTTAGCAATGTATATGCTGCAGAATCTTGTGGTTCTGGAGAATCTTCGTCTTTTATAAAATCACCTAAATGGCTATCATCTTCTTCACCAATTGGTGTTTCTAAAGAAACTGGATCTTGAGCAATCTTTTGAATTTCCATAACCTTTTCAACTGGCATTTCCATCTCTTCTGCAATTTCTTCTTGCGTTGGTTCTCTACCTAATTGTTGTAATAAATGTCTAGAAGTACGAATCAATTTATTAATTGTTTCTACCATGTGTACTGGAATTCTTATAGTTCTAGCTTGGTCTGCTATAGCTCTTGTAATAGCTTGTCTTATCCACCATGTTGCATAAGTACTAAATTTAAATCCTTTTGTATAATCAAACTTTTCAACAGCCTTTATAAGTCCCATGTTACCTTCTTGTATTAAATCTAAAAATAGCATTCCTCTTCCAACATATTTTTTTGCAATACTTACAACCAATCTTAAGTTTGACTCTGCTAATTTTTGTTTAGCCTCTTCGTCTCCCTCTAAAACTTTTTTTGCTAAATCTAATTCCTCTTCATATGTAAGAAGTGGTATTTTACCTATTTCTCTTAAATACATTCTAACAGGGTCATCGATATTACTACTTTCATAACCAGCAACATCTATTTCATCTAATTTTAAATCTTCTACTTCTTGTAAATCTTCTTCATCAGGACCTTCTTCGTCTAAATCATCATCTTTACCTATATCAACTCCCATTTTTTCCAAAGCATCAAATACTCTTTCCATTTGTTCTGTTGATAAATCATCTAGCTCAGCTGCTAAATCCCCATAAGTTATTTTTTTATTCTTCTTTGCAAAATCTAATATTCTTTTTACCTTTTTTTCTGTTTCTGCTCTTTCGATTTCTTGAGCATCATTTTTTTCTGTTATTTCTTCTTGTCCTTCTATCTTTTTCATTATAACCTCCTAGTTATTTCGCAAGTTTAATAATTATGTCATTTAATTCTCTTTCAAGTGCTAACTTACTTTCATTATCAAGTTCAGAATCTTCTAAAGATTTTAATATTTCATCTCGTTTTTCTTTTAAATTTTCTCTTTCATATGTATTTAAGATATCATCTATTCCTTTGTCTATATCTGTAATACCATAATCTTTTGCCATAATTTCTGTTATGTGATTTATAATATCTTCATCCTCGAACAAACTTAAAACATCATATATCTCTGTAATGCCCTTTTCATATTCTGAATAAACTTTTTCTAAAATCTTTTTATTTTTTTCATACTTAAAATCTTCTGGCTTTATTTTATTTTTTATTTTTGAATATACATTTGCATTAGACATAAGTAACATCGCAATTATTGTATTTTCCCTTTTTAACCTTGCCTCACTAATTTTAGTATCTTCTTTTTTTACTATGTTATACTGAGTATTTCTTTTTTCTAGTATTTTAGAACTAGCATTTTTAGGATATAATATCTTTTTAATTTCTGAATATAATGCTTCTTTTGAAATATCATAATCTTTTGAAATTTTTTCTATATATATTTCTTGTTCCATACTGTTTTCTACTCTTGCCAATATTTTTGCAACTTCATTTAAAAATTTTATTTTATCTGCAGTATTGTCAAGATTTAATGTTCTTTTTAAAACTCTAACTTTAAACTCTACTAAAGATATTGCATCATTAATACATTTTTTTAGTCTTTCTGGCCCGTATTTTGTAACATATTCATCTGGGTCTTTTGCTCCAGAAATTTGTAAAACTCTAACATCACAACCTAAATTTCTTAATATATCTAATCCTCTTACTATAGCTTCTTGACCAGCACCATCAGCATCATAACCTAATATTATTTGCTCTGAACTTCGTCTTAAGAGCCTTCCTTGTGCTTCTGTCATTGCTGTTCCTAAAGACGCCACAACATTTGTTATACCTCTTTGATGCAAAGATATAACATCCATATATCCTTCAACTATTAAGATTTTTTTAGTATCATGTTTTTTTGCATTGTATAAACCAAATAAATGTCTACCTTTACTATACACTAAATTTTCTGGTGAATTTATATACTTAGGTTTAGAATCATCTAAAACTCTACCACCAAAAGCTATAATTCTTCCTCTTACATCTTGTATAGGAAACATTAATCTGTGCCTAAATCTGTCTATAAATTGCCCTCGATCATTTTTATTTACCAAGTCAGAAGCTAAGATTGCTTCATCTGAAAAGCCTTTGCTTTTTAGAAAATTATATAATTCATTAAAATTACCTGAATAACCAATTAAAAACTCTTTTAATGTTGCATTATTTAATTTTCTTTTTTTAACATATTCTTGAGCAGCTTTAGCTGTTGGCTTGTACAAATTTTCGTGATAAAAATAGGCTGCATTTTTATTTATCTGATATATCTTGTCTTTTAATTCTTGAGTTTTATTGTCGCCAATACTTTCTAATTTTGGTAATGTTATATTTGCTCTTTCTGCAAGTAATTCTATACTTTCTCTAAAATTAATTCCTTCTATTTTACTTATAAAGTGAATTACATTGCCTCCAACACCACAACCAAAACAATGAAATATTTGCTTATCTGGAGAAACTGCAAAAGAAGGTGATTTCTCATTGTGGAAAGGACATAATCCAAAATAATTTCTTCCACTTCTTTTTAAATGTACATATTGTGATACAACGTCTACAATATCATTATTGTTTTTAATTTCATCTATTAGTTCATCACTATATCGTATCATTTTCCTACCTTTCTTTTACAAAGAACTTTGCTGTCTACTTTTTCCTTATTTTGTAAATCTTTTTTTCGTTTTTTGGCATTATGGCGCAAAATTCCCCTATAAATTATTATTCGACAACTTAACAATAAATCCTTCTTTTATGTATACAAAACTATATTTTTAGAAGGAAATTTTTTGCAAAAAATTAACCCCTGTTAAAGTTAAATTGGCTTCGCCTAATTTTTTTACAAGAGTTATCTTTTGATTAAAATATAATTGGTGTATTTACATTTAACATCTAAATACAGCAATTACATTTTCGTTGTTAGCTATACAGACAACAAAAGAAAGAAATTAAAATTTCTTTCTTCCCAAGTATTAATCATTAGATGCTTTTTTATTTATATCATCTGAATTAAATGGTATGAATTTGCTTACAATGTCACTGCTTATATCTGATGCAGAAATATTTGAGTCTACTTTATATTCTTCGTATGATGTTGAAATTTTACTCTCAACCATTTGCTCTATCTCATCTTTTGTTGAATGTTCTGTAAGTACAAGTTCACTTACTAGAATTTGTTTTGCGTTATTTAGCATTTTCTTTTCGCCTGTAGATAAGCCTTTTTCTTTTTGTTTAAAACTTAAGTTTCTAACAACGTCTGCAACTTTATAAATGTCTCCACTTTTCATTTTATCCATATTATCTCTATAACGCTTGTTCCAGTTCATAGACATTTCTGTTTCGTCTGACTCTAAAACTCTGAAGACTTTTTCGGCACTGCTTTTATCTATAATGCTTCTTACCCCTATTTCTTCAGCTTTAGCTGTTGGCACCATTACTTTAACTTCACCTGGCATCTTTAGTATATAGTACGCTTGCTTCTCCCCTAAGATATCCTTTTCTTCTATTGCATCTATTACTCCTGCCCCGTGCATAGGGTAAACAATTTTATCGCCTACATTAAACATGCAAGTCACTCCTTTCAATGTCTATTCAATTATCAACACTCTTATTATACTACAAAAATTACCAAAAGTCAAAACTTTTGGTAATGGTTTTTTAGCCTTAAAATCGCTGAACCCGTTAGTAATTCTGCATTTTAAGGCTTATATATTTTTTATTGTGTTTTTAATTCTCTACTACTTATTCGACTTTCTATTTCTTATCTGTAGAACCGAATCCTCCTACTCTTGTTCCTTCTGCTACATCATCATCTGTTGTTAAGAATTTTTGGAATATAACTTGTCCAATTACATCTCCTTTTTTTACCTCGATATCATGGTCTTGGAAATTAAAATATTGAAAATAAAAATGTCCATCATTAGATTCATTTCCATAGTAATCTGCATCTATTATACCTATACTATTTGCCATTACAAATCCTTTTTTAGGCCCGCTACTTCTGTTTGCTAACATATACCATTCATCATCTTGGCAATATGCTTTTAACCCTGTTGGAATTAAAGTTGGTTTTATTCCTGGTTTGTATGCAGGTATAACAACATCTTCTGCTGCTTCTACATCATATGCAGCCGCATGTTTTGTTTTTCTTACTGGAATATGTATGTCCTTATCTTCCCATCCTTTTGCTATTTCAAATCCTCTTAATCTTTTTGCCATATTAATCTCTCCTTTATTCTTCCTTTACTTTTCATATTTTATATTAATATTTTTATTTGTCAATACTCTAATTTCTTGCATATTATAAAGTAATAAATTATGTTTACTGGTGGTGAATTACTATGAATTTTTGCTCATTAGATACAGTAAAAATAGGCAAAACTTCTAAAATTATAGATATAAATTGTAATCAAGTTATAAAAAGAAGACTATTTGATCTAGGAATTATAGAAAATTCTAATATTACTCCTGTATTTAGAAGTCCTTTTAAAGATCCTACTGCCTACTTAATACGAGGTACTATAATTGCACTCAGAAGCGAAGATACACGAAAAATTATCGTGACTATCTAATTATAGTAACCCTATATATAAATTCTTCATATTATTAAATACAGAGGTGATTTTATGTCTTCTTATAAAGTTGCTCTTGTTGGAAATCCTAATGTTGGCAAATCTACTATTTTTAATAGTTTAACAGGTATGAAGCAACATACTGGTAATTGGACAGGAAAAACAGTTGGCAATTGTGAAGGTCATTATAAATTTAATAATGATAATTTTACTATTGTTGATATTCCTGGAACCTATTCTTTAATGTCTAATTCTGAGGAAGAAGAAATTGCTAGAAATTTCATTTGTTTCGAAAAACATGATGCTGTAGTAATTGTTGTTGATGCTACTTCTTTAGAACGAAATCTAAATTTGGTGTTTCAAATAATGGAAATTACATCTAACATAATAGTCTGTGTAAACTTATTAGATGAAGCAAAGAAAAAAGGAATAACTATAGATTTTAAAAAGTTGTCTGTATTATTAGGAGTACCAGTAGTTGGTACAATTGGTAAAAAGAAAAAAACATTAATTAACCTAAAAAATGAGATAGCTAATGTTTGCTCTGGTAAAATTTCTCCTACACCAAAATATATTAAATACATTCCAATTATAGAAGATAGTATATCTTTACTTTCGTCTGAGATAGATATCCCTTTCCCCCTTTCTAGATGGATTTCGTTAAAGCTAATATGTAATAATGGAAGTTTAATTTCTTCGATTTCTAATAGGTTTAACCTTAATTTAAATACAACCTCTATAAATTCAAAATTAGATGAAATTGCCTGTTTACTCGTTCGAAATGATATAAGTGCTTCTAATATAGAAAATGCTTTATTAACTAGTATTCTAAAACAATGTGAACATATTACTAAAGCTGTTTGTACATATAAAGAAATAGATTATACGAAAAGGACAATAAAAATAGATAAAATACTAACTTCTAAAAAGTTTGGAATTCCAATAATGCTTTTGTTTTTATGCTTATTGTTTTGGATCACAATAGTTGGAGCAAATTACCCATCTCAGCTTTTATCAGATTTTTTTGCTAGCATAAAAGAAAAAATTTTAGTTTTCTTTGAATATGTACATTCTCCTACTTGGCTTACAAGTATACTTGTAAATGGAGTTTATCAAACTGTTACATGGGTTATTTCTGTTATGCTTCCTCCTATGGCTATATTCTTTCCTTTATTTACAATTCTAGAAGATTTAGGATTTTTGCCTAGAATTGCTTTTAATTTGGATAGATGTTTTAAATGTGCATGTACTTCTGGTAAACAGGCACTTACCATGTGCATGGGATTTGGTTGTAATGCTGCAGCAGTTGTTGGAACAAGAATAATAAATTCTCCAAGGGAAAAATTAATTGCTATACTAACAAATTGTTTCGTACCCTGTAACGGAAGATTTCCATTTTTAATTACTGTAGCAACAATATTTATTTCAGGTTCTATAGCAGGTATATTTTCTGGTTTAGTAGCTGCAATCGTAGTTATGTTTGTAGTTTTATTAGGAATTTTGCTAACCTTGTTGGTCTCAAAAATACTATCTAAAACTATATTAAAAGGGCTTCCTTCATCTTTTACATTAGAGTTACCACCATATAGAACTCCACAAATTGGCAAAATATTAATTCGTTCCTTATTTGATAGAACTTTATTTGTACTGGGCAAAGCTATTTCTATAGCAGCACCTGCAGGAATTGTAATATGGCTATTTTCCAATATTAACATTGGTGGAATATCAATATTAGATTTTATTGCAAACACTTTAAATCCATTTGCAAAATTAATAGGCCTAGATGGATATATTTTGACAGGATTTATTTTAGGAATTCCTGCAAACGAGATTGTACTCCCTATAATTTTAATGGGATATTTAAAAAATAAAGAATTAATAGATATCGAAAATGTTGCAGTAATTGGTAATATTTTAACAGCAAATGGCTGGAATTTACTTACCGCTATTAATGTAATGATATTTACATTATTGCATTTTCCTTGTGGTACTACTTTACTTACAATAAAAAAAGAAACAAAAAGTATAAAATGGACTATTGTTTCTTTCATTCTTCCTACCTTGTGTGGAATTATAGTATGTTTTATAACCACACAAACATATAATCTAATTAATTTAATTTAGGGATTTGGAGACGGTGTTTTTTTCCCTTTTGGGGATTATAGGAACGTCCCCAAATCCCTAGTTTGCTTTTATTACACCATTTATTAAATTTAAATCTGACGGAATAATATTTTTTATATTAGCCTTTCTAAATATGGCTTCGCCTAACATTATTCCAGCCTTTGCACCATTCATCCAATCTGGATTTGTAGGCATTAAACTTCTTAATTCATCTAACGTAGTTTTGTTAAGTAACTCCTCATTTTTCTTATCAAAATCTTCGTATGTAACATATACTTTATGAATTCCATCATCAAAGAACTTATTCGGTTTCAAGTTATATTTTACTAACTTTTGAAATCTTAATTCTCCACCTGTATGAATTGCAATATCACAATTAAAATTAATATCTTCTGGAATTAAATTTTCTAAATAATTAATAATTTCTTCTTTTGATATTCCAGAATCTAGCTCATTAATATTTGGGTATTTGTCAAAAATATCAGATACTCCTACTGTTAAATTAACTCTATTTTCTACTTTATCATTGTTAAATATTACTAGCTCTGTAGTTTTACCACCCATATTTACCATCATAACTCTATTATTATATGTTCCCTGCATAGCCTTTTCAAAATAATAGTTCTCTTTATCGTGCGATATAACATTAAATTCTAAAGTTAATTTATCAAATTTTTCTTTTACATTTTTTAATTGTGAAGTTGGAATTTTTCTCCATATTCCAGTTGCATATATTTCTGTATTGTTTTTATTCAAATTATATTTTTCTTTAACTTCTTGTATAAATTCCATCATTTTTTCTATATTTTGTTTTTGAATTCCTTCTTCCGAAAATCCTTTTTTAAACATGATTGATTTTTCTTCTATTAAAGTTAATTCATTTTTATATTCATACAACTTTATTGTTGATGACCCAATATCAAAATAATACATCTACTATCTCCTTCTATTTTATTAAATCTAAATTTCCACTTATTATTGTTGGCCCAAAGCCATGAATTTCATCATATAAATCGCCTTGTGGTATATCATTAAATAAATAAATCTTTTTATTTTCTAAAAATGAATTATACATTTCTAAAAAAGTAGCTCCCCCTATATAATTTTTCTTATTTTCTTTATCAAAATTTAATACTAATAGTGCATCTACATTTTTTATTTTTTCCCTACTCATTTTATACATATTCTTCTTGAAATTTATATGTTCTATTTGTCCCAAATTCCATGCTGTTGATTCTGGTTCTACTTCTTTTGTTCTTTCTTCATATAAGTTAGGAACAATAATGGTATGTCCTTTCTCTTCTAATTCTTGCTTAATAGGTTCTACCTTTGTGTAAAAGCTTTTACTACAAACAATAAAGATTCTCATAAAATCTACCTCACATTTTATGATTAACATATAATTATTATAATTATATTCTTTAAATAAAAAATTAACAATATTTATCTTAAATTTTTATTGATATATCTTCAAAGCAGTTTTTTCGACATTTTATATACTATTTCTTTCCTTGACTTGTCCATTTTTTTGATATATTATATAGTAACAAGTTAAATAACGGGAGGTATATTATGGAATTAAAAGGATCAAAAACAGAAGCAAATTTAAAAGCTGCTTTTGCAGGAGAATCAGAAGCAAGAAATAAATATACATATTTTGCAAGTGTAGCAAAAAAAGAAGGATATGAACAAATAGCAGCACTATTTTTAGAAACTGCAGAAAATGAAAAAGAACATGCAAAAATTCATTTTAAATACTTAAATGGTATTGGTGATACAATGCAAAACTTAGCAGATGCAGCTGCTGGTGAAAACTATGAATGGACAGATATGTACAAAAAGTTTGCTGAAGAAGCAGAAGAAGAAGGATTTAAAGAAATAGCTGCAAAATTCAGAGCTATTGGTGAAGTAGAAAAACATCATGAAGAAAGATATAGAAAATTATTAGAAAACGTAAAAGATGGTGAAGTTTTCAAAAAAGGAAGCATTGTTGTTTGGAAATGCAGAAACTGTGGACATATAGTTGTGGGAACAGAAGCTCCAAAAGTTTGTCCAGTTTGCAATCATCCTCAATCATTCTTCGAAGTAAATGCAGAAAATTACTAATACATAAAGCTAAAGGAACGAGTTTTTATAACTCGTTCCTTTTTATTAATGTCGCGATGACTGTAAAGAAATATTTGGCGAAATATCTTTCTTATATCTTTGCTATTAAATCATATTCTTTAGACTTAACTATAGTACAATTTACAAAATCCCCTATAACTAATTCTTTATCACTTTTTATGTATGTAATTCCATCTATATCTGGAACTTGGTAGCTGGTTCTTCCAACATAATATTTCTCGTCAAAAGTTAATCCTTCTATTAGAACTCGTGCTTTTCTTCCTACTAGGTTCATTAAATTTTCTTTAGAAACAGCTTGTTGTAAACTCATTATCTTATTATATCTAGCTTTTTTGGTCATTGGATGAACTTGCTCTTTTAACCTAGCTGCCGGTGTTCCTTCTTCTTTAGAATATGTAAATGCTCCTAAATTATCAAATTTTGTTTTCTTTACAAACTCATAAAGTTCTTCAAAATCAGCTTGTGTTTCTCCAGGAAAACCAACCATAACTGTTGTTCTGATTTGTACATTTGGTATATTAGTTCTTATTTTTGTTATAACATCTTCTATATTTTGCTTACTTGTCTTTCTATTCATTCTTTTTAAAACAGTATTTGAAATATGTTGTATTGGAATATCAAAATATTTACAAATTTTGCTTTCTTCTTTTACTACGTTTATTAATTCATCATCAATACCTTCTGGATATGAATATAAGAATCTAATCCATTCTATACCATCAATTTTACAAAGCTCTTTTAATAAGTTTGCAAGTCTTGGTTCATTATATAAATCTAATCCATATTTAGTTGTATCTTGTGCTATAACTATTAATTCTTTTATTCCTTTTTTGGCTAATAACTTGGCTTCTTCTATAATATCTTTCTCTGGTCTACTTACAAATGGACCTCTAATAAAAGGAATTGCACAATAAGTACATCTGTTACTACAACCTTCGCCAATCTTTATATATGCATAATTATTTCCTGTTGATATTTCTCTTCCTAAGAACTCTTTTTGACTTGGTAATGGAAGTGGTTCTTTAGGATAACTTTTAATTTCTCTATATTTTTTAGTATCTTTTAAACCTTTATTATTGATTAAGTTTTCAATAGATGTGTAAAAATCTTCATATTTATCTAATCTAATCCACAAATCAACCTCTGGCAGAGCTTTTTTTAAATCATCTGTATATCTTTGCACCAAACATCCCATTGCAATTAAATATTTACATTTTTTCTTTTTATATTCTGCCATCTCTAGAATTGTATTTATAGCTTCTTCTTTTGCAGGATCTATAAATCCACAAGTATTTACAATTATCATTTCTGCATCTTCTGGATTATTTACAATTTCCATTCCATGTTCTTTTAATATTCCTATTGCAATTTCAGTGTCTATCAAGTTCTTAGAACATCCTAATGATACAAAACCTACTTTCATTATTTCTCCCTTCTGAACTTTAGGGACGGAGCTTAAAGTTCAAAAATTATGTCTACTTTTAATTTCTACTCTTTACCATAAATTTGCTTTCGTGTAAGTTCTAATAAATTTAATTTTGAAAATCCCTCTACTTGTACTTTTGCTCTATCTTTTTTTGTTTCTTCTACAAAACAGTCTAGCAATCTATTTTTATTTTCATCTTCTTGTAAGTCTATAAAATCAATTACAATTATTCCCCCAATATCGCGTAATCTAAGTTGTTTTGCAATTTCTTTTGCTGCTTCTAAATTCACTTTAAGAATTGTTGCTTCTAAATTATCTTTGCCAATACATTTACCCGAATTTACATCTATAGCTGTTAATGCTTCTGTTTTATCTATTACAATATAACCACCACATTTTAACCATACCTTATTATTTTCTAATTGTTGTAATTCTTTTTGCATACTATATTTATCAAATACATCTTCATCAAATTCAACTTTGATTTTGTTCTCCAAATTATATATTTTTAAGAAATTTAATGTCTCAGAATTAAACTTATCACTATTAGTTATGATCTTGTTCATATTATCATCTGCAGTTCCTAAAATTAATGATTTGATAATATCATTGTTTTCTTCCATTAAATACGAAGATAAGTCAAAATTTTCTTCAAAACTTTTCTTAATCTTATTCCATCTTTTAACTAATCTTTGTATATCCTCTATAATCTCTTTCTCACTAACAGAAATACAACTTGTCCTTATAATTGCTCCATAACCTTTAGGAATATTTTTCTCAACTATATTTTTTAATTCTTTCTTTTTTTCTTCATCTGTTATCTTTCTTGAAACAGTTATAAAATCTGTTTTTGGCATTAAAACAATTTGTCTACCTGTTAATTTTATATTAGTAGTCAATTTGGCTCCTTTTTGCTTTATAGGATTTTTTTGAACCTGTACCAATATTTTTTTATTTACTTTTATATTTTCTTTTATTTTTTCAATATCTTCAAAATGTATAAAAGCATTTTTCTCTTTTCCTATATCAACAAAAGCTGCTTTAATTCCTGGAACTAAATTTTTTATTATACCAATATATATATTTCCTTCTATATTATCTTGATTATTTATAATATATTTTTCTGCTATATTATAATCTTCTATTAAAATTACAACTTTTTCATTAGTATTAATTTTTATTCTTATTTCCTTCATATATTTTCCTTCCTTATGATAACTACACTAGCTACTAAAACATTAATTATATTTATTCATAGCTTTATCGATTCCATAAGTTATAATATCGCATATAGCATCTGCAGCTTTTGTTGTGGCTTCATTTAAAATATCTCGTTCTTCACCTTGTAATTTTTGAAGTACATAACCTATCATCATTTCTTTAAACATAGGTTTTCCAATTCCTACTCTAATTCGCGGAAAATCTTCCGTTTGTAATTCTTCTACAACAGATCTCATTCCATTATGAGTACCTGCTCCACCTTTTTTTCGAATTTTTATTTTTCCTATATCTACATCAATATCATCATAAATAACGATTATATTTTCTGTTGGTATCTTATAAAATTCTTTATATTTAACAATTGATTCTCCACTTAAATTCATATATGTTTGAGGCTTTAATAGTATTACTTTTTCATTATTTATCATTCCATCACCATATAAACCTTTAAACTTCTCTTTAGTAACATTTATATTAAGTTTTTGGCTTAAATGGTTTATTGTATCAAACCCCATATTATGTCTTGTGTTTGAGTATTCTCCTTCTGGATTTCCTAATCCTACAATTAAATACATTTTATCCTCCTACAGGGATTAAGTAACGTTCCTTTTCAGGGATTTGAGGACGTTCCTTTTTTCCCTATTTTACTTACTAATACTATTTATTCTGAACAGGGATTTAAACAACGTCCCCAAATCCCGAACAGCGTTTCCAAATCCCTAATGTCTTTTGTATGTGTCTTTATTTATTCTTTCTGAGCTTATTACTTGCCCATTTTGTCTTACTGTTTTATATGTTTCAGATTTTATACTTGTAGATGTAGTTTCTGTAACGCGTGATGTAATTTCTACATCATAGTCTGGATTTTCTTTAAGACCATAAATTTCGCATTTAGCGACTCCTCCACTTACAGTACATAGTATTTTTACTGGATAATTTCTTGTGTTTTTAAACCTAAAGTCTATTGAACCATATACAACTGTTGCATCTCTTCCTGCTTTTGCATATGATGGTACAAATTGATGATTTCTTCTTTCTACAATTTCTAAGTTTGAGTATAATACTGCATTATATAATGTTGTAGATATTTGGCAAATACCTCCTCCTAAACCATCTACTACTTCACCATTTTGATACATAGCTGCTTCTTTATAACCTGCTGCAATTGTTCTCTCTCCTACAACAGTATTATATGAAAATGTCTCACCTGGCATTAAAACTGTTCCATTTATCTTCTCTGCTGCTAATCTTAAATTAGTTGTTCTATCTGTATCTTTTGCATTATAGTTAGTTGAATATTTTGCAAGCAAATCAGGAAAAGCCTCTGTTCCAATCATATTAGTTGTTACACTTGGTGCAGTATATTTTAATGGAATTTCATATTCATCTTTAACCTCATTTAACATAGCTTTTGCTTCTTCAACAGATATGTTAAAGTCCACACCATTTTCGTGTGGATATACAACATATGGATTTGTTGTATAATAAGCATTTACAGGCTCTTTATATATTTCAGTATGAATTTTATCTATATCTATTGCATCTGGATCTTTTGAAACCGTTACAAGTTCTATCTTACTACTTGCATATGATAAGTCTTCTATTTTATTTTTTATATTTTCTATAGATGGATCCACATCAACTACATTACCAGTTTTTCCTCTAGTAATAATTAATTTTCTACCTTCTACATAATAGCTACTTTGTACAACTGTATCTGGCAATTTTGTTGATATATCATTAAAAAGTTGTGTACATTGTTCATTATTTAAAGTAACATTAAGACCTAAATCTTGTACTGTTACTAAATTTTTTATTATTGTACCCATATTGTAAAAAATATTGCTATCTCTTCCAATGTTATATGCTCTATCTACAGCTTCTTCTATATTAAGATTTGCTCCTAAATCTTCTAAATTTAATTGGGTTTCATATTCGCCATGGCTAACAGTTAAATTATTTGGTAATACAGTATTAAATTCATTAGTTACCTTTTCTATTGCTTGCTGTTTTGTTAAACCTGCTACCTCTACACCCTTTATATAAATACCAGTTATAATTTTATCACTTGAAGATATATAAAGTGTTATCCCTAAAAACAAAATAAAAAAGATTACTATAAAACTTATAAATACTATTCCTAAAACTGTTCCTACTTTTAATTTATCTTTGTTTTCGACTATTCTTAAATCTGTTGTTTCCAATTTTTTCTCCTTTGATAAAATATATGAAATGCACATCTATTATACTATATTTCGACTATTTATACAATTATAATTTATACTTTTTAAAATGAAAAAAGAGAGTAGTTTTTACTACCCCCTATATTTTTTAATCATCATCTGTTCCGAATAATTCATCAAATTTTGCTTCCAATGCTTTTTCCAAATCTACATTATTTACTTCTTCATCATTATCTTCTAATGGAATTTCCATTGGTTTAGTATTTGATTTTATACTACTTTCTGTAGTTGTATTTTGAATTCCTGCATTGCTTGTAGAACCTGTTGCCATATCAGTAGTATTATTTTTAGCTGTAGTTGGTTCATCATCTGCAAATAAATCATCTAATGACTCAACTTTTAAATCCTGAGTTTTTGCTTCACTAGATCCTGAATAAGGATTAGCTGGATTAAATATTCTCCATTCTCCTCTTTCTCCAACTTCTGCATCATTATGGCTTATTTCTAACCTTGCCATTTCTCTTCCCATTGGCTTTCTAAAGTAATAGAATTTATTTGCTTGAATTGGTCTTACACCTTTAACAAATATAATACATTTGTCATTATCAAATCTTCTTAATTCATCTGGTGTAAGTAACGCTCTACCCATTATTTGGTCAGAATCACTAGAACCAGATTTCCAACCACCTTTATCACGGTTAGTTGAATGACTGTCTCTTGAAATTGTCTTCTCTCCTAATGCTTTAGAGAAATATTCCAATGTTTTTGTAGAGTTACTTCCTAAGAATACGTGTGTATCACAGTTACCAATTATTGTTTCATATGATTTCTCATAAACAGCCTCTAATTGGTCTAAGTTTTGTAAGATAACACTAAATGAAATTCCTCTACTTCTTGATGTAGATATCTTTTTATCAAAGTCTGGTATTTGACCTATATTTGCGAACTCATCTAATATAAAGAATGTTTTTTCTGGTAATTTACCACCAGCTTTATCTGCATAGTCATATAATTGTTGAATCATCTGTGAGAAGAATATTGTAAGCAAGAAATTATATGTTGTATGAGTATCTGAAGAAACAACATATACAGCTGTTTTTTCTTGTCCAATCTCTTCAAAATTTATTGTATCTGATGATGTTAAATCAGCTATATCTTTACTATCAAATTTACCTAATCTAGATTGTAATGTACTTAAAATAGAACCTCTTGTTTTTTCTGGTGCTATTTCGATTGATTTATAGTTTTTTCTTGCTGGGTGTGTATAATCTAATTGATTAATTAAATCTCCCAACAAACTTGTACCACCACTATCATTTGCAGCTCTAACAAGTTCCGCACAACTTGCTAAGTTTTGCTCTTCTGGTGGTCTTGTTGATATTAAATACCAAATTAAAGCTTTTAATAAAATTTCTGCCATATCATCCCAGAATGGGTCTGATGCTTTCTCACCACTTTGTCCTTTAACTATTGTATTAGCAATAATATCAACATCTATTTCATTTCTTATATGTGATAATGGGTTATACCCATCACTACACTCTGGATTAACTAAGTTTAATACTCTTACTTTATAACCTTTAGATTTTAAATAACCTGCTGTTCTATCGTATAATTCACCTTTTGGATCTGTAAATATGTATGAACCCAAACATTGATATGCATTTGGTATAGAATATGATGCAGATTTACCAGAACCTGATCCGTCCAACAACTAGTACGTTTATATTTCCCATTTTATTTAATGGTAAATAGTTATCTTCGGCTAGTATAATTCCGCTCTTTTTACTAAGAACTTTATATTGTTCTCCATGCTCTGCCCATCCACTTGAACCATGCTCTATATCTGTATATTCACTTTTAGGTGCTGCTTTTACTATACCAACTATAACTGCTGCTAAGTAAAATAATGAAAAATATAAAACACAATTTCCAAATGTTCCTATATATCCTTCTGAAAATACAACTCCTAAACTGGAAAAAGGGCTAGTAATATATTGACCTAGTTGTTCGAAAAAAGTTTCGAAGTTAAAAGCCGCTCCTGCCTGTGAAGCTTCTGCTGCAGCTGCCGCAAAAGGAGCAACTCCTAGGATTATAATTACTAACCATAATATTGCAAATATTATTATTTTCTTTTTGCCATTTTCTAACATACTCTGTAACTTATAATTCATTTAATTCATCCCTATCTTTTGTGGTATTATCTTGAAGAATCCTCTGTTCTGCTATCTTTACGTGTTGCCACATTTGATCTTATTACTCTAGATTCGACTTTTCTATTTCTTCTTTTTCTAAGTTCCGCAACTTCTTTCGTTGTAATTTTAGCTCCATTTTTAGAAAAAGCTGTTGTACCTGATTTTTGTGCAGTTTTAGCCAAGACTTTTGCTTCTTCTGGTGTCTCTGGTGCAATCATTTCGTTTTTAGCAACACCCTCTAATATTTGTGGAAAATCTTTGGTGTTGTCTGGATCAACCATTTTAAAAGTTATAATTTTTGCACCTTCTTCAAACGTCACCGAATTACAAGTATAATTAGATTCTTTATTTGTATCGTTCATTAGAACTCCCCTCTCCTTTAATCTTTTTTCTCTTTTATTTCAAAAGCAAAATATGGTTTGTTTGCTTTTAATTTGCATTTTCCTCTAACTTCATTAGCCTCTTCGTCAAAATATACTGTAGGCTTTACTTCTTCTGTTGTTTCTGGGTCTATAATTGAAATCTGTCTCTTAAAATTTGGTGTATACTTAAACTCTTTATATTCTTTTTCCGTATCTGAATAAAGAGTATTAAATTTTAATGGCGTTGGTTTTTTAGAAATTGTTATTTTGTCACCTTGTAGTATTGCCATATTAATTACTACTCTATCCTTTCCAAATGATAGTATAACAAGTTCGTCTTTGTTATCAGAAGGATCATCAATATAAAATGTCTTCTTCTTTTTGTCACCATACATTTCTTCTGTATAATCTAATCTTGTTACTGTATACTTTGGTGAATTTTTTAAATCCTCTTTTAATGTTTCATTTATTTGATATACTACTGTATTTACGTTATTTGGATCCATTATGCTAAAATGTTTTCCTTCCCAAACGTACATATCTATACACCCCACACTTCTACGATTTTCTATATACATAGTTTGTCTTTTGTAACACTACTATGTTTAATTATACCTAATTTGTAAGTTTTTGTCAACCAATTTTAAGTTATTATGTTAATTTGCTCTTTTCCTTGGATTAAAGTTTGATATTTGTTCTAATTCCTTATATAACTTTTCTTCCTCTGATGTTAATTCTTTTGGTACTATTATTTTTACTTCGGCTATTAGGTCTCCTCTTCCACCTTTTCCATCTTTGTAACCTTTTCCTTGAATTCTGACTTTTTCGCCACTTTCAATTCCTTTTGGTACATAGACAGAAGCAGTGTCGTCTATTGTATCTATGGTAGCTCTTGTGCCTAAGGCTGCTTCCCATGGGGTTAATCGTAGGTCTGTGTATAAATCTATTCCTTCCAATCTAAACCTTTTGCTATTTTGAATATTTACTTTAATAAATAAATCTCCGTTTTTACCACCATTGATTCCAGCTTTTCCTTGGCCAATCAATCTAATCTTTTCTTGATTCCTAATACCTGCTGGGACTTTTACTACAAAAGTCTTCATCTTTCCTTTTAGAGTCCTAAGAGAAATTTTCTTTTCTGTTCCATAATATGTTTCTTCTATTGACATATTTATTTCTGTTTCTACATTCTCTCCTCTTATAGGAATTTTTTTCTTTACTTTATTGTCGGTTTGCTCCTCTTCACCAACAATATTGCCAAAAAACATTGTGAAAAATTCGGAAAATTTTGAGCCATTTTTCCTTTGGCTCTCTTCATACTTCTTCTTTTTTCCAACATTATTATTCCATATTCTATCATATTTTCGTTTAGAAGTAGAATTTGATAACACCCTATATGCTTCATTTATATCTTTAAATCGTTCCTCTGCAAATTGATCATTAATATTAATATCTGGATGATACTTTTTTGCAGCTTCCCTGTATGCTATTTTCAGTTCTTGAGGAGTTATCTTACTAGATTCTAAATTTAATATTTTGTAATAATCTTTGAAAATCATTTAACATCCTCCACATTCATGGTGTCCACATTATATCACATAAAAATGCATTTTAAAATAGGTTTATTTAATTTTTGTACATTTTAACAATAAATCATTTCTTGCTTCTATTGTTTTTGGATGTATTAATCCATTATTTTTTATCTTGTAATTAATCGATTCATTCATTAAAAATATAAGTGTTTCATCAATGTTTTGTTTTGAAAGTTCCTTGCTTTTTTCTAAATCAAATCTTATTCCATTTCTATTTTCCTCAGTTTTATCTGCTACATATATAATTTTTTCTAGCATACTCATATTTTTTCTTCCTGTTGTATGCCACTTTATGGCATTTACCATATCTTGTGTAAAACCATATTTTTTAGAGGCAATGTCTGCTCCTATTTTTCCATGTAAAAGAGATGGTTTAGCACTTTCTATTTCGTCTATCTCTATATTATTTAATATTGCATATTTTTGCATTTCTTCATTTGTCATTTCTTTTGCTACATCATGAGCTATTCCCGTTTTTTTAGCGATTTCTTCATCAACACCATATATTTTGGCAAGCTCTACTGCTTTTTTAGCCACTCCAATAGAGTGGGTAAATCTATATTCTGATAATATATTTTTTACATCTGCTTCTATTTCTTTGTAATCCATTTTTACCTCCAGATAGATTTATTTTTCCATTGCATTTATTTCATTTACATATACCACATTTGTTCTATCTTCCACTTTAATGTTATTATAGAATTTGTTGTTGTATTTTGATATTTAGAATTATAATCGTAAAATTCATCTTTAATTTCTACTTCTCCAGGACATGATGTAATTACATTTTCATTACCTAATATTTTTTAATTATTTATTCCGTCAAATATTTTTGAAAAATGCATTCCATTAGCTGCTTTTAATAATACAACATCGTCTTGTTTTAAGATTTTATTTAAATAATTTGTTGCTTCTTCTGTTGTATCAAAAGATGCTACATTATCTTTAGGCATTCCTAAATATTCTACTTCTTCAGCAATATATTTTGATGCTTCCCCTACAGTAACTAGCATATCTATTTTATGTGTAAATACTTCTATTCCTACTTTTCTATGAATTTCTTCTGAAAATTCTCCTAATTCAAACATATCTCCTAAAACAGCAATTTTTCTACTACCTGGTATACTTTGCAAATACTCGATTGCTGCTTTCATAGAGTCATAACTTGCATTATATGCATCATTTATTACTGTTACACCATCTTTAATTTTATCAATTTCCATTCTGTTTTTAGTTAAAGTAAATGTTTCGATACCTTTTATAATATTTTCTGGAGCTATATTTAATAGATTTCCTACAGCTATTGCACATAAACTATTATAAACAAAATGTTTACCACTTACTGGTACTTTTACCGTGTATTCTTTATTATTTATTTTTACATTATATGTAGAATAATTTTCATTTACTCTGATATTATAAGCCATTACATCAGATTTTTCATCAATTCCAAATGTATATTTTTTATATTTTGTATCTTCTTTTGCCCACTTATTTAACATATCATTGTCGTTGTTTATTACAACATATCCATCTGGTTTTAGATTTTCTAATATTTCTAGTTTAGCTTTTAATATATTCTCTCTTGAACCTAAAAAGCCAATATGAGCAGTTCCTATATTTGTAATTACTGCCACTGTTGGTTTTGCTATTTTTCCTAGATAACGTATTTCGCCAAAATGATTCATCCCACTTTCTACTACCACTGCTTCATGATCTTTTAATTTTAAAAGAGTAGTTGGCAAACCTACTGCATTATTTTGATTGCCCTCTGTTTGCAAAGTCTTATATTGTGTACGTACTACATTTGCAATTATATCCCTTGTACTTGTTTTTCCAACACTTCCTGTTATTTGTACAACTGGGATGTCGTATAATTCTCTTTTATATGCTGCAATATCTCCAAATGCTTCTAAAGAATCATTTACTTCTATTATTGTTTTATTCTTATATTGCTCTAAATCCTCTTGCGCTACTTTTATTCCAGAAATAATAACAACTTTAGCTCCTTTATCTAGAGCCTCTTTATAATATTCGTTACCATTAAATTTTTCACCTTTTAGACCTACATATATATCACCATCTTGAATTTTTCTTGTATCTGTACAGAAATTTTCACAATCTTCTTGCAAATTTCCTATTAATAATTTACCATTAGTTGCTTTAATAATGTCTTCTACTTTCATTTTCTATTTTGTATGATGAATTTATCATACTCCCCTTTCTTTAAATTTGTTAATTTTTTACATTTATATTTTTCTAATTTTATTATATTACTTTTTTGATGTCAAATGGGATTTAAACAACGTCCCCAAATCCCGAAAAGACATTCCTAAATTCCAAAATATCCAAAGCTCGCTATCTATTCTGACAACGAGCTTTGGACTTTTAATTATACTTTTAATTATACTTTTAGCCATTCTTCTTGTTTTTGTTTATGTTATATCTAATTAATATTATAAGTACTACTATTATTGCTAATATTGTTATATATATTGTTGTTTTTCCTGTTTTCTCTGTTGTTTTAGATATTTGTGATGAGTAAAAATTTGATAAATTATTTTTTTCTATCTTTTCATTTTCTGTTTCTATTGTTTGTTTTGTTGTATCTAACAAATCTTCTTCATTGTAAATTTCATATTTATCGCTGTTTGTATTATATGTTGTTATATAATTTGTACTATTTTGAGTATCTGTTTCGTTTTCTTGGTTTGTAGATTCATTTTGTATTTGTTCTGCTTTATCTACAGGTACTTCTTTTAGCTTTTGTATAAGTTCTTTTGTATTTTCGTATCCTTCTTCGTTTGTTGTGATTACTGATTCTTCTGTTTGTAATTTGTCTTGTATAAATTCAACTAAACCTGTTTTATTTTCATCTGATTTTTCTTCTGAAATTACTTCTCCAGTTTGATAGTTGAATTTTATTTTGTCTCCATTATTGTATGTTACTTCTACTTCTTTTTCATCTGTATTCAAGTTATTTCCTATACTCTTAATATCTTCATTTTTAAAGTTTTCTGGATATGTTAATTTTTCTTTTAAATCATACATCTTTCCATCAGTTCCTAATACTGTTTCATATTCTTTGCCATTGTAATTGTCTATTATGAAATTTCCATCTACCATATCAATAGTTGGAGATAGTGCAAATAGATTTCCATCTTTTAAATATAGTTTTGCATTTCTTGTTACTGAATTGCCTTCTGCATCTTGAATTATTGAGTAATCACTATATGTTGTTATTTGTTTTCCGGCATATTCGAAGGTTTGTTCTGGCATTTGTAAAGTTTCATCTTCTGTATTGTTTAAAGATTGTGTATTTGTGTTTCCAGAAAGATTGTGTTCTGAATCTTTTGGTAAATCTATTCCTTCTTGGTCTGGTAAATTAGAATGGTTAATAATTGGATACTTATTATTTTGAAGTCCATCGAATTTCCAGTTAGCTGTTGTCCATTTTAATTTTGATGTATATGTTGTTTGCTCTTTTAATTCTGCTTCTATTAGATAATTTTCCTGTGGTATAAATACTTCATTTTGTGCAGTTGGATTTTCTCCATTTAAACTAGAATATTTATAATAATATGTGTCTTTTAAATATTGATTTTGATTTTCTCTACTACCTATTCCTAATGAACTTGTACTGTCATCATCACAATTTACATATGCTTCTACATAGTTACTATAATAGTAAGTATCTGGCATATATAAATCTTCTGTAATATTTCCTATAAATCCTCCGGCATTTGTTTTTGCTGTTATTGTACCTCCTGCTACATAGTTATTATATAACTTAGAAGTATTATTTACTGCTGTCATATTTGTATTGTCTAAATATCCTATTATTCCTCCTGCTGTGTGATTTGTTGCAGTTACTTTTGAATTAGTGTAAGTTAAATATAGTGGTTGGCATAAAAACACTCCAAATATTCCTCCGACATATGAATTTCCTTCTACTGTGCAATCTTTTGCATACATATTAAATGAATTTAAAGACGTTCCATGTTTACCTGCTATTGTACCAACATAATTACTTGTAATTTTGGTATTTATAATTTCCAAATTATAAATATTCCAATTTGATATTCCAGCTATTCCGCCTACATAATCACCTGTTGCTTTTATTGTTGAATTTTTTACTGAACATTTATGGATCGATCCTTCACTTCCATGAATTCCTCCAACATAAGAATTCCCCTCTACATTTACATTATTAGCATATAAGTGATTAGCATCTACAAGCTCTCCTCCTATTCCTCCTACATAATTATTACCTTTTACTTTTGTATTATTTGCATATATATATTGTAATATAAAAGAAGAATTCCCTGTTTTATAACCTACAACTCCACCAACATATGAATTTGAAGTACCTGTATAATTAGAAACTATTGTAGAATTCCCTTCTATTGTTACATATTTCATATAGCCATTTGCCACATTTTGAACCAAACCTATAATACCACCAATATTTACTCCTGTAGCTTCTATATTAATACCTGTACCATATATATTCTCTATGTATTTTACAGAAGTTCTTCCTCCTAAAGCACCTACATTATTTGAACCAGTCAATGTAATATTTTCTAAATTTAGGTTTTTAATTGTTTCTCCTTCTGCATTTGAAATAAAACCTATATATTGTCCTTTTGCATTTATTTGTATATTTTTAACATTTATATTTTGAATTATGTTTGCATTTGTATTTACTATTACTCCTATATAATTTGAATCATTTGTTGTATTGTTTATTGTTATATTTTCAAAATTTATATTCTCTAAAGTATTTGTTATTCCTTTTATCAAGCCATTATATGATGTAGTATATTCCAAATTAATATTTTTTAATGTATATACACTTCCATCTGTTTCCAATCTATTTACTAAAATGTTATTTTTTATATTAGTTTTTCCAGAAAAATCAATGTCTGACATTAATCTATAATTTTGGTAACTACTTTCATCTATACTTTGCCAATCATCAAAATTATAAATTTTTTTATAATACTGTAACTCAATTTTTCCATTTATTTCTACTTCTTTAGTTTCTTTATTTTCATCTATATATTCCAATTTTTCTATTCTATAATTATCAAAATATTTTGTAACCGTTCCTTGTAAATCTATATATGTCATTCCATTTTGTGTTTCTTTTCTTGTAATTTCTGCATCTATTCCATCTATTATTATTTTATTAATACTTAATTCTTTTGTATTTAGTAGATTTATTCTTGCTTCTAATGTATTACTACCAGTTTTTTGGGCTTCTACACTTTCTATCTTTAATATTTGTTCTTTTTCCAATGTATTATCTTTTTGGTTTGGTAACAATTTTCCGTCTGTGCTTAATAGTTTTGGCAAAATTTCATTTTGAAGACCAGTTAAATCATATTGATTTTTAAAATTCATTTTATTAGTATATGTACTCTCTTTAAATATATCTTCATATGAGATTAGATTTCCTCCTAATTGATTTGCTACTATTTCACCATTTATTAATTGATTTTCATACGCATAATTGTTTCCTACATCTTCTTCATTTCCAACTATTCTGTTCATGTCATTTACATTTATGTTCGTAGAATAAAGGTTTCCTAAAACTAAATTTTCTTCTATATTACTTACAGAATCATTTATTGCTGCTGTTATCTCTCCTACTATTCCAGCAATATTATCTTCCTCTGCAATAATATTAACTTTTGATATACAATTATATATATCTGTGTTCTCTGCTCTTCCTACAATTCCTCCTATATTTCCTTTACTGCTTTTAATATTTCCTACTGCATAACAATTTGTTATACTTTTATAAGTGATATAATCACGTGTAATACCAGCGATTCCTCCTATACCTTGTACTATGAAAGAAGATGTTTCATTAATATCTAAATCTTGAACAAACGAATTTTTTATTACATTATAATCTCCGACATAACCTATTAATCCTCCAACTGCAAAAGTACTATTTGCATCATTCACATTAATGCTTAATTCTGTAACAGATGTATTTTCAATATTTGTACTTTGCATATTTCCAATTATTCCTCCTGCATATACAGTCATATTATTTCCTTCGTTTAATAATATATTTTCATTTTGTACAGTTATATTGGCTATATTAGCGTTATTCGTACTTGATATAATACCAATATTTCCTGAAGTGTTCTTTGTTATAGTTATATTCTCTATTTTTAAGTTTTGAATTTTTCCACTAACACTTGAAAATAGCCACGAAGTAATATTAATGTTTTTTAACTTAAAGTTGTTTCCTTCTAATTTACCAGTATAAGCTTTAGTTATTTTTATATTATCTCCTTGATTTATAAAATCCAAATCATTCATTAACATATAATTTTCTGTTGGCGAATTATTTATTGCTATCCAATCATCTACTGTTTTAATTTCTTTGTATAATTCTACTGGTATTATTCTTTCATTGTTATTGAATTTTCTTGTATATTCCTGGCTAAATGCTCCTTTTGTGGTAATACTTTCTACTGAATAATTTGATGTACATATTACTGGATTACTTAATGTTGCTATCACTGTGCTTTGTCCATTACTATATTCTTGGCTCTCTATTGTACAATCTAAGTTCTGTATCTTTATATTTGTTATTGTTTCACTTGATGGATTATTTACTATAAATTGTACCTTTGCTGTATTTGATCCTTGCTCTAATACTTCTGTCGAAAGTATGTCTGGTAAATCTTTATCTTCTACTTCTGGTAATTCTATATATTCTTGATTTGGCA
>CAMMLJ010000023.1 GCA_946497695.1 uncultured Clostridium sp. | reverse complement strand
CCAGTAAAAATATGAAATGCTGATTATAAAATTTGATTTACTCTTTTTTTCTGTTTTTTTATATGATAAGTTGAAAAAAAGATTAAGTTGTGATATATATAGTTTTACAAATAATAGGTGAAAAAGAGAAAAGAAAATGAAGAATATAAAGGATTATAATTTAGACGAACTAAAAAAAGAATTTCAAGAATTAGGAGAAAAACCATATAGAGCAGAACAAGTTTTTATGTGGTTATATAGAGAAAAAGTAAAAGAATTTGATGAAATGACTAATATATCAAAAGAGTTAAGACAAAAACTACAAGAAAATTATACAATGTGTAATTATAAGATAGCAAAAAAATTAGTTTCAAAAGATGGAACTAAAAAATATTTATTTGATATATTAGACGGGAATATGATAGAAACAGTTTTAATGGAATATCATCATGGTAAAACATTATGTGTTTCATCACAAATTGGTTGTAAAATGGGATGTAAATTCTGTGCCTCAACAGGAATTCCATTTGTTAGAAATTTAAGTAGCCGGTGAGATTGTAGAACAAATCTTAGCAGTAGAGCAAGAAGAAAATACAAAGATATCAAATATTGTATTTATGGGAATCGGAGAGCCATTTGATAATTTTGATAATGTAATAAATGCTATTGGAATATTAAATAATCCAAAAGGATTAAATATAGGTGCTAGACATATAAGCATTTCTACTAGTGGAATTGTACCTAAAATTTATGAGTTGGCAGATAAAAAAATACAATGTACATTATCAATATCATTACATGCAACAAATGATGATAAAAGAACTGAGATGATGCCAGTAAACAAAGCATATCCAATTAAAGAATTAATAGAAGCATGTAAGTATTATATAGAGAAAACAAATAAAAGAATTTCCTTTGAGTATGCTTTAGCAAAGGACAATAACGATAATTTGGAAGATGCCAAAGAATTAGTAAAATTATTACATGGAATGCTTGCACATGTTAATTTAATACCAATTAATAAGATAGAAAATGGAAAATTTGTAAAATCTACAGATAATAATATAATTAAATTTAGAGATTATTTAAATGAACATGGAATTGTAGCAACAATAAGAAGAGAATTAGGGGCAGATATAGAAGCTGCATGTGGACAATTAAGAAGAAAGACGATAGAAGAAAAACGTTAGAGGTGATAAAATGAAATGTTTTGCTAAGACCGATTTAGGTAAAGCAAGAGAATTAAATGAGGATTCATACTATATTCCAACAGAAGAAAATGAATTAAGAATATATATGTTGGCAGATGGAATGGGAGGATATAATGGAGGAGAAATTGCAAGTAAACTTGCAATAGATTCTGCGAGGAAATATCTAACCAATAATTTTAATACAATCCCACATGATAGAATAAACATTGAAGAACTAGTAAGAAGTAGTATGGAATATGCTAATATGGTAGTATTTGAGAAATCAAAAGAAGTACCAGAATTAGAAGGAATGGGTACAACTTTGGAATTAGTTTTAGGTTATGGGAATAAAATATATATAGGTCATGTTGGAGACAGCAGAATATACAGAGTTAGAAAAAATATTATAAGGAAATTAACAACAGACCATAGTTATGTTGAAAAGTTAGTAAAAGAAGGAACAATAACAAGAGAGGAAGCAGAAAATCATCCTAAAAAGAATATGCTTATGAAAGCTTTAGGATGCACTCCTTATGTAGAACCAGATGTAACAACTAAAGGTTTTCTTAAAGGAGATAAGCTTGTATTAACATCAGATGGGTTAACAAACATGGTAACAAACCAAGAAATTTACGATTTAGTAACAAATGATGTAGAAAATGCTACTACGAAGTTGGTCGAATTAGCAAACAATAGAGGAGGATATGATAACATAACGGTTGTTATTGTATATAATGATTAAGGAGAGATGGAATAATGGACCTAGAGGGGAAAATATTAGGTAACAGATACGAGATAATAGAGAAAATAGGAAATGGTGGAATGGCAACGGTTTATAAAAGCAAGGACCGTGTTTTGAATAGATATGTAGCAGTAAAAATATTAAGAGACGAATTTACTACAGATGAGGAATTTATAAAGAGATTTAGAATAGAAGCACAATCAGCAGCAAGTCTTACACATCCAAACATTGTATCTATATTTGATGTAGGTAATGAAGGTAGCTTATATTATATTGTAATGGAATTAATTAAAGGTAAAACTTTAAAAGAAATAATAACAGAGGAAAATGGACCGTTACCTTGGAAATGGTCTTTAAACGTAGTAACTCAAATTGCATCAGCATTAGAAACAGCCCATAAAAATAATATTGTTCATAGAGATATAAAGCCACATAATATTATAATAACAGAGGATGGAATTGCAAAAGTTACAGATTTTGGAATAGCGAAAGCAGTTTCAAATTCTACGATTACAGCTTTTGGAACAACAATAGGTTCTGTACACTATTTTTCACCAGAACATGCAAGAGGAGGATATACAGATGCAAAATCTGATTTATATTCTTTAGGAGTTGTAATGTATGAAATGTTAACTGGTAGAGTACCTTTCGATGCAGATACACCTGTTTCAGTAGCATTAAAACATATGCAAGAAAAACCTGTAGAACCAAAAGAATTAAATGAAAATATTCCACAAGTTGTAAATGATATTATAATGAAGGCTATGCAAAAAGATGTTAATTTAAGATACCAATCTGCGACAGAGATGCTAAAAGATTTAAATGCAGCATTAAAAAATCCAGATGATAATGTTGTACATATTAGAAGTAATTTAAATGCAGCAACACAAAGAATATCTACACAAGAAATAGCAGAAGCAGAAAGAAAAGCAAAAGAAGCGAATAATCCTAAAAATGCAAAGAAACCAAATAAATTTATAGAATTTGTAAAAAAACATAAGGCACTATCTTTTGTAATTGGTGCAATATTATTATTTTTTATAGCTTTTGGAACTACAATGGGAGTTATGGAAATAGTAAATCCAAAAGATGTACAAATACCAGATTTAGTAAATAAAACTCAAGATGAAGCAGAACAAATTGTAAAAGATTTAAAACTAAAATTAGTTGTAAAATCAGAGGAATATAATGAAAATGTTGAAGAAGGAAAGATAATATCTCAAGATCCAGCATATCAAGAAAATTATACAATAAAGGAACATAGTGAAATTTCTGTAGTTGTAAGTAAAGGTACCGAAACAGTGGAAGTTCCAGATGTCGTTGGTAAAACAAGAGAAGAAGCAGAAAAATTACTAAAAGATGCTGGGCTAGTAGCAGAAATAACTGAGGAAAATGACGAAAAAGTAGAAGCTGGAATTGTATTAAGCCAGGATATAGAAGATGGTGAAACTGTTAATAAAGGAAGTACTGTAAAATTAGTTGTAAGTAAAGGTAGTGGAATTGTAAATGTAGAAGTTCCAAGCCTTGTAGGAAAAACTGAACAAGAAGCAAGAAACTTATTAACAGAAGCAGGATTAAAAGTTAATGTAGTTAATGATGAAGATGAATCTAAAAATGACGGAGTTGTATTAAGACAAAGTAGAGATGCCGGTACAGAAGTACAAGAAGGAACTACAATTACAATTACAGTAAATAAAGTTTCTGAAGCAAAAGAAGCAACCTTTACAATCGATGTAAAAGCAATTACAGGAGGATATGAAGAAGAAGCAGGAAATAGTACTAGTGGGAACACAGCCAAAACTGTTGATATAACAATTACAGTTGGTGGAAGCGAAGCTTTCCAACAATCTAATGTAGATAAAAATAACACTATTACAGCAAGAGTAAGTGGAAAAGGTTCAAAGGAAGTAGTTGTAACATTAATAAATTCAAGAGGAGAAAGTTATAGAAGATCTACAACATTTAACTTTAATAATTCAACAACATATACATTTAACTAGAAATTAAACAGATAAAGCTATTTTGCTTTATCTGTTTTTGCGTTAATATAATATTGATAAATTATTTTGTTTTTGATATTATAAAATAGATTAATTGGAAGGTGATAAAAGTGGAAAATGAATATAAAAGGCAATTTTTTATAGGCTATTCTGATTGTGATAGAAAAATTAATTTAAGTGTATTAAATTCGCTATACTTGATACAAGATATGATGACAGAGTATTTTGGATTTCTAAAAAGTGATAATATAATTTTAAAAAAAGAAAATAATGCGATTTGGGTACTAACAAAAACAAAAGTACATTTTAATAAATATCCAACATGGAGAGATGTAATAGAAGGAACGGTTTTTACTACAGGAATAAAGCCAATTCGTCTAGAAACTGAGACACAATTTAAAGATAAAGATAAAAATATATTGTTTTATGCAAATCAAGAAATTTGTGTTATAGACTTAACAGATAGAAAAATTAGAAAAATTAATACAGTAAATTATCCAACAGATGTTCAAATAAAAGAAGGTATAAACAAAGATAAATATTTAAAACTAAAAACAGACTTTACTGAAGACGATAAAGTATATGAACAAAAAATATATTCATCTGATATAGATTTCAGTTACCATACAAATAATGTATCATATGTTAAACTTATTATAAATTCATTAAATTCAGATTTTTTAGATAGTAATAAGATAACAGACTTTGAAATACATTATATAAATGAAAGTAAAGAAGAACAAAAATTATCAATTTACAAAAAAATTAAAGATAATGAGATAGAGTTTCTTATAAAGCAAGAAAATAGGGAAATAGTAAGAGCTAATTTAAAATATATAAAAGAATAAAATAGGGTGATAATATGGAAAAAATAAGTAATATAGAAAGAAGAAATAATTCAAATAAAAAAATAAAACAATTAGGAATAGCCTGTCTTGAGACTTTACCAGTAATAGAAGATAGTAGTCAAGCAAGATTAAAAGATATAGATACAATATGTAAAAGGGCCATAGCTTGCTTAATATCAACTCAATTGGCTATAGATATATCTGAAAATAATGATTATGATAGTTCTAAGATTTTTTTTTCTAAATATGTTAAAACAATATGGCGTTCAAGATAATTTAATAGAAAAAGAAAAAAGAATATTTAATGGAAAATATAGTAAACAAGACGTAATTGATGTTGTATGGTCTTATGAAGCATATTGGTCATTAGTATGGGCATTGGGACTAGTAGATAATATTGATCATCCAAACCAGATTTGCGATTGTGAAAAAGCAATTATGCTAGTTAGTACTTGTAAAACATATGAAGAATTTAAAAGTCAATGTAAAATAAGAGATATAGAAGAAATTTTAGATATGTTAGATTTATATTATCGTTATGACTGGGCTGTAACTGAAAAAAGAATTAATTCAGATACACCTATAGCAGATTTAAATCCAGATGTAGTTGTTGAACGTCGAAAAGGACTTGAATGGCTAATTGCAAGTGAAGAAGATTGGAATGAAATTTCTTTAGATACATAGGAGAGATCATTAGATTTTTGTATATAAAATATTTCAAAGGAAAAAATTTACTATACCCAGTATTTATTTAGAACATGAATATAATAGTTTAGGAAGGAAAATAATTATGGTTAAAGCAATAATATATAATAGTAGTACAGGGCATACTTCAAGATATGCAAAAATGCTAAGCGAAAAATTAGATATTCCATGTTATACAATAAAAGATGCAAATGGAAAAGTTAATTCAAATGATGAAATAATATATTTATCATGGGTATGTGCTAATATGATAACTGGAATTAATAAGATTAAAAATAAATATAAAGTTAAATGTTATGGAGCAGTAGGATTGTATCCTAAAAGTGAAGAAAATACAAATAATTTAATTAAAACAAATAATATAGATAAACCTCTTTTTTATTTACAAGGAGGGCTAGACTATAATAAATTAAATTGGTTAAAAACTAAAATTCTACATATGGTTGGAAAATATATAGAAAAAGAAAATAGTAATCAAAGTACTCAGCTTGCAAAAATATTTGAAAATGGAGCAGATTTTGTAACAGAGGAAAATTTAAATGAAATTTTAGAATTTTTAGAAAAATAGAAACTTTTATATAAATACATGTTATAATATTACCATCAAAAATGGGAGGTTGAAGGAATGAACGAATACAAATTTATTCCCACACCAGTATTCCGGGATCCAATTTTAAGACATCTCATTTTCTTAAAAGGTAAGATTTTGCCTATTGGATATTTGGAGGAAGATATTGGTGGAGTTGAAGTAATAGTTTTCAAAAAAGAGAACTTGTCTTTAACAGATGATATTTTTAAGAAGTATCTCGAAAGAAGTAGCACAGTTTAGGCTGTGCTACAGCCATTTATAAAAATATTTAAAAAATAAAATAAATATGGTATAATGTACAAAAAATAAGAAAAGGAGAATTATGCAGGGAAAAATAATAAGTAATATTTCAAATTTATATTATATCGAAGCAAATGAAAAAATATATACTTGTAATGCAAGAGGCAAATTAAAAGAAGAAGGAATAGTTGTTGGGGACATAGTAGATTTTGATAAGAATGAGAATATAATAGAAAAAATAGAAAAAAGGAATAATTATATTAAAAGACCTAAAATTTCAAATATAACTCAAATTGTGTGTGTGCTATCTGCCAAAAATCCAAAACCAGATTTATTAATGTTAGATAAACAATTAGCATATGCAGAATATGTTGGGATAAAAGCTGTAATTGTAATTAATAAAATAGATTTAGACAAGAAAAAAGTAGAAGAAATAAAAGAAATTTATAAAAACATAGGTTATCCTATAGTAGAAACAAATGCAAAAGAAAAAGAAGGAATAGATGGTTTAAATAAAATTTTAGAAAATAACATAAGTGTATTTGCAGGAAATTCCGGAGTTGGAAAATCAACTTTGTTAAATAGCATTTTTGGAAAAGAACTAACTAAATCAGGATTAATAAGTAATAAAAATAAAAAAGGTAAAAACACGACAACAAATATATCTTTATATAAAATTAAAGAAAATGAATATATTGCAGATACACCAGGATTTTCTACATTTGATATTACTGAAATCGAATCTAATAATTTAGCAGAATATTTTAAAGAATTTAAACAATATATAAAAGATTGTGAGTATATAGGTTGTAGACATATTAAAGAAGAAAATTGCGGAATAAAAAATGCATTGCGAAAAGGAGAAATATCAGAAAGTAGATATCAAAATTTTATAAAAATATATGAGAATTTAAGAGATAAGGAGGAACACAAATGGTAGAAATTTCAGCATCAATATTAGATGCAAATGAAGATGAAGCAGCAAAAACATTTTATAATTTAGAGGTAGCAAAAATAGATTATTTCCATATAGATGTTATGGATGGAAAATTCGTAGAAAAAAACACTGTAGATAAAATGAATAAATATTCAAATTTATTAAAGCAAATCACTACATTACCATTAGATGTTCACTTAATGGTAGAAGATGTAGAAACATATATAAAATTATATAGTGCAATCGAACCAAATATGATAACTTTTCATTTAGAGGCAATTAAAGATAAAAATAAAATTCATGAAATGATTAAATTAGTAAAAGATAATAATTGTAAAGTTGGTATTGCTATAAAACCAGCTACAGAAATAAAAGAAATATATGAATTTTTACCATATATAAATACTGTATTAGTAATGACAGTAGAACCAGGTAAGGGTGGACAAGCTCTAATTCCAGAGACTTTAAGAAAAGTTAGAATATTAAAAGAATATTTAAAACAACATAATTTAGATACATATATTGAAGCTGATGGAGGAATAAATCTTGATACAATAGATGAAGTAAAAGAGGCAGGAGTAGATATAGCTGTTGTAGGAAATGGAATATTAAATACAGAAAATTATAAAGCAACTGTAAGTAAATTAAAAAATTAATCATGCATAAAAATAGAGAAAACGTAGCAATTAATTTGCTACGTTTTCTTCTATTGTTGTAGATTTATTTTTATGACCATTAAAGAATAAATTATATATAATAATTCCAAATCCTAAAATAGAAATAAATATTGTTACTACAATTCCTACAAAAGGTATCATTTTTAAAGCACTAATTACAACTGCAATTAATATTGCAAGTAAATATTCTAATGGCATTTTAGAGAATTTTTTGTTATTATAAATTCTTCTAGCTAAAATTGATGCAAATATGTATGGAGAAATTCCAATCATAAATATGTATAACATTAATAATAATAATCCAGCACTAGCTCCTACTTGTGCAGCTATAAGTATAATAGACAAGATTGGAATAGCAATTAAAGCAACTAGACCTGATAAAAATACTTTACCAAATTTATTTGATAAACATGAAGAAGCTTTTTCTAAACTATTTTCTAAGAAGAATCTGTAAAGTAAATATACTAAACTTGCTGCAAATATACTATTTACAATATTTATAATTATACTCGAAATTGTAGTTCCTGCATTTGATGAACTTGAAGTTTTTATATAATTTATGTCACCACTAATTGCACCTGATGGAAATTCTAATTCGTTTTGTGATAAATATGTTAATTTTCCAGCAATTGAACCTTGTGATGAGTCGGAAGATATAATAAAATCTTTTACGCTTAAATATGCATTTCTTCCTACAGAGCCAAATAAGGTTAATTTATTAGTTATTGCGTATAAATCTCTAAAAGGACCATGACCTTCGGGAATATTTAGTTCATTAGAAACAACATATAGTGAATTTGTTGATGTATTAAAATCTATTTTATCAGCTACTATGTATATACTTGAACTTATGTATGATTGTTCACTAAAAGAAACATTATTTGCACAAATAAATAAATTTCCATCAATTTCTCCACTTATTGTTACATTTTTTCCGAAGATATAAACATTTCCGTCTACGGCTTGATTCATATTAACATCATTTCCGTATAAATATAAATCATCTTCAACCACAGCAGTTGTACTTTCAGAAGAGTCTGCTACATATGGTGTTGCAGTGATATCTTCTTGTGTTTCATTAGTATCTGCAATACATGTTGTAGAAATGGATAATATAATAACTAGAAACACAGTTATTATAAAGTTTTTTAATTTTTTCATTGGTATACCTCCTAAAATTACTCTAATCAAAATATATATTATGAGTTATTGTTTGTCAATACAAATTAAACTTTGTGTTCTGATTTATACTTTTTACAGAATTGCTTAATTGTACAATTATCGCAATTAGGGTTTCTTGCCATACAAGTATTTCTACCATGCCATACAAAAAGATGGTTAATATCTTTTAAATATTCTTTAGGAAATATTTTTAATAAATCTTGTTCTATTTTTGTTGGTTCTTTTTCATTTGAAAGTCCTATTCTATTAGAGATTCTTTTTGCGTGTGTATCAACAGCAATACCATTTGCGATACCAAAAGCTTCTAATAATATTACATTAGCACTTTTTCTACCAACACCGGGTAATGTTATAAGTTCTTCCATAGTATTAGGAATGATTCCATTAAAATCGTTTAAAATTTTATTAGCACATGCACGAGCGTTTTTGGCTTTATTTTTGTAGAATCCACAAGGATGGATTATTTCTTCTAATTCATGTATATCACAATTAGCAAAAGCTTCAATTGTTGGATATTTTTTAAACAATGCTGGTGTAGTTAGATTAACTCTTTCATCAGTACATTGTGCTGATAACATTACAGCAATTACTATTTGAAAAGGTGTTTTAAAATCTAAACTACAAGTTGCATCAGGATATGTATTTTTTAATATTTGAACTAATTCTATAGCATCTTTTTTTCTCATAATTATCCTCCTTTTATGACAAATTATATCATAATAATTTATCAACATAAAGTAATCACAGGAATAATTATTTTTTCATATTATATAAGGAAAGTGGCTTCGCCAAATGTGCAGATTGCTTCGCAATCGCACGGGCATAGGAAACTTAACCTTGTTGTTTCAGAAAAATCTAACGATTTTTCCTTCACAATAAAAAAAGGAGGTAATACTTTATGTGTAAAATATTAAAAAAGACTTTAGCTGTAATATTAATAGGCTTAGGAATAGGAATTCTATTGGTGTTATTACTTCCTTTTGCAGGGTGGCTTTTTGTAATAGGTGTTGCAATTATTATAGTTGGAATTATATGGCTTTCTAATTAACAACTATAAACATAGAAAACAATTGAAAAGGAGGAGATAGGAATGACAATTGTTGTAAAGAAAGTTCCAAAATTTTTAAGAGGATTTGTAAAATTAATATTTAGGATTAAGGATTAATACATAAAAATATCGTCAGATTACTCTGACGATATTTTTAATATTGGTAATATATATCATGAAAAAAGGGTTATTCTATAATAACCCACAAATAGTATATAAACTAAGCTCTTTTAACTTTTCCAGAACATAAACATTTTGCACATACTTTAATTTTCTTTGGTTGACCATCTACTATAGTTTTTACAGTTCTTAAATTTGGTTTCCAAGTTCTTGAAGCTCTATTACTAACGTGAGAACGTGTTATGCTAAGTTTGTTTCCATGAGATAATGTTTTTTCACAAATTGCACATTTTGCCATGATTTATTGCACCTCCTATTAAGATAATAAATTGACTGTTTATAATCTTACCATATAATAACAAAAAAAACAAGACTTTTTAGAAAAAATAGTATATAATATACAAAATTACACTTCAATTAGGAGGTAAAAATGGCTGATTTAAGCAAAGAAGTACAATATATAAAAGGTGTTGGTCCTAATAGGGTAAAACTTCTAAATAATCTAAATATTTTTACTTTAAAAGATTTAATTACATATTATCCAAGAGATTATGAGGATAGAAGTAAGCCCGTAAAAATAGAAGATTTAGTAGATGGCGAGGAAGCTTTAATCGCTGCAATACCAGTTGCTAGAATGAATGAAACAAGAATAAGAAATAGGAAAATGGTTATATATAAACTTATAGTAGAAGATGAGACAGGAAGATGTTTAATTACTTGGTATAACCAAAGTTATTTAAAAAATAAATTTAAAGTTGGAGAAATTTATCACTTCTTTGGTAAAGTAAAAAGAATTCAAAACAGGATAGAAATGCTATCACCTGTTTTTGACGAGGAAACTAAAAACAAAAATACTGGCAAAATAATACCTATATATCCATTAACATATAATTTATCTCAAAATGTACTAAGAGGAATAATAGAAAATGCAATTACATTAGTTAATAACTCATTACCAGAAACATTACCAAAATATATTTTAGATGAGTATAAATTATTAGGCATAAATGAGTCTATACATAAAATACACTTTCCAGAGAATTTTGATGAATTTGAGAAAGCTAGGAAAAGATTAGTGTTTGAAGAGTTGCTAGGTATGCAACTTGCTCTATTAAATTTAAAGAACAAATATGAAGCAGATACCAATGGTATTCAGTTTAATAAAAATGTAAAGATGTCAGATGTAATTAATGTTCTTCCATTTAAATTAACTAAAGCTCAATTAAGAGTTTTAGAAGAAATAGATAAAGATATGGAAAGTAATAAAAATATGAACAGATTATTACAAGGAGATGTTGGGTCTGGAAAAACAGCAGTTTCAATTATTGCATCATATAAAGCTGTTAAATGTGGATATCAAGTGGCAATTATGGCTCCAACAGCGATTCTTGCAAGTCAACATTTGGAGAGTTTTAAAGAAATATTGGATCAGTTTGGAATTAGATGCGAACTTTTAATTTCTAGTATAACTAAAAAGAAGAAAGAAGAGATTTTAGAAAGATTAAAAAATGGAGAAATAGACATATTAATAGGAACACATGCTTTGTTAGAAGAAAATGTAGTGTTTAAAAATTTAGGTTTTGTAGTAACAGATGAGCAACACAGATTTGGTGTAAAGCAACGTACTACAATAGTAGAAAAGGGACAAAACCCTGATGTGTTGGTTATGACAGCAACTCCTATTCCTAGAACTCTAGCCTTGATTTTATATGGTGATTTGGATATATCTATAATTGATGAGTTACCTCCAAACAGAAAGAAAATTGATACTTTTGCAGTTACAAAAGGAATGGAAGAAAGGGTAAACAACTTTATAAAAAAACAAGTTGATGAAGGTAGACAAGCATATATTGTATGTCCATTAGTAGAAGAAAATGAAGAAATGAATTTAAAATCTGTAACAGCGTTGGCAGAAAAATATAAAAATGAAGTGTTTAAAAATTACAGAGTAGAATATTTACATGGAAAAATGAAAAATAAAGAAAAAGATGAAATCATGGAAAGATTTAAAAATGGAGATATTGATATACTAATTTCTACTACTGTAATTGAGGTTGGTGTAAATGTTCCAAATGCTAGTTTAATGGTTGTTGAAAACGCCGAGAGGTTTGGGTTAGCGCAATTACATCAGTTAAGGGGAAGAGTTGGAAGAGGAGAATACCAATCTTATTGTATTTTAAAATATCAAGGAAATTCTGATGTTATTAGAAAAAGAATGAAAGTAATGACAGATACAAATGATGGATTTATAATTTCGGAAAAAGACTTAGAACTTCGTGGTAGTGGAGAATTTTTTGGAACAAGACAACATGGTCTTCCAGAATTTAAGATTGCAAATCTGTTTGAAGATATGCCTGTGCTAAAACAAGTTCAAGCATTAGCTATAAAAATAACAGAAGAAGATCCTAAATTAGAGTTAGAAAAAAATAAAGAATTACGATTATTAATAGAAGAGAAATTTAAAAACAGAGTAGAGATATAATTAATTTGACTAGCCCGTATTGGTTTGATATAGGGCTAGTTTTGTGGTATAATGAAATTTATATACTATAAAATCTTATAGTATAGTAACTATAAGAAAGGAGGCTTTTTATTCAAGATAATTTTTGCTTTGTAACTCGTTAACTAACAGATTCAAAAGGAGAAAAAACGTTATGAAAAAATTTACACCATTGTTATTTTTATTGATTCCACCAATTATCTGGGCGATTGCAGCCTATTGGTTCGGAATAAACATTTCACTTGGATTTTTTGAAGGTTCACTTTTTTGGTCTTCATTAGTTTTAGTGGAATTGATTATTATCGGACTGGTATTGGGTTGTAATGATATCAATTACATCCCAATAATAGTAATCGGAGTTATAATTGTAGTAGCTAATATTGTTGGCCTGGCAGGAGGAACAATGCTATTTCAGGCTAATAATGCATATAAGCAATTGGGAGAAGTAGAAGAAAGTTCTTTCACAGATAGTATTGTACCTATTGACAACACTCAAATTCCCACAGTTGATGAGGAATTGGCGTTAAAGCAAGCAGAGAAAAAGCTGGGTGAGGAACCAGGACTTGGTTCAATTGTGGAGGTTAAAGATTTCACGTTGCAACAAGTAGATGGTAAACTTACCTTTGTAGCTCCTTTAGAGCACAGTGGAATGTGGAAATATTTTGACAATAAAACCACGCCTGGCTATATTACTGTGAGTGCAACTGATCCTGATGATGTGCAGTTAGTGCAAGAGCTTGATGGAAAAGAAATTAAGCTTCGGTACTTGGAAACTGCATGTTTTGGAGATAAGCTGTTAAGACATATAAGAAATTCCGGTTATAGGACAACTGGTCTTACAGATATGTCATTTGAGCTTGATGAATCAGGTCGCCCATACTGGACAGTAACAATATACGAAAACACTGCATTTTGGGGATTGCCAGAAGCCAATGGAGTACTAGTTTGTGATGCGCAAACTGGTGAATGCGAATTATACTCCATAGAAGAAGCGCCAGATTGGATAGACAAAATTCAACCAGATGATTTTATCGATGAACAAATTGATAATTATGGTGACTACGGAAAAGGTTTTTGGAATTCTATTTTTGGAAAGAATGGTGTTATAAATAAAACACCAGGGCTTCTTACAGTTTATAATAACGGTGAGTGTTACTATTATACTGGTATGACATCTGTCGGAAACGATGATGCCACGACTGGATTTATGATGGTAAACACGAGAACCAAAGAAGCGAAATTTTTCCAGATGGCAGGAGCAACAGAAGAGTCTGCACAGGCAAGTGCGGAAGGCAAGATTCAGGAAAAAGGATATAATGCTACGCTACCTGTACCAATCAATGTACAGGGAATACCGACTTATTTTATGACCTTAAAAGATAAGTCTGGGTTGATTAAAGCCTATGCCATGGTAAATATCGAGAATTATTCGATAGTTGCTACTGGAGAAAGTATCGACCAAGTTGAACAAACATACATCGATGCTATGCTAGCTGATGGTAATGATGCTGTTATTGGCAGTGATGAAGCATATAGCTACAGTGTGGAAGGAACTGTAACACGAATTTCTGCAAACATTTCTAATGGAAATACTGTCTATTATATGATCATCAATGATGATACGACTAAACTTTATGTGGCAGCAAGTAAGCTTTCTAATGAACTTCCAATTACAAGGGAAGGAGATAATGTAAAGATTTCCTATATCGATGATAGTAATGGAACTGTGAATGTGTCCAAATTTGACAATTTGGATTTTACACAGGAAAAATCGGAAGAACAGCAAAAGAAGGATGAGCAGTCATCTGAAGAAGGAGTATCGGAAGATGATACAAACAAAATTTATGAAGTAGATCCAGAAAAATCTGAAAAAGAGTGGGATTCTCTAACAGATGAGGAAAAAGCAAAGCTTCTTGAAGAGCAATAAGAAGCTGTAAATAGCAGAGCGCGGTATACCGTGCTCTGCTCATTTTTAGGGGGATAATAGTTATATTTACAATATTATGTAAATATGATATAATATAAGATGGAACTAAAAATTTATACATTCCCAATATATGGGAAACACAAAAGAAGGGAGCATATTTATGACAGAGAACACAAATGAAAAGGAACTAAAAGAGAAGCGGAGTCGCTATTCAGCTGTAAGCATCATCTTACGTCAGTTGTATGGCGTAAGAATGACAGGAATGCCGGGGTATATATTGCTTCAGGATGTGGTGTATAAGCATCTTGAAGATAAAAGCCTAACAATCGATGAACTTGTTGAATGGGCATGTAAACACTTTGTATTTACAATTACAGTGGATGACGCCTATGATGAAATTCTTCAGGTAGTGACACAAAAGTTACCGGAAGCTGAGAACGGTGAGGATAACATAATAGAAATCCTTCCTGAAGTTTTGGCAGAGGCTACCGATTTATATGAGAAGAAAATCATCTTTGGAAAGGTGGCGGAAGCAGTCCATAAGATGAAAATCTCTACATTCATAGAACAGGATATTATTTCAATCCTATTCGAAATCAAAAGAGGGAAATCAATCGAAGAGGCATTGGAAAAGTTGGCGAATGAGGATGTTGCAGGAGTTACTGAAGCGAAAAGACCGGAAGAAAAGGCAAAAAGAAAAAAAGAATTGCATAATACAATTTTGGTAGCTTTTTCTTCAGAAACTGAATTGCTTGAATTTGCGGAGGCTATCAGCTAAATCAGCTAGCGACTTCAAAAAATAATACTAAGAGCCTACAGAATATGATAAATATTTTGTGGGCTCTTGGTAATTTATGCAAAATATGAAGAATTAGATAGTAATTTATTGACTTTTATAAAGAAAATAAATAAAATAAAGATATAGTGAAAAATATAAAAAAGGATGTAAAAAATGGATGTAAAAATTATATTGTCAATTGTAGGAGCATTAATATCATTAGCAGCTGTTGTTCTAATATATAATGCTCGAAAAATTGTAAAAGAGAGATTTAGTTTTGGAGACCAAAACAGTGGAGCTTTGGCAGTAAAAACTATTGGTATGGTCTTATTTTGTGTAGGAATGTTAATAATATTTTTTAATTTAACATAAGAATAAGGGGGAATTTACAAATGAAACAATTAAGTTCAATATTATCATTGCTTTTTGCTGGATTATTCTGGGTGTTTAGAGTTGTACTTGCATATACAACAGCTACTGGAAAAGATTTAGGATTTCCAGTACAAGATTTTACAGTAGAAGTAATTTTATTATTTGTGGTTTTAATATTACTTGTATTTATTTATAAAAGAAATTTAATAGCTGGTATAATTTATTTATTAGTATATGCTGGTTATTTTGGACCACAATTATTTAACGCAGTTATGACAGTTGCATCAGCCGATGGAGGAGCTGATATTTATACTTATGATACAATAATTGCATCAACAATTGGTATTGCAGTTGCATTATTCGCATTCTTAAATATATTAGTGGATAAAAATAGAAAAGCACACCCAACAGATAAGAAAACAGATTGGTTTTATAAAAATGAGCAATATGATAGAAAATTAGATGATAGAGCAGATAAAAACAATTATAGAACTTTATAATTTGACTTAAGCAAGCTATTTAAGATAGCTTGCTTTTTTATGTAAAATAGCATATAATATTGTCGCAAAAGAATGTCCAAACATTTAAATGACACTTTGCAATAAGACAGGTGAAAGATATGATTAATATAAAAGAAAATATAAATAATATTGATGAATTTAACTATTTATATGGTGCTGTAGGTTGGGGACATTATGATAAAGAAATATCTAAAAAATCACTTGAAAATACAGTATATTCAATTTCTATCTACGATAATAAAAAAATAATAGGATATGGCAGAATTATTGGAGATGGAATTTGCTTTATATATGTCCATGATATAATGGTTGTACCAGAATATCAGGCTAAAAAGATAGGAACAACAATAATGAACAAGTTACTTGAAAAAGTAGAAAAAATTAAAAATGAAAATCCGAATGTAAGAGTATACTTAGGAGCATCCAAAGATAAAGAAGAATTCTATAAGAAGTTTGGTTTTATAACAAGAAAAGATGCTGGCTTAGGGGCTGGAATGATTTTAAAAAGAGATGAAGATATTAAATAAATATTAAGAGGAGAAGATATGGATTATAGGTATGAAACAAATGATAAAGCCAGGGAATTCCATAAAAAAAGAACAGCATTTATAGTAATCAAAGATAAATTATATTATATCAGAAATAGTGAACAGTCTCATTGGGAATTTTGCAAAAAGAAAGGTATTTCTAAAGAACAGTTTAACAAAATGACAAGAGGTTATTATATAGATGAAAATATAGTTTTTTATAAAGGAAATTTTACATATGATGAAGATCTTATAAAAGATGGATTGAAATACATAATGAAAATAAAAGAGGATTGTAAATTAGGCAAAATGAAAATATATTTTGGACTAAGAATTCCCAAAAAAGATGAACCTTGGGAATATGATTACTATTATGGGAAAATAACAGCTGATAATCAGCTAATAAAAAACAAGGAGAATTAATATCTTATGAAAATAGAGCAATTGACCAAAAATATAATAGATATTTGTAAAAATAATAATTTAAATAAGATATACATATGTGGAAATGGAGCAAGTGGTAAAACCACACTTAGCAAAAAAATCCAAGAGGAAGCGTTAAAATATGGTAATATAAATTTAATTTCAACAGATGATTTTTTAGCAAATACAAAAATGAGAGTAAATGCGGTAAGTAATTGGATTGAAAACGAAACAAAATATACAGGACGATACACATCATCTAATTATGAATCATATTTTTTAAAAAATGTTTATGAAATTATATATAATATTGACCATGGTGTAGATTGTTTTTATTTTCCTAAAAGATATAAAGAAAAGAATAATATAAGACAATTAAAAGCAAATTACTTTTTAACAATTATAGAAGGCGTAGGTACAGTATTTTTAGAAAATGAACAAAATAAATCTTTAACAATATTTTTAAAATGTAATAAAGAAAATGAAATTAAAAGAAGAAAATCTAGAACAGAGCAACTAAATAGGGATCCAATAGAATTATATGATGAAGAAAGAAGTAGTCAATTCAGAGTAAATGTATTAAGCCATATAAATGAATTTGATTTAATTATAGAAAATGATGAAGATTTTAATTATAAAATACTAAATAAAGAAAGTGATAAATTTGATCATTAACTGGGGTATCACAATTTAAGAAAAACTACCTTCAAAGTATTGAGAAATCAATGATTCTTTTTAAATGATTATTACATATTTTGATTAAAAATCGTAAAGGAGATAAAGAATGGCAAAAGATTTATTAATTAGAAGTTCCGCTGAAGAATTTATTACATTTAAAGTTCAAGAAAAAGATAAAGGCATTCAAGTACGTTATGAAAAGGAAACTTTGTGGATGACTCAAAGATCTATGGCTGAATTATTTGATTGTAGCACTGATAATATTTCTTTACATTTAAAAAATATTTTTAAAGAAAACGAATTAGATGGAAATTCAGTTACCGAGGAATTCTCGGCAACTGCTTTATTGCAATCCCTTCGAGAGCTATTATAAATATTAGAAGAAAATAAAAAATGTAAGAAAAATCAGTAATAATCAAACGGTTTGTGGAATATTTTAATTTACTTGAATAATTACATAACAGAAAGAATTATAAAAAATATCTAAAGCTGCTTTATCAGACAAAAAGATTGGGTTGTTGATGTTAATAGGTCAGAATAAAATAGCGAATGAGAGGTTAAATATGATAAGAATACTTACAAGTGATTTTAAAAATTATGAAAAAAAAGATGGAGTAAAAATAACTCAGCCAATGAGCAATGAAAATGGGTTGGTAGATCAATTAAAAAATACTTTAAAAGGAAAGAAAAAAGTAGTATATGTATCTTCCGATATTAATAGTACACCGGATTCAGTTGAAAGTTATGCTAGAATATTTTTTGATAGTATGAAAATGGTCGGTATTACATTTGAAAAATATTACATATTAGACGGAACAAAAGTTAATAAAGCAAAAGAATATATTAAAAATGCCGATTTAGTTTTCTTGTGTGGTGGTGATACTTATAATCAGCATTTATTGTTTGAGAAAATGGATTTAAAGTTATTATTATCTACATATACTGGAATTGTGATGGGACAAAGCGCTGGAGCAATTAATATGGCTGAACATTGTTTTAATAGTCCAGAAGAATTAGAAGAATCAGAACCTATATTTTTTGAAGGTTTAGGTTTAACAAGCATTAATATAGAACCACATTTTGTTTATGATGTTTCAAACTTTAATGAAAATGAAAAGTATCAAAGAAAAGCAATAGTTGATGAATCATATAATAGGGCAATATATGGACAATGTAATGGAAGTCATGTGTTTATAGGCGAAGATAATGTTGCAATAATATATGGTGAGACATACTTAATAACAAATGGAAATATTGAAAAAATTTGTGAAAATAATCAAAAATTTGTAATTACTTATTAAATTATCAAACAAATTTAATATTCCTTAAATTATGATAAAAAAGAAAAAATGAGCAATTGAGGTATATCTATATAAATTTATACGGAAGGAAGCGATAAAAATGGGCAATAATATGAACATTAACTGGGGTATCGCAATTTAAGAAAACCCACAGTGAAAGTGCTGAAAAATCAACATTTTTTAAAAATGATTATTACATTTTTTAGCCAAAATTAATAAAAAATGTAGTTATTGAAATAATATCTAACTTTTGGAAGTTAATTTAGAAATAAGTTAGCTTCTTTTTTATTGCCTTAATAAGATTATTAAAAGGAGGTAAAATTAGATGAAAAAAACAATATATAATTTTGAGAAAAAATACAATATTCAAAATGAATTAATAGAATCAGGAGCTTTAGAAGGGCTTGATGAAAGAACTTTGCATGAAACTATTAAGGCAATGTTAATAAATACAATTAAAGATTGTATTAAATATGAAAACTGGATTGACCCAGATATGTCTAAAATAAGTGATTTATTGTTTAAAGAAAATAAAACAGAAGAAGATATAAGAAAAATAAAAAATATACAAGATAGATTAAGACATTCAGCTCATCTAGCAAAAATTTCAGAAGAAAGTTTATATATTTTATTACATGAGATGTTATCAAGTGAAGAAATAAAAGAATGCTTTAAGCAGGAAATGCCTGAATTATATAAAAATCTATATTATATGCTTGATATGGAGGATGATATAGCAGAAAGTTTAAGAGACATATTTGCAGAACTTGATGAAATTCCAAATTATCAAGATATATGTGTTGTTATGAATGTTATTATTAAAGATTATATAGATAATGCAGAGATTTATTATGAGGACATAAAAGATAATGATTTGTATGAACAATTTAAAGTATTTAGAGAAAAGTTATCTAATAAGAAGAAGGAGAAAGTAAATGGGTAAAATTATAGCAATAGCAAATCAAAAGGGTGGAGTTGGAAAAACAACTACCACTTTTTCTTTAGGTGTAGCACTCTGTAAACAAGGGAAAAAAGTTTTGCTTATTGATGCAGATCCTCAAGGTGATTTAACTACATGTATGGGATATTACAACAATCAAGATGAATTGCAGAATACCATTGGAAGCTTAATGTCTGATATTATATATGATAATGAAGCAAATGCAAAAGATTGCATTCTTCACCATAAAGAAGGTATTGATTTGATTCCTTCTAATTTAGATTTATCAGCAATAGAACTTTCTTTAGTGAATGCAATGAGCAGAGAGTTCACACTTAAGAATGCAATAGAAAGTATAAAAGATAATTACGAATATATTTTAATTGATTGTATGCCAAGTTTGGGTATGATAACTATAAATGTTTTAGCTTGTAGTGATAAAATAATAATTCCAGTACAAGGAGAATATTTAGCTGCAAAAGGAATGGGACATTTATTAAAGACTGTTAATAGAATTCATAAGCAAATAAATCCAAATCTTAAAATAGGAGGCGTATTACTTACACTTCTAGATAAAAGAACCAACCTATCAAAAGAAGTTAGAAATACTATAAATGAAAACTATGGTCAATATGTAAAGATTTATAATACTGAGATCCCAAAGGCTATAAATACTGCAAAGTCAACATCGACAGGTAAAAGTATTTTTGAATTTGATAAAAATAGTCCAGTGGCTGAGGCATACAAAAAATTCGCAAAGGAGGTTTTAGAAAATGAAAGAGAAAGAACAAAAAATGAAACTTCCAAAATTAGATGATTTATTCACAAGCCAAGCTCAAAGAGATTATGAAAAAGCAGAAAAGGTAGAAGAAATAGATATATCAAAAATCAAAGACTTCCCAGATCACCCATTTAAAGTACAAAATGATGAGAAAATGAAAGAAATGGTCAAGAGTATAAAAGAATATGGCGTAATAGTACCTGTAATTGTTAGACCAAAAGAAGATGGCACTTATGAAATGATTTCTGGACATAGAAGAAAAAAAGCTTGTGAATTGGCTGGTATAAATCAAATAAGATGTATAGTTAAAGATTTATCAGATGATGAAGCAGTAATTTTAATGGTAGACAGTAATATACAAAGAGAAGAAATATTACCAAGTGAGAAGGCATTTGCTTATAAAATGAAACTTGAAGCAATGAAACATCAGGGAAAAAGAGTTGACTTAGAAGAAAATACAACTTCTACACCAGTGGTGGAGAAGTTAAAAAATCAGACTTCAATTAGTATATTGGGTAAACAAAATAATGAAAGTGCTGAACAAATTAGGAGATATATTCGTCTTACATATTTAATTCCAGAGTTATTAGAGCAAGTTGATTTGAAGAGAATAGCTTTTAGACCAGCAGTAGAGCTTTCTTATTTAAGTGAAGAAAATCAATATGTAATTCAGAATATTTTTGAATTTGATGAAGTTACGCCATCATTAAGTCAAGCAATAAGATTAAAAAAATTAGAGCAAGAGGGAAAATTAACGGAGGAGAAAATAGAAGAAATTATGCAACAAGAAAAGCCAAATCAAAAATATATAAAAATTAACAATGAAAAAATAGAAAAATATATTCCAAGAAAAATTAAAGAAGCTGATGAAGTTGAAGATTTTATAATTCAGTGTTTGGAAGAACATAATAAAAGAGAAAGATTAAAAGCAGAAAGAAATGCAAGATAATATGTGTGAACAAATATAAAGAAGAATATAGTAGATTTTTGTGTGAACATATTACAAAGTTTTCCCTTACAAACCCTTTTAAATACATACTATATTACAGACTAAAAGAGAATTATAAAAATATATAATAAAAATATAAAATTAAAATTACAGTGAAAGGGGTGATGTTTTTTAAATATATAAAAAATTAAATTACACATTTGTTTGAGAAAATGAAAGATAGTAAAATTAAGCCATAAGGAGAGTGAATTATATGAAAGTCAAAGGAATTTTAATAATATTAGGTTTAATTGTTACTATAGTTTCTGGTGTAAAAATTAATTCTTTAACCAAAGAAAAAGATAATTTAGAAACTGCTAATGTAGTTTTAACTGATGAAAATGTAGTAAAAGAAAAGAATACTATTACTGAAGATATACAAGCAAAGCAAGAATTAGAAACAAATCAAGAAACAGAGCAAATAGCAGAGGTTAAAGAAGAGAAAGCAACTGAACAATCAAAAGAAACACCAAAAACAACTTCTACTCAAACGAAAACTAATACTGAAAATAAAAAAGAAACAGTAAGTAAAGATACTCAAGAGTCAGTAACAACAAAGCAACAAACAAGTAAAAGTGCTGATAAAACACAAAAAGAAGAAACACAGGCTACTAAAACATTAACACCAAGTGATTTAGAATATTGGTGCGTAGCAGGTGGAAGTCATCATGTGGCAGGAGATGGTAGCAATGAACATGGATATTATAAAAGCTGGGATGAAGCATATCAAGCATTTTTGAATTATACTAAAAATTGGTCATCCGTTCAGTATAAAATAAGTCAATGTAGTTGTGGATTATACTATTTCTGGGCAATACAATAATAATGAATAAAAAAATATATAAGAGCTTTAACAATTAAAAGTTAAGGCTTTTTTTATTTCAAAAAAGAAAGGATTGATTAAAAATGAAAAGTAAAACTAAAAAATTAATGGCAATGATATGCCTAATATTAATTTTATTGACAGCCTTGCCATTACAAACATTTGCAGCTTTTATTACTGATATAAACTCTAATGCAAAGTTTGGAGTAATATCAGGAAGTTTAGCAAATTATGGACATGAACTTCACTACGCTGATTATGATGGTACAAGATATTTAGTATTTTGTACTCAATATGGAAAAACCAGTCCAAGTGGTGGAGAATACACATATAATGGAGATTTTATAGTTCAATATAAAGAAAATCTACCTCAATATGAAAAGGTAGCAGAAATGATTTATTTCGGATATACCATGAATTATGGATATGGCATTCCAACAACTGCAGATGCAATTCGTGCTGCATGTTGTACACAGCAATGGGTTTGGGAGTATATTCACAATAATATAGATGGAAGCACAAGTGTACCATCAAGAAGTAGCTGGAACTCAAATTATATGTCAGCAACACATTTAGCAAATTGGACAGCTAAAACAGAGCAATATTACAACTTATATCATGGAAACACTTCTTTTAATGGAAGTACCAATAGAGCAACGATAGGACAAAGTATGACTTTAAATGATACAACAGGAAGGTTAGCTTCATATCAATCATTTAGTCAAAATATAAATGGAGTAACTTTTAGTCATAATCAAGGAAGTAATGATTTAACTATAACAGTTGATAGTAATTGTAGTGCTGATAGTGTAACATTTAATTCAAAAGATTTTGGACTATATCAATTAATGCCAAATGGAACTCCTTATAATAGTTCTACAATGTCAAACTATGTATATATTAAGTTTACAAGTGGAGCAGTTCAAAATGTAATGTTTTCTAACTATGTAGATCCATCAGCTTTTAGTGTAACGGTTGAAGTTGAATATGGAAATGCTTTAGTAGTTAAAACAAATTCAAATGGAGATACTTTAGCAGGTTGTACTTTTGAGTTATATAAAGATGAAAATTGTACTCAAAGAGTTAGAACAGGAACAACTGATAGTAACGGAAATATTTATTTTGAAAGATTAGCACCAGGAACATACTATGTCAAAGAAACAAAAGTACCAACAGGATATTTATTAGACAATACAGTTCAAAAAGTTGAAGTAAGAGTAAATGAAACGACAGAAATATCTTTTAAAAATTATGAGCCAACAGGAGAGCTTAAATTAATAAAAACTGATAAAGAAACAGGAAATGAAAATAGAGTTGATGGAACTAGCCATCATGGAGATGCAACAATAAATGGAACAGAATACACATTATATGCAAAAGAAGATATATATAATGTTGCAAAAACAGTTAAATATTTTTCAAAAGATGAAGAAATTGCAACTTTCAAATTTAATGGTAATGGAATAGCTACAATAGATTTAAAAACAAAAAGTGAAACAGCAGAATTAACAATAGATGGAGAATTGCTAAAAGGTTTACCAATGGGAGAATATTATGCAAAAGAAACTAAAGTCCCAGAAGGTTATATGCAAGATAATGAAATACATCAAATAACATTTAAGTATAAAGATATGAATACAAAAGTAATTAATTTAGAAGACACTTTTGAAAATACAGTTCAAAAAGCAAAATTTGAAGTAATTAAAGTTTCTTCAATTACAAATACAACAGCTCCAATAGTAGAAGGAGCAGAATTTACAGCAATACTTACAAAGTATGTTTACTTTTATGGTAGTTTTGATGAAGCATTAAAACATTTAGATGAGTTTGCAGAAGATGAATATTCAGTATTTAAAACTGATGAAAACGGACATGGAGTATCTGGACTATTAGCTTATGGAAATTATACGGTTAATGAAACTTATTGTCCATCAGATAAAATAAATCCAGTTCAAGAGTTCTATGTAAATATAGATAAAAACAGTGATGGAGTAATTAAAGAATTGGTAGAAAATGATACACCATTCCAAAGCTATATAAAATTAGTTAAAACAGATAAAAATACTGGAAAAACTGTTACATTTTCAAATACTACTTTTTCATTATATAAATTAAATGAGAAAACAAATGAATGGGAAAGAGTTTCTTGTAAATTAGGAAAAGAAAGTTTTGATAGATGGACAACAGATGAAGAAGGCATTGCATATACAGAAACAAAATTAGATGCAGGAACATACAAAGTAGAAGAAATTAAAGTCCCAGAAGGATTTTTACAATTAGATGAAGAATGTACTTTTGAAATTAGTAGAAGCAATGAAACATTAGAATATGATAAAGACAATGATGCTTATATAACTGTAACTGTAAAAAATGAACAGCCAACAGGAACTTTAATTGTAGATAAGTCAGTTGCTGTTAGAGAAGATGTGGATACATCATTAATTGAAGATATTAGCGATTTATCTGGAATTGAATTTAAGCTTACAGCTAAAAATGATATTTTAGATATGGCTGATGGTAGTGTAATTTATAAAAAAGGTCAAGAAGTAAAAAGATTTAATTTAGACAAAGATGGAAATTATACTTTAAAAGATTTACCAATGGGAGAATACCAACTAAAAGAAACAAAAACATTGGAAGGTTTAGTATTAGATGAAACTATTTATGATGTAGTATTTACTCAAAAAGATTTAACTACAAAAGTGTATGAAGAAAAGAAAGATATTTCAAATGATACAACAGTATTTGAATTTTCAAAGACAGACATCACAGGTGATGAAGAACTAGAAGGAGCAAAATTACAAGTAATAGATAAAGACGGAAATATTATAGACGAATGGATTTCTGGAAATAAATCACATACAATTGAAGGCTTAAAAGTTGGAGAAACATATACATTAAGAGAAGAAATTGCTCCAGATGATTTTGTAAAAGCAACAGACATTAAATTTACAATAGAAAATGAAAAAGAAATTCAAAAAGTAACTATGATAGACAAAGTTCTTGAAATAATAAAAACTGATTTAGTAACAGGAGAAGAATTAGAAGGTGCAGAGTTACAGGTTACTGATAAAGATGGAAATATTATAGATGAATGGACTTCTGGAAAAGAACCTCACAAAGTTACAGGCTTAACAGAGGGAGAAACTTATGTATTAACAGAAATTACTTGCCCTTATGGATATGAACAAGCAGAAAGTATAGAGTTCACAGTAACTTCTGACAAAGAAACTCAAAAGGTAGAAATGAAAGATATGCCAATTCTAAAAAATGTAAAAGTAATTAAAATAGATGCAGATACAAAAGAAACAATAAAAGATAAATTTACTTTTGCAATTTATGAAGATCCAGAATGCACAAAATTAATAAAAGAAGTAAAATCTAATAAAGAAGATGGATTTGCATTATTTGAGGAATTAAGATATGGTACATACTATATTAAAGAAACAAAAGCACCAAAAGGATATGAATTATCTAATAGAGTAGCAAAAGTAGAAATAAATGATAAAGGAATTTTTGTAGATGATGAAAAAGTAGAAGAAAAAGATGCTACAATAGAATTTACTTTTGAAAATAAGAAAATTGATGTTCCAAAAACAGGAGATAATAGCCATATAGAATTATTAGCTGGAATAGCAATTCTTTCTTTATTAGGAATAACTTATGTAGTTATTCGTAAAAACAAAAAAAATAAAAAAGATAAGAAAGACTAATTGATATATGAGAGATTGACATTTTTTAGTTAATCTCTCTTTTTTTATTAAATAGTTAATTAAAAAACATACAGTAAAAAAGAGTAAAAATTTTTCGCAATAAAAAATATAGAAATATAAGGAAA
>CAMMLJ010000022.1 GCA_946497695.1 uncultured Clostridium sp. | reverse complement strand
ATTACCAGTAGCAAAGAATAAATTGATTTTATCAAGATTTACTCTTTTTTACTGATATCTCACGAAAACAGTAGACAAATAAAAATAATAGTGATATACTTTTGACAAAAAGAGTTGGAGGTATATTGTCAAAAATAATTGAATTAGAAAAGAGTTAGAAATGAATAATTATTTTGAATTTGATGAAGAAGAATTTAGAAAAATAATGTTAGAAAGTTTTAATTATGAAGAAGATCCACTTTATAATAAGAACTTAAATATAAATTGTACTATGAAAATAAACAAAAAAGATTTAGGAAACGAAAAAATTTTAAGATATAAAGTAGATAATAAAATGAAACAAACAAAAATTAAAATACCAAATGAATTAGAAAATGGACAACAGTTAGTTCTTATTAAAGAGGGAGAGAAAGAAAATAATAAATATGGGAATTTGATAGTTGTAATTAAAATTAAATAGTTTTAATATAACAGATGATACGAGAATAAAAACAGAGTTTAGTATAAAAAAATTTAATATAGTTATATAGATAAAAATATGAACGATTTTGAAAGAACAAATATTTAAAAGCTACTAGGAAAAATTAAATAAAAGGTGGAATAAAAGATGTTTTGTAGTAAATGTGGTAATGAAATAAAAGAAGGAGAAAAATTTTGTGCTAAATGTGGGAATGAAATAGAAAATATATCTATTACAGAAAGTAAAATAAAAGAAAAAGAACAAAGAAATTTTAAAATGCATTTTAGCTGGGGGATATTTTTATTTTATACTATATTTATGTTTTTTGTTGGAGTAATAATATCAATTTTTTGTGGAGCAGACAGAATTTTAAATATTTTTTCTGCGTTTTTTGGTATTATAGGCTTAGGAGGAGGCTTTATGAATTCATTTTCAATAAAAGGAATATGTCCAATTTGTAATAAAGAAACACAATGTAATATACAAAATACCACTACAATAAATGGATATACATCATTTGACTGTCCTATGTGTGGAAATAGAATAAATGTAAAGAGATAATATATAGTATTGAAAAATATTTTAAAAGAGGAGTTAAAAAATGAAATGTAGTAAGTGTGGAAATGAATTAAAAGAAGATGATTTATTTTGTACTAAATGTGGAAAGAAAGTAGAACTACAAGTAGAAGAAAATAAAAAAGAAAAGACCTTAAATAATAACAAAGATAAAAAGCAAAGTCAGAAAAAATGGAAAAAGATAGTTACTATATTGATAATAGTGTTAATAATAATAGCTATTGGAATATTTGTATTTGAAAAAATTAATGATGGAAATAGTAGAAGTGCACAAGAATTAATAAATAATGAAAATACACAAAAAATAATAGAAGATGAAGAAAATATAATTTATGCTGATGACATATTAACTGTTATATCAAATGAAGATAGTGAAACATCTAGAGGATTTTGGAATTTTTGTAGTGAATATGGAGAAATAGTAACAGATTATAGGAATTATGGATATAAAGGTAATGACCATATATTTTTAAATTATATAAGGGTAGATAAAGAAAAAATAGAAAGTGTTTTTAATGAGTTAAGTAACAATCAAAGAGTTATGAAGGTTTTTAAAGGATATTATATTGACCCACAAGGAAAAGAACAAGCTTTTAATTCTATGAAAAAATTTCTTGAAGAAAGATACCAGTGTGAACTTGATGATGTAAATTCAAGAATAGATAAAATAACAACAAATCTATCTCCAATAAATAAAAATATGGGAATGATGACAGTTTTATATGATAAAAGAAACATGGAAACAGTAAGAATAGCTTATACTATGGTAAGTATTGATTCAGCATTTGCTTATCAGCTAATGTCTTATGGTAGCAACTATAATAAGGATAGTATAATTATAGCTAATATAAGTGTTGGAGATGGAATATCAATATATAGCGATGATAACTATGGAACTCAAGCATTAGAAGATCATTACTATACTATGAAATATGCAAGTGAAGAAGGAGAAACTGAATATGATTGGGGAGTATTAGCATATATTGTAAATCAAGATGGTTCAAAATGGGAAGAAATTAAATAAAAGGTGGAATAAAAAATGTTTTGTAATAAATGTGGTAATGAAATAAAAGAAGGAGAGAAATTTTGTGCTAAATGTGGAAATAATGTAAAAAAGTCAAGAATAAAAAATCTGAGCATAGGAAAAAAAGTATTATTAATAATGTTTTTAATAACTTTGATAATGTTTATTATCGCCTTTGGAATATATGAATATAATTCAAATAATGATGTTTTAGATAGTGCTAAAGAGATAAATGAGAGTCATTCAACTAAAATCATTAAATATTATTTTATTAATGATATACAAGAAATAAATAATATTGAAAATACAGAAATAGAATTAAAAACTAAAAGCATAAGTGAAAATTATTATAATACATTAAAAAATCTAATAAAAACAGCAAAAGAAGAAATAAAGAAGATAAATAGTGAAAAATTTAATGAAGATTGTTTAATAGAGCATATAATATTAACTTTAACAGAAGAAGATACAGAAGATATAAGAATGCTAATTTATGCAAAAGATAAAGAAGAAAATACATATTTTTATGTAGTAAATAATAAAGATGAGTACTTCGAGAACGAACTAATAAAAGAAGGAACTAAATTAATAGCAAAAGCAGACAAAAATGAAAATTGGATATATGGTAATAATGAAATAGCAATGAAAGCAATCTATTTTGTTACTATTGGTAATATGAATAGGAATCTTGTTCATTATTCTGATAATGAAGATTTGTTCCAAGATATCATAGATGTTAAAGAAGAAAAAAAAGAAATATATGGTTATCTTAATAATAAAGGGGAAAAAATAGAATATATAACTCTTTATAATATAAATTATCAAAAGGAATTAGAAGATTTAGATAAGGCTAAAAATTTAATATTAAAAGAATTAATAGATGATAAAGAAATAAAATTTGAAGGAATTGGATATTTATATTTCAGTCAATCTAAGAAAATATATGTTGCAAAAATTAATTCAGATACAGGGGATAAATTTTTTACAGTCTATAAAGAAGGGGAAAATTTTCAATGTAAAAAGTTAACTAATTTTTATTATGCAGATAAGACATTAGTACCTCAAAATGTAGACATAGAAGAAAGGAATATTTTAATGGATAATTGTGAGGAATTTCGCGCAGAGAGTGAGATAGGCTTGGCCGCTTTTGCTTCGCAAGATGGGTTTATGGGATTTGTTAATGCGATGAATAAAGTGTTATTTTCTAAAGATAAAAAAATTCTACCAAGTAGCTTCAAAAGAAATTCTACACTGATAAGAAATGTGGAAAATGATTTTTTAATTGATAATAAAGTATATAATGAAAAATTTAATTAAAATTTGATATTTAAAGAATGTAATACAATAAATATTCTAATACATAATTAAAATTTTACGAAGTGTTAGAGTTCCAATACAGACTTAAAAACTATCTAAAATCTCTTGAAATAAATGTATTACAAATGGTTTACGATTTACATTGAATGTATTATAATAAACAAAAAGAAGGAGATTTTGTTTATGAATACAGTTCAACCAATAAGAGATAGAGAAAAGTTAGAAGAAATGAAAGAAGAATTAAAAAAGAGAGGAACAAGAGATTATTTAATGTTTCTGACTGGTATAAATTCGGGTATGAGAGTGTCAGATATAGTAAAGTTAAATTGTGATGATGTTAGAAATCAAGACAAGACTATGAAAAAATATATAACAGTAATTGAAACTAAAACAAAAAAATTAAAGAAATTCCCTTTGTGTAATGATTTACTTGTAGAAATGGAGAAATATACAAGAAATATGACACAAGGGGAATATTTATTTAAAAGTAGAAAAGGAGAAAATAAACCAATAACTACTACACAAGCATATAGAATAATAGTAGAAGCGGGAGAAAAGATAGGTTTAAGGGAAATAGGAACTCACACAATGCGTAAAACTTTTGGATATTGGCACTATCAACAGTTTCATGATGTAGCACTACTTCAAACTATTTTTAATCATTCTAGCCCTTCGATTACTTTAAGATATATAGGAATAAATCAAGAAAATATAGATAAAACATATATGAATTTTAGTTTATAATAAAAAAAAGCTGTTACTTTTGGTATGGTAACAAAAGTAACAGCTTTTATCAGATATAACTAGTCTCCTAATGATCGATTTTTATTTCCATATCTTTTACTAGGAAATTCTTTTTGAATTTTTTCATATTCATTTTCAAGCCATTTAGTTAATTCATTATTATAACCGTTACTTGTTTTTGTTTTATATCTGTTATTTAAAGTAGATAATTTATTTTTATATCTTTTTTCAAAATTTTCTAACATTAAATCTCTTTTATTTTGTTCATTTTTGTTTTTTACAATTCTACGTAAAACACCTCTAATTTTCTTTAACAAAGAGTTGACTTCATCAGAATTTTTTTCTCTAACACGATTACGATTTTTCTCTTCTTTTAATTCTTGCGACTTCTTTTGACATATAGAACTACAAGTTTTCTTTACTTTATTAGTAATAAAGTATTTGCCACAAATTTCACATTTATAAATTTTATATTTAGCTAATGATAAACTGTGTATTGAAACATAAAACAAATCTTCTAAACTTGATATTTGATATTTATATAAATAAGGTACCAAATGAGTTTTAGTTTTCATAAAAAATATATGAGCTTGAGGAATTGGAATTATAGTACTAGTATATGATACATATCCACTTTTTTTAGATGTTTTCTTATAAATTTTCTCTACCACATCTAGCAAAAATTCTATTTTGGAAATTATCTTTTTTACACGAATTTCTTTTAAAATGTTAGAAAGCTTTATTCTTATGTCATTTGGGTTTGGCTTATCTTTTAGGTGTCTTACAATGGGATGAATTCCAGAGTAAACTTTGTGAATTGTATACATAGATGTCCCTGTATAAATATAAGGTTTTACATTAGAAGAATTGAAAACTTTGGATAAGCATTCAGATGTTTTTCTAATACTTTTATATGTATCAACATAAAAAGGTTTATAATCAATAATATTCTTTTCGTTTTCTTTCAATAATTTAATTAATTTGTCAGAGTTATTTAATAAATAAATCAAAAATGTTCCAATTTTATTTTTTTTCTTATAGTTAAATTTTTTGTTTTTTAATACTTTATACGATTTTAATTGAGTAGATTTAGCTTTATCGTATGTACGAATAGCACTAATATATTCCGTACAATTAATAACATCGAAATATATATCATAAGAACCTTCAAGATATATAGTAAAAAAATCTTCTATCTTCAAATTTTAAACACCTCTTTTGAGTAAAATTGTATATCAAATAAGCAAAAAAGTCAATAGTAAGAAGGAAAATACTGAATTTTGGTAATTTGTATTAAAAAGTTTTTTGTAATTTATTGATAACTACCAAAAAAAGTGTAGACTAGAATTAATCAATTTGCAAATTGAAAATATAATATCGGTTATCTTTAATAGATGAGCAAAAAGGAGGGAGAAGAGATATGCTCACAGAAGAAATACTTGAAAGATTAGAATGTGTTAGTGGGGAATACCCACAATATATGGCTAGATGTCCATCACATAATGACAGGAGACCAAGTCTTTCTATAAGAGATGAGAAGGACAAGACATTAATTCATTGTTTCGCAGGTTGTGAAGCAAAAGATATTATGGAAGCCATAGGGCTTTCATTAAAAGATTTATATAAATAATTGAAGGGAGTAATTAAACATGAAAAAGAATGTAAATGAAGAAATTAAAAAAACAGAAAAAGAAATGGAAGGAGCAGAAAAAATGCAAGAAAAAGTAAAGTTAAATATAGCAACATTAAGTAAAGTTCAAAAAGATTTAGAAGAAAAATCAGAGATTATTACAAAGTATCCATATATAAATGAAGATGGAGAAATTATATATGAAGTTTGGAAAATGAAAAATGCTAAGGAACCATATTATACAATGAGACCATTAGGAAACGGAGAATATAAAAAAGGGTTAGGCAAAGTCAAAACTATTCCTTATAATTTACCGAATATAATAAAGGCAAAAGAAGAAGGGAAAGTTATTATAGTCACAGAAGGAGAAAGCAAGGCAGATGTTTTTAATCATCAATTAGGATATTGTGCAACAACTGCTCCGTTTTCTAATACGGATAAATGGCAGGATAGATATAATAGATACCTTAAATATGCAAATATATTAGTAATTGCTGACAACGATGATAAAGGTCGTGAATTTGCAGAATTAACATTTGAAACAATATCAGATGTAGCAGATAAAATTGGAATATTAGAATTATCTGACATATATCCAGAACTAAAAGAAGGTGGAGATATTGAAGATTTAAGAAATATTGTTAATGATGATAACTATTTAAAAGAAGTACTAAATAGTATTATTGAAGATTTAACAAGTGATAAGGAGGTGGAATAAATGTATTACGCTATGCTAATTGGTGGAAATGAAGAAACAAGAAAACTGTTTAAAGATATGGCAAAAGAAATGGGAGCAGTTGCGAGTTTTGATTTAGACAAAGGCGAAATTCCACCAAAAGAAATGTTAGAAGATATAAGAAACTCTTTTAATAGTAGCGAACAAAAGGAGGAATAAAAATGGAAAAGAAAATTCCATATATATATACAGATGAAAAAGGAAACCCATTGTACAGACAAATAAGAATACAAAAAGGGAAAGAAAAATCTTTTTACGGAGAAAAATTTGAAAATGGAAAATGGATAAAAGGACTAAAAGATGTAAAACGAGTTTTATACAATCTACCTTCTATAATAAAAGCAGTAGAAAAAGCACAAAAAATTTATTTTGTGGAAGGGGAAAAAGATGTAGAAACTCTAAAAGAAAAAGGACTTGTGGCTACCACTATTGCTAACCGGCGTTAAGGGGAAATTGCCACAAGACCTTGCAAACACTTTGGAAAGTGCTGATATATGTATTATACCAGATAATGACAAAGTGGGGAAGGAGTTTGCAATGAAAATTGCAAATTCCCTAACTGAATCTAATACAATTAAGATTTTAGATTTAACAAAGAAGTGGGAAACTTTAAAAGAAAAAGGAGATATAACAGATGTATTTGAAATGGTAAAAGATGATAAGAAAGTCTTGGAGCAACTTGAAGAGTTGGAAAAGGAAACACCACTTTTTGAAAAAAATATAAAACTCAACAAAGCAAAATTGAAAGGAAACAAGGAAAATGAAGAAGAAACAGAAATTCAAATTTATCAAGAAAAGATATTGCTAGGAGAAAAGGAATTAAATATAGATTTAAACATTCCTAATTCATATAAAATAGAAAAAGGAAAAATTTTAAAAAAATTTTGGATAGACGATAAAAAATATAAATGGCTTGAATTTAGTCCCAGCATAGTTCTAATAAATGCCATATTGGAAAATGTAGAAACAGGAGAAGAAAAAGTAGAGTTACTTTTTTATAAACCAAATAAAAAAGAATGGAGAACATTAAAAGTAGATAAAAATGTAATAAATAACAAACAAAGTATAGTAACACTAGGAAATAAAGGACTTCCAATAAATAGTAACAATAGTTCTCAATGGGTAAATTTTTTATCAATACTAGAATATGAAAACTATGATAAAATTCCAACTTTACAAACGATAGATAGGTTAGGTTGGGTAGATGATAAGACATTTATTCCTTTTATTAGTAAAGATGTGATACTTGATACAGATGAAAACTCTATGTCTTGGCTGAAAGGATATAGGCAAAGTGGAACATTAAAAACATGGATTGAAACTATGGGAGAATTAAGAAGCAATAACATTTTTAGATTAGTTTTGGCAAGTGGGTTTGTTCCTCCATTATTAAGATACATAGGTAGTAGAACTTTTATAGTTAATGTGTGGGGAGCAAGTAGAAGCGGAAAGTCAGCTAGTTTATATGCTTCACTTAGTGCTTGGGGAAACCCAGAAGAATTAAAAGTTACATTTAATGCTTCATTGGTTGGATTTGAGCGATTAGTTTCACTGTTTAAAAACATAGTTTTGGGAATAAATGAAAAGCAGGTTTCTCACAATAAGCAACTATTTGAAACTTTTATTTATATGCTAAATGAAGGAAAATCAAAGTTGAGAGGAAAAAAAGAAGGTGGACTTGATAGAAATTTAAAATTTTCTACTATTGCTATAACGACAGGAGAAGAACCACTTGTGGATATAAATCATCATTCAGGAGCAAAAAATAGAGTTTTAGATATATATGGAAAACCATTTGATAATGAGCAACAGGCAAAAAAGATTTATAAGATAACAAAAACAGAGTTTGGAACAGCAGGTCCAGTTTTTATAGAAAACGTAATAGAAGAGTATGCAAGTAATGGATATAAAGATTTAGTAGAAGAATATGACAAGATAGAGGAAAAAATATCTAATCTAGTTAGCAAAAATACGATAAGTTCTTATATTCAAGCAGTAGCAAGTATTATACTAGCAGATAGTCTAATAGGAAGATACTTTTTTGATACAGATTTAGAAAGTTCTATAAATATGGGAATATCTATTTTAGAACAACTACCAAAAGAAGATGAAACATCAGATGTAGAAAGAGCCTATGACTTAATATGTAGTTGGATAATATCAAATGACTTAAAATTTGATAGACAGGAAATTACATATAAATATGATGAACAGAAAGATATAAGACAAGATTATGAAATTCTAACAAATAGAAAAGAAGGAGATACAACAGAAAAATATGGACTTTATGATGAAGGGTATTATTATATTCTTCCTAATAAATTTATAGAATTATTAGAAACAAATAATTTATCTCCACTAGCAGTAAAGAAACAATTAGCAGAGCGAGGATATATAAAAACTCAAAAGGATAGAAATAGAATTTATTATGAAGTGCTAAAATTTTATAACGGAGGAAGAAGAAGAATGATAGCCTTTAAACTTAACAATGATGACACATTACCACAAGAAGAAATTAAAAAGTTGGACGACAAAAAAGTTCTAAATTTTAATATGGGAAATCAAGATTTAGGAATATAGTTATAAAAATAATTGCTTTACAAAAAATATCTGTGTTTTTTGTGATAATGTGAACAAGTTAAGGAGGAAAAGATGAAAAATCGTGATATTGAATTAGCAATTTTCTTGAAAGAAATGGACAATATCTATTTTAATAGTGAAGAAAAAAAAGAACTAAAAAAGATAATTGCAAAAGTAAGAGAAATAAAAATGCTTTTACGCGAAACACAACAAAGAGATGATAATTATAATTACTTTAAAAGCCCAATGTTACCATCTGATTATAGAAAGATTAATTCTGACTATAAGAAACAACTGTTATATAAGGTAGAAAGAGAAACTTATAAATATTCTATGAATTTAAGAAATTATAATTTAACAGAAAAAGAAATTATAGAACAAACAGAAAAATACAAACAAGAATTGTATAAACAATACGGACTAAAAGGGAAAAATAAAATTAAAGTAGAAACAACAAAAGATGAAGATTTAAAATTAGATGATTTAGAAAATATGAATTTTGAGGAGGAATAAAAAATGGAAAATAATGAAATAAAAAAATTTATAGAAGGTGTAGAAGATGAAAGTATTGCTTTTGAAAGCAATAAAAATGAAAGAAAGTTAGTGGCAACAAAGAAGGGAAATGTCAGAAAAAGAAAAGATGGTTATTTTAATATAAATGTACCAAGTAAAGAAAACAATAGAATTGCTATTGTACCAAGAAATACAATAGAACGACTAATTAAAGAAAAGACAAGTTTTAGACCTTTAAAAGATAGATATAATACATTATCTGCATTAACACAAACTTTTGATAAACCTTTAATGTATTATGCTATTGTAGCATACAATATGATACCAAAAGAAGAGTATGAAAAAATGAATACATCTACACCATTGTTAAAATATGAAATGATACACTTAAACGGAGATGTAGATGACATAAGAGAAGATAATGTAAGATTAACTTATAAAGATGTTGAACTTTGGGAACAAATTAAAGAAGAATATAAATCAAAAAATAAAATTGGAGCAGATGTAGAATATGCAAAACAAAGAGAGGAACATTTTAGAAAAAAATTAAGGGATTATCCTAACTTAAAAATAATGGTTAGGGTAATAGACCCAGTAAAAAAAGAAATAAAACACATAAAAGAATACAATTCAGATGAGATAATTGAAAGTAACTAGAATAAAAACAGAGGTCATTTAAGATATTAGATATAAAATTATATTAACAAATATCTTAAATGACTAGAAATATAAATCTGATTACACAGAAAAATAATGAAAGGAATGATTTTAAAATGAATATAACAAGTACAGAAAAAAAGAATATAAGTGTTAAAGAAGTAGCAAGAATAATGGGAAAGCATGAACAATTTGTAAGAATAGGCTTGCAAAACGGAACTTTACCGTTTGGAGTAGCAGAAAAATTGCCAGGTAGTAGTAGATATTCGTACCATATTTCACCTAAGCTATTCTTTGAATACATTGGGACAGAAGGTTTACAAACTTGAACTGATGTTTTATAATGCTAAAAATATGGTTGTACTTTACGGAAGGGAGAGAGAATTTAGATGAGATTACCAAGTGGATACGGTGGTATAGTAAAGTTAAAAGGAAATAGAAGAAAACCATATCAAGTAAGATTAACAAAAGGTTTTACTGATGAGGGAAAACAAATATATATGTATCTTGGATATTATGCTAAAAGAGGAGAGGCATTAGAGGCACTAGCTGAATACAATTCTAGTCCGTATGATATTACAAGAGAGACTATAACATTTGCAGAGGTTTATAAGAAATGGAGCAATGAGCATTTTAAGAAAGTAAGTAGCAGTTCAATAGAAAGATATAGCAATGCTTATCGTAAATATTGTAAATCATTATATAAAATGAGATTTAAAGATATAAGATTAACACATTTACAAGCAGTTATTGATAATTGTGGTATGGCACATCCTACAAGAGCGTCAATAAAAACCTTATTTGCAGTATTAACAAAATTTGCAATGAAAAATGATATTGTAGATAAAGATTATGCTCAATATGTTGATGTAGGACAAAGAGAAGGAAAAATAAATAGAAAGCCATTTACACAAGAAGAAATAGACAAACTATTCAAATATGTTGATACTTTCGATTATTTAGATACTATATTAATAATGATTTATAGTGGTTTAAGAGTAGGAGAAATGCTTGACTTACGAATTGAAAATATACATTTAGAAGAAAGGTATATGGTAGGTGGTAGTAAAACAAATGCAGGCAAAAATAGGATAATTCCTATAAATAAGAAAATTGAACCATTTATTAGAAAGTATTACGAAGAAAATAAGGATAAAGAATATCTAATTATAAATTCATTAGGAAGACACATGGAATATTCAAATTATCGTAGAGAAAAATTTGATAATATAATGGAAAAATTAAGAATGGAACATAAACCACATGATGCAAGACATACATTTGCAAGTTTAATGGATAGTGCTGGTGCTAATAAACTTTGTATAAAAAGAATTATAGGACATAGTAGTCAAGATATTACAGAAGATATATATACACATAAAACACTTGAAGAATTAATTGAAGCCATTGATTTAATCTAAATTTGTATATTATATTTGTATATTGTGTGTATATTGTATGTATATTATAAGAGAGATTTATATAGATTTTTACAGCATTAAATAGAGTAAGTCAAAATAAAAGAAACCCTTTGTTCTGTAACAACATAGGGTTTCTGTAAGACTTTCCAAGATTTTGGAAAATCGTATTGTAATTATCTCTTTGAGAATTGTGGAGCCTTTCTAGCTTTTTTAAGCCCATATTTCTTTCTTTCCTTCATACGAGGATCTCTTGTTAAGAAACCGTTTGATTTTAAAGCTGGTCTGTATTCTGAATTAGCTTCATTTAAAGCTCTAGCTATACCATGTCTTATAGCTCCTGCTTGACCTGTAAATCCACCACCTTGAACTTTACAAATAACATCAAATTTATCTGCTGTATTTGTTACGTTTAAAGGTTGTTTTACAATATATTTTAATGTTTCTAAACCAAAATATTCATCTAAATTTTTTCCGTTTACTGTTATATTTCCTTTTCCTTCAACTAATCTAACTCTAGCTATTGCATTTTTTCTTCTACCTGTTCCATAGAACATTATTTTTTCTCCTGCCTTTGCCATTTAAAAATTCCTCCTTAATTTTTTAAGGGATATACCCTATAATTCTATATTAGAAATTCCATATTTCTGGTTTTTGAGCCATGTTTTCATGTTCGCTACCAGCATATACTCTTAATTTCTTTAACATTTTTCTTCCTAAAGAATTGTGTGGAAGCATTCCTTTAACAGCAATCATCATTGCTCTTTCTGGTTTTTCTGCCATCATAACTCTTGCTGAAGTTTCTTTTAATCCTCCTGGATATCCAGAATGACGTCTATAGAATTTTTGATCTAATTTTTTCCCTGTAAATGTTGCTTCTGAACAGTTTATTATAATTACGTGATCACCAACATCTAAGTTTGGTGTATAAGTTGGTTTGTGTTTTCCTCTTAATAATCTTGCAGCCTCTGTTGCAACTCTACCAACTGGTTTATTTGCTGCATCTAAAATATACCATTTACTTTCGATTTCATTTCCTTTTACACTATATGTAGTATTATTCATGGTAAAATTACCCTCCATTCAAATTTTTAATTTATATAATAAGCTTTAAATATATAAACTACCGGGGAGAGGCTTATATAATTATTACTTATTGACTAATTTAAAGCTAATTCATAAAATTAGCATAATAATTTTAATACAAGAGCCCTAAAAAGTCAAGTTTTTTTCTAAGAAAATAGAAAAAATCTAAGAATATAAGCCAATAGGAGTTGAATAAATTATGTAAAACTAGTATAATGATAGATAGCTATGCAAAACAGTTTATAGGGAGGACAGTACAGAAATGAGGGAAATTGTAGTAAAAGATAACAAAGTTTTCTACAAAGATGAATTGGAACCAGAAGGAAAATTTTCCAAACCCGAAATGTCTTTGCGGCATATCCAGCTAGATAAGCAAGGCTTGAATAACTACCTACAGGAGATGAGCAGCGAAGACATAAAATTTTTTAGCATGAGTGCCAAAATATTTGGAAAAGAAGGTACTTATGATATTTTAATTGAAGAGGCACAATTACCTTCAAAAGTCGGAGTAAACCTAGAAAGGGTTAATGTTAAAAAGAAACTCCGTGAATCTGCTGGTATTAAAGCAGAACTTCATTTAGAAAAAGGAGTATTTCTTGCCCTTACAGGAAAGAAGATGCAACCCGGAGATTTCTTTTTCGAAAAAGTTTTATTAGATAGGCAAATTATAGAAATGCCAATAAACGTAGAAAGAGTAATTGACGGGGTAGACGGTCTTTATCAGATTGTAATTGATAAAGACGGGGATTTTGGCTACAATGTGTGAGTAAAGGGCGCTGATGTAAAGCGCCCTTGCTTTTTTTCTTCTTATAATAAAAACAGTACTAATAAATCACATTTTAGACATTGTAATTTACTACCAAATACTATATAATTAAACAGCAGTAAGGAGAGTACAATGGATAAAAATATACTAATAACAGAAAAGCCATCTGTAGCTATGCAAATGGCAAAAGCGTTAAAAATAAATACTACAAGAAAAGATGGATACTTAGAAAGTGATGAATGGATAGTAACATGGTGTGTAGGACATTTAGTAACAATGAGTTATCCAGAAAAATATGATGAAAAACTAAAATTCTGGAGATTAGATACACTACCATTTATACCAAAGGAATGGAAATATGAAGTTATTCCAAATGTACAAAAGCAATTTAATATAATAAAAGAATTATTAAATAGAGAAGATGTTAAAACTATATATGTAAGCACCGACTCTGGGCGTGAAGGGGAATACATATATCGTTTAGTAGATCAGATGATACATCCAGAGGGAAAAACTAAAAAAAGAGTTTGGATAGATTCACAAACAGAGGAAGAAGTAATAAAAGGAATAAAAAATGCAAAAGACTTGTCAGAATATGATAGTTTATCAGATGCAGCATATTTAAGAGCAAAAGAAGATTATTTAATAGGAATCAACTTCTCAAGATTACTTTCAATCATTTATGGTAGAAAATTAGCAAAAGAAATAAATGAAGATAAAGCATCTATTTCAGTAGGAAGAGTTATGACATGTGTACTTGGAATGGTAGTTTCAAGGGAAAGAGAAATACGAAATTTTGTTAAAACTAAATATTATAAAATAATAGGAAAATTTGGGGATGAAAAATCTAATTTTGAAGCAGAATGGAAAGTAACAGAAGATTCAAAATTATATAATTCTAATAAACTATATAATGATAATGGATTCGAAAAATTAGATGATGCAAAAGCTTTTATTTTATCATTAAAAGATAAAGCGACACTTGTAAAAGAAGTTAAGAAAAGTAAACAAAAAGAGAATCCACCATTATTATTTAATTTAGCAGAAATTCAAAATGAGTGTACAAAAAGATTCAAAATAAAGCCTGACGAAACACTAGAGATTATACAAAATCTATACGAAAATAAATTAGTAACATATCCAAGAACAGATGCGAGAGTTCTTTCAACTGCTGTAGCAAAAGAAATCACAAAAAACTTAAATGGAATTACTAAAGGTTTTAAAAATGAAGAAATTCAAGGTTATTTAAAAAAGATGATTGATGAAAAGTATTCTACAAATTTAATAAAAACAAAGTATGTAAATGATAGTAAAATAACAGACCATTATGCTATAATCCCTACAGGACAAGGATATGAAAATTATGATAAATTGCCAAAATTGCAAAAAGATATTTATGAATTAATTGTAAAAAGATTTTTAGCAATATTTTATCCGGCTGCAGAATATAGTAAAGTTTCAGTTACTATTGATATAGATAAGGAATCTTTTTTCGCAAATGGTAAAGTTTGTACAAAAGAAGGGTATCTAGAAATATTAAAACCAACTAAATCAAAAAATTCAGAAGATACTGATATATCAATATTAACAACCTTAAAGAAAAATGCAAATATAAATGTTCAAAACTTCGAGACAAAAGATGCAGAAACCTCACCACCTTCAAGATACAATTCTGGATCAATTATACTTGCTATGGAAAATGCAGGCAAGTTAATTGAAAATGAAGAATTAAGAGAACAAATAAAAGGTGCAGGAATAGGGACAAGTGCAACCAGAGCAGAAATTATAAAGAAATTAGAAAAGATAAAATATATTGCGATAAACTCAAAAACACAAATAATAACACCTACAAATAAAGGCGAAGCTATTTATGACATTGTAAATTATTCTATGCCAGATATGTTAAATCCAAAATTAACAGCAAGTTGGGAAAAAGGATTAGACATGGTGGCAAAAAAAGAAATTAATTCTGAAGAATTTACAATGAAATTAGAAAAATATATAAAATCTAAATTTGATAAATTAGTTATAAAAATGTAAAGGAAGAACAAAATGATAAATATCGATAATGCGAAAGATGAATTAATTAGATATAGAAATTTATTTGATAAAGAAAATGCAAATATAGAACGCAAATATATTCATACAATAAATGTAATGAATTTAAGTGAAATAATAGCAACAAGCCTAAACTTAAATGAAGAAGAAATAAAACTTGCAAAACTTATTGCTCTTTTACATGATATTGCAAGATTTGAAGAATATAAAGATGTAAAAAAGGAAACTACATTTGTTAATTTTGAAACATATGACCATGCAAATAGAGGTGTAGAAATCTTAAAAGAAAATAATTTTATAAGAAAGTTTATACAAGCAAATAAATATGATGATATAATATATGCAGCAATTAGAAATCATAACAAAAATAAGATAGAAGATAATTTAACTGAAGAAAAAATATTATATTGTAAAATTCTAAGAGATGCAGACAAAATAGATATTTTAAGATTAGCAGCAACAACATATTGGAAAAACGAAACTAAACAAGTAGAAACAGCGATAATAAATAAGAAAATGCTAACAGAATTTTGTAATCATCATACTATTGATACTTCAAAAATAACTGAAAACACACAATTAGATAAGTTAGTAAAAATGATTGCGTTTATCTATGATTTACAATATAAAAAAAGTTTTGAAATATTAAAAGAAAAAGATTATTTTAATAAAATAATTGATAGATTTGATTTTAAAGAAAATCAAACTAAACAAAGTATTTTAGATATGAAGAAAATTGGAAATAATTTTGTAAATTCCAAAATATAAATGGTGGTGGTTTAATGAAACTAGGTTTAGCTCTTTCAGGTGGAGGTATAAAAGGTGCTGCTCATATAGGTGTAATGCAAGCATTGCAAGAAGAAAATATACATGCAGATATTATAGGAGGTACAAGTATCGGAAGTATTGTAGCTGCTCTTTATGCAATGGAATATACGCCAAAAGAAATGCTTAAGTTATTCAATTATTTTTCAAAATTGATATTTAAAAACAGCGCAATGTATACAGATCCAAGAGGAAAGAAATTATTAAGTATACAAGCAGGAGGTTTATATTCTGGAGAAAGTATTGCATTTGCAATAGAAGAGGCAGGTAAATATAAAAAAATAAAAAAATTACAAGATTTAAAAATTCCAATTGTAATACCAGCAGTAGATTTAAGAGATTCAGAAAAATATATTTTCACTAATATGGAAAAACTTAATGATAAATATTTAAATAAAGCAGATATATCTGTAGCAGTAAGAGCAAGTTCATCATATCCAGCTGTTTTTGCACCATGCATCTATAATAAACATAAATTTGTAGATGGAGGAATACTTGACAATATACCAGTTGAGGAAGTTAAAAAAATAGGGGCAGACAAGGTTATTGCTGTAAAATTTAAACTAAATAAAACATCAAGAACAGTTGGGTTAAGATCAACATTAAATAAATCAATAGATATAATGTTTTCAAAGATTGAAGGAGAGATTGTAAAGAAAGCAGATTACGTTATAGAAATAGATACACAAGATGTTAATCCATTTGATTTTAAACAATCTAATAAATGTTATAAATACGGATATTTACAAGCGAAAAAGGAAATAGATAATATTAAAAAAATGCTATATAAGGAGGATTAATATGTCAAAAGTAATTAATGAATATGTTAAATGGGTAGGAAAAACAGACTGGGAACTTAAAAAATTTCATGGGGATGAGTATAACACAATAAATGGTTCATCATATAATAGTTATTTAATCGAAGACGAAAAAGTAGTTTTAATAGATACAGCGTGGAAGCCTTTTGACGAAGAATTTGTAGAAAATTTAAAAAAAGAAATTGATTTAAATAAAATAGATTATATAATTGCAAATCATGGAGAAGTAGATCATAGTGGAAGTTTACCAAAACTTATGAAAGAAATACCAAATACACCAATTTATTGCACAGCAAATGGTGTTAAGTCAATAAAAGGACAATACCATGAAGATTGGAATTTTGTAACAGTAAAAACAGGAGATACATTAAATATAGGAAAACATACATTAACATTTATTGAAGCACCAATGCTTCATTGGCCAGATACAATGTTTACTTATATGGATCAAGAAAATATATTATTTAGCAATGATGCTTTCGGACAACATATTGCATCAGAATACTTGTATGCAGATGAAATAAATCCATGTGTTTTATATAATGAAGCAATAAAATATTATGCAAATATTGTTGCACCATTTAGTATGATGGTAAAAAATAAAATAAATGAAATTTTAAAAATGAATATACCAATTAATATGATATGCCCAAGTCATGGACTTATTTGGAGAGAAAAACCAACAGATATAATAGATAGATATTATAAATGGGCAGATAATTATTCAGAAAATCAAATTACAATATTATATGATACTATGTGGAATGATACTAGAAAAATGGCAGAAGCAATTGCAAAAGGAATAAAGGAAGAAAACAAAGATGTTGAAGTAAAAGTAATAAATACTGCAAAATCAGATAAAACTGAAATTGTAGCAGAAGTATTTAAATCTAAAGAAATAGTTGTTGGTTCACCAACTGTAAACAATGGATATTTATATTCAATAGCTGGAATATTAGAAATGATTAAAGGATTAAAATTAAAAACAAAAAAAGCTACAGCATTTGGAAGTTATGGTTGGAGTGGCGAAGCAGTAAAATTGTTAAATGAAGAATTAAAAAAAGCTGGCTTTACACTTATAAATGATGGATTAAGATGTATGTGGACACCAACAGAAGAAAATATTAAAGAATGCATAGATTTTGGTAAAGAAATAGCTAAAGCTTGCGAATAAATTATTTTTTGATATATTACAAGAAAAAGCTACAATATACACCTTTTGTAACTAGAAAACATAATATATAGCAAAAGCGTTATGAAAGGTGGTATATGATTATGCAAAGTTACATAGTAAATGGTGGGGAAAAAATAGAGGGAGAAATAAAATCTTCAGGATCTAAAAATTCTTCACTACCGATATTAGCTGCAACTATTTTAAACAAGGGCACGACAGTCTTAAAAAATGTACCAGATATTCATGATACAAAGATTATGTTTGATATTATGAGATTATTAGGATGTAAAATAAATCAAGAAAAAAATAAAATTATAATAGATTCTAGTAATATAGATAATTATGAAATTCCTGATGAATTAATGAGGCAAATGAGATCATCTGTAATTTTAGCAGGAGCAATATTAAGTAGAGTAAAAAAAGCAACATTTTCATATCCTGGTGGATGTGATATAGGTGCTAGACCAATTGATTTACATCTAAAAGCATTTAAAGATTTAGGAATAACTATAAAAGAAGAAAATGGGAAAATATTTTGTGATTCTAGCAATATGATAGCTGGCACAATTACACTCGATTTTCCAAGTGTAGGAGCAACAGAAAATATAATATTGGCAGCAACACTTTCGAATAAAGTAATATATATAAAAAATGCAGCAATGGAACCAGAGATAGTTGATTTGCAAAATTATATAAATAAACTTGGGGGATGTGTTTCTGGTGCGGGAACGAAAGATATAAAAATTGTTGGAGTAGAAAAGTTAGAAGCAAATATAGAGTATGAAATAATGCCAGATAGAATAGAAATAGGTACTTTGTTATGTGCAGCAGCCATTACAAATGGAAATATAACTATTAAAAACGTTAGAATAGAACATATTATTCCAATTGTATATAAATTAGAGGAAATGGGATGTGAAATTAAACTTAAAGAAAAAGAAATTAATTTAACAGCCAAAAATAGATTAAAATCATGTAGTTTGAAAACAATGCCATATCCTGGGTTCCCAACAGATATGCAGCCGATAATAGCAAGTTGTTTAGGAGTAGCTAAAGGAACATCCATTATAGTAGAAAATATATTCGAAAACAGATATAAGTATTTATCTGAGTTAAAAAGAATGGGAACTAGAGTAACAATAGAAGGAAGAACAGCTATAATAAAAGGAATAAAAAGGTATAATGCTGCAAAAGTAGAAGCAACAGATTTAAGAGGAGGAGCAGCATTAGTATTAGCAGCATTAAATGCTAAAGGGAAAACTGTTATATCTAATATAGGATATATTTTACGTGGATATGAACAAATAGATGAAAAGTTACGAAGATTAGGTGCAAATATATACGTAGGAGAAGGTGAAATAATTGAAAAAGAAAAAAAATAATGAATTAGATTTCTATTATTTAAGTAAAGACAATAAAAATAAAAGGGTGCAGAATAAAAAGAAGCACCCTAAAAAGAAACCAAAAAAAGTAAATCCGGAACCTATGAATGATGATATGTTTAATATAGACAATGAAATAGTTATAGGAGTTACTGTATTACCACCTAAAAATGGCAAATCTAGTAAAAAAAATCAGTCCAAAAAGAAAATGAATAAACAAAAAAATAATAAACAAGATGCTAGACCAAAAAACAAATTTGATGTGACCGATAGAGAGCCTAGCAAAGTTCATACAGTACAAAAAGGACAAGCTCAAAGAAATAGAAATGTAAAACGAATTCCATATGAAGAAGAAAGAAAAAGAAGACAAAAAAGAGAAAAAAGATTTAGAATATTAAAAAGTATCTTGAAAATATTACTTCTTTTTGCAATAATTGTAGGAATATTATTATTTTTATTTATTTCGCCAGTATTTAATATTAAAAATATAAATGTACAAGGAAACAATAAAATTAATACAGAAGAAATAGAAAGTTTATCAAAAATAAATATGAATGAAAATATCTTTAGATTTTCTTCTAGACAAATCGAAGAAAATGTGAAAGAAAATGCGTACATTGATACAGTAGAAGTGAAAAGAAAAATTCCTAATACTGTAGAAATTATTGTAATAGAAAGAGAAGCAAAATATCAATTAGAATATGGAAATGCTTTTGTTTACATAGACGGAAACGGAAATATATTAGAAATATCCAACGAAAATGCAAATCTGCCTATAATTAGAGGATATTCAACAGCACAAGAGAATATACAAGTAGGAAATAAATTAGTAGATGAAGATTGTAATAAATTATTAACTATAGAAAAATTTTTAAGGGCAGCAAAAACTAATGAAATTTATGATATAATGACATACATAGATATTTCAAATGCTAAAGATTATAAATTTGAATTACCTTCAAAAGGTAAAGTAGCCTATTTAGGCGATGATACAAATATAAATGATAAAATTCTAACATTAAAAGAAATCTTAACTAGAGAAGAAGGCAAAAATGGACAAATATTTATTAATGATTCAAATAAGATGCCATACTTTAGAGAAAATGTATAAAGGAGGGTTATTTTGAAAATCAAATATAACAAAAAGAATTTAAGTATTAGTATAGTAATAGGCATATTATGTATATTATTAACATCTGGAATAGTAGTTCAAATTAGAACTGTGCAAAACAATATTAGTATATCAAATCCAGACTATGCAAATAACGATTTAAGAGATGAAGTTTTAAAAAGCAAAGAGAGATATGACAACGCATTTGCTGAACTAGAAAAAGTAAATAAGGAACTAGAAAAATATAGAACTAAGGTTACAGAAAACGATAGTAGTGCTGCAGAAAAACAGGAGAAATTAAATAAAGATAATGCAATATTGGGCTTAAACGATGTTACTGGTGAAGGTGTTATAGTAACTTTAGATGACAATAAAAATGCAAGTGTCTCTTCTATAACTTCTGGAGATGATATAAGTAATTATTTAGTGCATGAAATTGATTTATTAAAAATTGTAAATGAATTAAAAAATGCAGGTGCAATAGCAATATCAATTAATGACCAAAGGATAATACCAACTACCTCAATAAATTGTGCTGGAAATATTACAAGAGTAAATGGAGAAATTGTTGGCACACCTTTTGTTATAAAAGCAGTTGGTGGTAGTTTTGATACATTAGAGAGACCTGGTGGATACATAGATTGGTTAAGAGAAGATTATGGAATAGATATCACAGTAAAACCACAAAGCAATGTTACAGTAGAAAAATATAATGGGGTTATAAATTTCAAATATGCACAAGAAGCAAAATAGGAGGTGAAAATAATCTTGAAAGAAATTAAAAAAGGAAAAATCACAATGACAGTAATAATTGGAATAATGTGCTTTATTCTAGTATATGTAATGTTTATGCAATTTAAAGTTGTTAGTGAAACTGATATTACTTCTTTAACAACAAAAAGAGAAAGTGAATTAAGAGAAGAATTATCTACTTGGCAAAGTAGATATGAAGATACTGCTAATCAACTAGAACAAGCTAGAACTAATTTAGAGGAATATAAAAACAAAATAGATGATACTCAGGCTTCTTCTGAATTGTTAGACAAAGAATTACAACAAGCAGAATTATATCTAGGAAAAACGGATGTAGAAGGTGCCGGTATTATAATTAATTTGTCAGATGGTTCATCTAGTATTATTGCTGAAGATTTAATAAGTTTAATGAATGAATTAAAAACAGCAGAGGCAGAAGCAATATCTGTTAATGGTCAAAGAGTAACAAATTTAACAGAATTTGCTGATGTGGATTCTTACATAGTAGTTAATGGTACAAGGTTATCTTCACCTTATACTATACAAGTAATTGGAAATCAAAAATATCTAGAAAGTGGTATTACTGCTAAAGGCGGTTTTTCTGATGATATGACATCAAACGGAAAAAATATATCAATTACAGAAGATAATGATATTAAAATTTTAAAATATGATGGTGATTTCGAGATAGATGATGGAATTACTATAGATTAAAAGAGGAGGAATTAAATTGGTTTTAATAGCAATATTGATTGGTTGTATAATTGGTGCAATTTTAGGGTTTAATTCACCATTAATTCCATATTCAGTTTCTGGTTATTTGGCAATAGGAATAATGGCAGCATTAGACTCTGTATTTGGAGGAATAAAATCTGTAGTTCAGAAGAATTTTGATATGAAAGTTTTTGTTTCAGGATTTTTTATAAATAGTATCACTGCAGTTTTATTAACATATTTAGGAAATAAATTAAATGTAGATATCTCGTTAGCAGCTATTATTGTTTTTGTTGGTAGAATCTTTATTGATTTAGCAATAATACGTAGATATTATATTGAAAAATGGACTAATTGGATGGAAAAAAGACAAAAAGAAAAACAAATTAAAAAAGTATAATTTGTGAAAAAACACCAAATTATAGAAGGATAACTTAAAAATAAATAGAATATTAATAAAAGGACATTAGTCCTTTTTATAATTATCGTTTTATAGCGAAAAATGTCAAAATATATAATATTTTTTTGTTACACCATTATTACAAAAAGGTTACAAAAATATAACAACAACTATTGACATTTTATTTAAAATATAATATTCTATCACTAGTTAAGAGATAAGTAAATTGGAGGAGACCTAACTTGGCAATAGGAGATATAATCGTTGGAATAGACATTGGAACTTCTAAAATTGCAGCAGTTGTGGGAGAGGTAAATAATTTCAATCAAATAGAAATTATTTGTAGCAGTTCCTATAAGTGTTCAGGAATAAAGAAAACAAAGATTATAAACGAAGAGGAAGTTTCAAATAGTTTAATAAAGGTATTGGACAAAATAGAAGATGAATCAGGATTAAAAGTAAACTCTGCATATGTTACTATTCCTGGTAAATATACAACAATAGTACAAAATAGTATTACAAAAGAAGCAAGAGATAAATATTCAGGAATATCATTAAGAGATGTGCAAACAGCAATTATGCAAGTTAAAGATATAGATATTCCAGAAGGAAAAGTCTCAATAGATATAGTTCCAGACAAATTTATTTTAGATACTGGAAAAGTTACAGAAGATCCAGTGGGAAGCTTAAGTTCAAGTTTTACATTAAAAGCCCAAATTATATTAGCAGATAAAGAATATGTAAGACAAATATCATCTATATTTAAAAAAGCAGGAATAGATGTAGATGGTTTAGTACCAACGACATTGGCCCAAAGAAATTTGATTTTGGATAATAATGAATTACATGATAATGTAATGATTTTAGATATGGGAGCAGGAAATACAGATATAGGTGTATTTGAAGCTTCTTCGTATGTTTATACTAACACAATTCCACTTGGAGGTAATAGTATTACAAATGATATATCATTAGTATTAAATATTTCAGAAGAAGAGGCAGATAAATTAAAGAAACAATATGGGTTAGCATTAAAATCTTTTATAGATAATGATAATGATATATTATTAAATACTTTTAAAGGAGAAAATAGAAACAAGACTATAAAAAGCTCTGAACTTATAGAAATAATAGAAGCAAGAATTGAAGAAATCTTTTCTTTAGTAAATAAGGATATAACTAACCAAGGAATAAAATCAAGAATAAATAATGTGATTTTAACAGGTCAAGGAATTACTAATATAAATAAATGTGATGTGGCAGGAAAAATCAATTTAAACATACCAGTAAAAATAGCTTCAGGAAGATTAATAGGTACAGTAAAGCCAACATTTAGAGTTGCATATGCTTTGGTTAGATATATAGCATCAAGGCCATTTACTAAAACTGTATCAAGTAGTATAGATACAAAATCAGAAGAAGGATTTTTTAAAACATTATTAGAGAGAATAAAAGAATTTTTTTATTCTTAAAAATTGTTAATAAATAAAAAATAAAATAGATTGGGAGGAAAGAACTGTATGATGGACTTTGACGAAAATGAAAAAATGTTAGATGGAACAGCTACTATTAAAGTAATAGGTGTAGGTGGAGCTGGAAATAATGCAGTAAATAGAATGGTAGATTGTGGAATAAGAGGAGTTGAATTTATAGCAGTTAACACAGATAGACAAGCTCTTCAAATGTCTAAAGCAGGAACTAAAATTCAAATAGGAGAAAAAATAACAAGAGGACTAGGTGCAGGAGCTAATCCTGATATTGGTGCTCAATCTGCAGAGGAAAGTAAATCAGAGATATCAGAAGCTTTAAGAGGAGCAGATATGGTATTTGTTACTGCTGGAATGGGTGGTGGAACTGGAACAGGAGCAGCACCTATAGTTGCAGGAATAGCAAAAGAGATGGGAATATTAACAATCGGTGTTGTTACAAAACCATTCACATTCGAAGGTAAAAAAAGATTATCTCAAGCTGATAGAGGTATAGAAAGTTTAAAATCAAAAGTAGATACATTAGTAGTTATACCAAATGATAAATTATTACAAATAATAGATAGAAAGACATCTATTGTTGAAGCATTCAGAATGGCTGATGAAATATTAAGACAAGGTGTTCAAGGTATTTCAGATTTAATTGCTGTTCCAGGTCTTGTAAACTTAGATTTTGCTGACGTAAAAACAATAATGTTAAATACAGGTATGGCACATATGGGTATTGGTAGAGCATCAGGAGAAAATAGAGCAGAAGATGCAGCAAAACAAGCAACAGAAAGTCCATTATTAGAAACATCAATAGAAGGTGCAAGAGGTGTTATTATAAATATTACAGGTGGACCAGATTTAGGATTACATGAAGTTAACACAGCTGCTGAATTAGTACAAAGAAGTGTTGACCCAGAAGCTAATATTATTTTTGGTGCAGTTATAGATCCTGATATGAAAGATGAAATTGTAATTACAGTAATAGCTACAGAATTTGAAAAAGAAAAAAATATGCCTAATATGAATGTAGATAGCCTAGTTTCTAAAGCTTGGGACAAGAAGGTAAGTTCAATTCCAACAAGTTCTGATAGTAATTCAAATTCAAATGATTTAGATATACCATCTTTCTTAAGAAAGAAACAAAAATAAACTGATTTATGTCAAAAACTAAATATAAAAAATAATTTATAAAAAGAAATAATCGAAAGTAGTAGATTATTTCTTTTTTTCGCCCCTAAGAAATGACATACTTTTAATAGAAAAAGTATTAGAATATTTTCCAGAGGTGGACATATTGATTGTATATGCAGATGTTATATTTGTAGAAAACTTAATAATAAATTTTATTATATTATATGTAACAGCTTTATTAAAAAAAATAAAAATATCGTATTTTAGAATTATACTTTCAAGTGCGTGTGGAAGTATATATGCTGTTTTGGCGATTAGAATTAATAATGTATTTTTCAAATTAATATTGTCAATATTGATGATTATAATCATTTGTCCGACCAAAAATATGAGGAAAATTTTAGAGGTATTAACTGTTTTTTATTTGATATCTGTTACTGCTGGTGGAGCATCAATTGCAATATCATATTTATTTAATAAATCTGATATAAGTTCATTAAATGGAATACCTATTGTGAATTTTCCAATTTTAATTTCAGCAATCGGTGTAACTATTGGAGTTTTTTTAATTTTGATTACAATAAATAATGTAAAATCTAAAATCTCTAAAAATAATATTATTTATAATGTAGAAATATTTATTGGAAGCAAAAAAACAAAAATAAAAGCTTTATTAGATACAGGCAATATGTTAAAAGATCCTATAACCAATAGATCTGTAATAGTTGTTACAAAAAGAAGTTTACAAAGCATATTATCAAGAGAAATATTAAATGATATTACTCTTGTATTAGGAGGTGATAAACTTGGAAATCTATTAAATCAAGAATTAGCAAGTAGAATAAAATTAATTCCATTTAATTCATTGGGAAATGAACACGGAATTTTGATAGGAATAAAGTCAGATAAAATAATTGTAGATGATATGGTAATTAAAGATGTAATTATAGGAATATATGAAAAGGAATTTTCAAGAACAAAAAGATATGATGCACTAATCGGAATAGATCTACTGTATGAGGAGGAGTGCAATTATGAATTGGATAGAAAAATTAAAAAATAGTATAAGTACAATCTATGCAAAATACATAAATCAAAATGAAGATATTGAGAATTTACCAATATTTTATATAGGAGGAAGTCAAACATTACCACCACCATTGACTCCAGAAGAGGAAAAAGAAGTATTAGAAAGAATAGAAAAAGGGGACAAAGAGGCCAGAAAGATATTAGTGGAAAGAAATTTAAGATTAGTTGTATATATTGCAAAAAAGTTTGAAAATACTGGAGTTGGGCTAGAAGATCTGATTTCAATAGGAACAATTGGACTAATGAAAGGAGTAAATACATTTAAAATAGATAAAAAAATAAAACTTGCAACATATGCATCAAGATGTATAGAAAATGAAATTTTAATGCATCTTAGAAGAAGTAATAAAATAAAAAGTGAAATATCAATTGACGAACCGTTAAATCAGGATTGTGATGGAAATGAATTATTACTTTCAGATGTCTTAGGAACAGATAGTGATGTTACGTCAAGAAGAATAGAGGAAGAAATTGATAGAAAACTTTTAAGAGAATCTATAGAAAAATTAAATAAAAGAGAAAAGTGTATTATGAAACTTAGATTTGGATTTACAACGGGAGATGAAAAGACTCAAAAAGAAGTTGCTGATATGCTTGGAATTTCACAAAGTTATATATCTAGATTGGAGAAAAAAATTATAGGAAAAATGAAAAAAGAAATTTCTAGTAAGATAGGATAGTTTAATAACGCATAAAAAAACCAAATTTGGAAATACTTATTTTAAGTATTTCTAAAGGAGGTTTTTGTTTGATTAATAAGGTTGAAATTTGCGGAGTAAATACTACAAAATTACCTATATTATCAAATGAAGAAAAAAAAGAGCTATTAACAAAGATAAAAAATGGAGATAAAGATGCACGCGAAAAATTTATTAATGGTAATTTGAGATTAGTTTTAAGTGTAGTTCAAAGATTTTCGGGAAGGACAGAAAGTGCAGACGATTTGTTTCAAATTGGCTGTATCGGGTTGATAAAAGCAATTGACAATTTTGATATTAGTTTAAATGTTCAATTTAGCACATATGCTGTACCTATGATAATAGGAGAAATTAGAAGATATTTAAGGGATAATAATTCTATTAGAGTGAGTAGATCTATTAAAGATTTAGCATATAAAAGCATTGCATTCAAGAATAAATTTTTAAAGGAAAATGACAGAGAGCCTACAATAGAGGAAATTTCAAAAGAACTAGAAGTTGAACCAGAAGAAATATCATTAAGTCTAAGTGCAATACAGGATCCAGTTTCTTTACAAGAACCAGTATTTAATGATGGAACAGAAAATATTTTTATAATAGATCAAGTAAGTGATAGTAAAAATACAGATGAAAAATGGACTGAAAGTATAACTATATCGGAATTAATGAAGAAATTAAATGAGAAAGAAAAAATGATAATTATGAAAAGATTTTTTGATGGAAGAACTCAAATGGAAGTGGCAGAAGAAATAGGAATATCACAAGCCCAGGTTTCAAGGTTGGAAAAAAGTGCAATAAGTCATATAAAAAGATTATATAATTAGAGTATTATATATTATATCATCTCATATATTATAATAAGAGGTGATAAGGTGAAGAAAAAAGGTTTGGATTTTAAACATAAAGAAGTAATAAATATAAATGATGGAAAAAGATTAGGATTTGTACAAGATGTATGTGCAGAATTAGAAACTGGAAATATTACTTCAATTATTGTACCTGGAAATAATAAAATTATTAATTTGTTTTCTTCAGGAAATGAGATTGTAATTCCATGGGAAAAAGTAAAATGCATTGGTGAGGATATCATATTAGTAGAAATATAAAAGGCTAATAACCTTTTATATTTTTTTAAAATTAAACATAATAAATAAACAATAAAAATATTAAAAAAATGAAAAAATATGTTGACAATAAAAAGGTGTTATGGTAATATAATTAAAGACCGAGTAACAAGAGAAAAAAACACATAGAAATAT
>CAMMLJ010000021.1 GCA_946497695.1 uncultured Clostridium sp. | reverse complement strand
TATTACCAGTAGCAAAGAATAAATTGATTTTATCAAGATTTACTCTTTTTTACTGCACTTTGTTAAGAAGTGTTGTTTTTTTCTATAAAATGTGATATTATACAAAAAAATAAAAGGAGGATTTGTATGACGTTAGAGTTTGTAGATAATTACTTAAATGCAAAACTAGCACAAAATAGAGAAATTGTAAAATTCTCTTTTTATGAAGTTAGAATGAAATTAAATTTATCAGAAGAAGATTCGATAACCTTTTTAAGCTTAATATCACAAAAATTGATGAATACGGGTTATTTAGTATATAAAACAGGTGAAGAATACACATACAAAGGTAAAAATTTTAAAATACAAGAAAATGAGTTATTAGTTGCAATATTAAAAGAAGAGGCGCAATAAAGCAATATAATACTTGTAAAGGGGAAAATTTATATGATGAAACAAAAGCTAAAAGGGATATTAGTTATTATAACAGTATTAGTAATATTTATGACTAATACTTCTTTAGGAGCCTCAGCACAGGATTCACAAGATTTACAAGAAAAAATAAATAAAACAAAAGAACAATTAAATGATGTAAATACAACTAAGACAGATACGGAAAAACAAGTGGATGATATTCAAACCAAAATAGATGATTACCAAGGTGATATTGACTCATTAAATGACAAATTAGATACATTAAATACAAATATAAGTGAGAATGAGAAAAAATTAGAAGAACAACAAATAAAATATGAAGATAATTCAAAATTATTAGATGAAAGGCTAGTAACAATTTATGAAAATGGTAGTGTATCATACCTAGATTTATTACTTTCATCTAGTAATTTAACTGAATTTATTTCTAATTATTATTTAATTTCAGAATTAGCTTCATATGATTTAGATTTATTAGAACAAATTCAAACTGAGCAAAAGCAAATAGAGGAGACCAAGAAAGCTTTAGAGAATGATAAAGCTGAGGTAGAAACATTAAAAAGTGAAAAAGAAGTAAAGACAAAAGAACTAAATGCAACAAAGCAAGAAAAAGAAAAATATATAGATCAATTAGATAGTGAAGCAAAAGACTTGCAAGCAGATTTAGCGCAATTTGAAAAAGATAAAGCAGCAATAGATAAGAGACTTGAAGAAATAGCAAAAGAAAATGCTAATAAAAATAACAATAACAACAATAAAAATAATGGGAATAGTGGAAGTGGCTCAGGAAATAATGGCAATAATAATTCAGGTACTAGCTCAAAAGGTTACATATGCCCAATTCCAGGATTAAGTAAATCTAATATAACATGTGGTTTTTACGGATATTCTGGCCATGGTGGAGCAGACTTCGGAGGTAATTATGGAAAACCAGTAGTAGCAGCTAAAAGCGGAACAGTTGTTATATCAGAAACACTAACAGGAACTATTCCAAACTACGATTTAAATGGAAATTTAATAGGAAAATATAGAAGTTATGGAGAATACATAGCAATACTACATGATGATGGTAACATTACATTATATGCACATGGAAAACCAGGAAGTAGATTAGTAAAAGAAGGACAAAGAGTATCACAAGGACAACAAATAATGACAGTAGGAAATACTGGTAATGTAAGCCCAAGACCAACACCAAGCAACCCTAAGGGTGGAGCGCATTTACATTTCGAAGTTAGAGTAAATGGTTCACAAAGAGTTGATCCAGCAAAATATTTACCTTAGATTTACTAATATAAATAAAAAAAGAGTTTAATAGAGACTACATAATTGTGGTCTCTATTTTTGTAAGTAGTTGTTAATTCTTTTTTGATATAAGTTTTACAAAGCAAAAATAATGAGAAAAATAAAATGTAAAGAAAAAATAATATTAAAACCTAAAATGAGGAGCCGTAAAGAAAGAAAACTTATCAATCCAATACAGCCAACTGCACGTATTTACTTGTAAAAAAGTTGTGACTATAATTATATAATAAAATAGTATGATTTATATGAAAATAAGTAACTATATTTGCAAATTAGGAGGCTGAAACATGAAGGGCAATAATATCAGTTCTAACAAGTTAATAGCAGCTTTAATAATATTGGTTATTATAATAAGTGAAATTATTCTAATACCAACTAATGTTTATGCTGCTACAGATGACTTAGAAAAGCAAGGAAATAATACCAATAACAGAAATGTAACTTTTGATGCTTATTTTGAAGAAAATCAAGAACGAAAACATAATACAGAAATAACAGACGAAAATATGGCTAAATTAAAGTTCGATTTAAACGTAAATTCAGGATATTTAACAAATATACAAATAGATGTTAAAGATCCTAATTTTGGTATGCAAAAAATAGAAAATGAAAAGATTAAACTTATGGAAAATAATTCTATAAATTTAAATGATGTAAATAACAATACTATATTAGAAATACCATTAAATATGCAAAAAAACGATAATTTAAAATTAGAATATTTAGATAAAGAAACAACTATTATCATGACAGCAACATATGTAAATGATAATGGAAAAAATATAGAAGTAAAAAAAGAGCTTAAAATTAGACTTAAATGGAATCTAAATACAGATTTTGAATTGTTATCAAATATTACTAATATTTTACCTTATGGAGAAAAAACATTAGTACAACAACAAATAAATTTAAAACAATTAGAAAGAAAAAGCCCAATAGAACAATCTAAATTAAATGTTACAGCACCAAAAATTAATAATATATTGCCTTCAGAGGTTAGAGTATTTGCAAATAGCACTAAAGCAACAAATGGAGATGAATTTGGTAAAGATTTTAATACCAATAATTATAATTATGATCAAAATTCCGGAAATATAGAAATTACTGTAAATAATACAGTTAATCAAAATGAAGAAATTGCTTTTTATGATGCTTCAGATGAATATATAGTTACATATATATATGATCAAAATATAAATGAATTATTAAATAATAAATTACAATTAGCAACATATGTTAAGGCAGATATAAAATTATATTCAAAGGCAGAAGTTAGTTCAAAAGAGAGCACAAATAATTACGAATCCACAGAGCAGTTAGGGGATAATGTATCTGCGGAAATATATACTACAGACACTATAAATAAAGGTTTCCTTTACGATAATTATAATGAAACAGGATATAATTTAAATTATAAATTACATATAAACAATAAAGACTCAGGAGAAAATATTAATGTAAATTCTATATTACCTTCTTTTGTTACAGACAAAGATGAATTTGCAACAAATCAAATATATTTTAGATCTATAGCTATAAAAGAAGACTTATTCTATAAGGTTCTTGGCGATGATGGATATATAAATATATATGATAGTAACAATAGTTTAATGGCTACTATAAACAAAAATACACAAAAAAATGCTAATGGAGAGTTAGAATTAACTTATCCAACTCAACAAAGTAATATAAGAATAGAAATTAGTAAACCTCAAGTTGAAGGAATATTAGAATTAAGAAATTATAAAGTAATAGATTCAAAATTAAATTATAACATAAATCAAACTAAAGAGTTTTATGCAATAGATGAAAAGATTAGTATAGCAAAACAATATGCAGGCTTATTAAATTTAAATGAAACATATACAAAAATAGACCTACAAATGGATAATACAGAATTAATGCCTTTCGTAGACAATAATGTTAATTTAACTTTAAATTTAGTTACAAACAGTAATCAATATGATTTATTTAAAAATCCAGAAATAAGAATTACAATTCCTGAAGAAATAGAAAGTATCAATGCTGGAGAAATTTCTTTAGTATATAATACAGAATTAAAATTTGAATATGCTCGTTTAGAGGAAAATGGAAGAGTATTAGTATTAAAACTAACAGGAGAAGAAACAAATTATAAACTAGGTATACAAGAAGGAACAAAAATAATAATTCCTGCAGTAATAAGATTAAAGGACACAGTACCAACTAAAACTAGTAGTATAAAATTAAGTTATTCTAATGATTTAGCTAAAGCTACAGAATATAATTTACAAGGTAAAGATAGTATGGAAGTACCATTTAATATAGTTGCTAAATCAGGTTTGATTACAATAAGTGAACTAAGTGGATATGCAGAAAATGAAACAAAACGAACGATGGATGAAAATGTAGTTATAGGACAACTACCAATTGAGTCAAATGAAAAGAATGCTCAAATAAATACTATATTAGTTAATAATTATCAGTCTGATATGAGCAATGTAAGAATTTTAGGAAGAATACCTTTTGAAAATAATAAAAAAATAAATGGAGAAGATTTAGGAAGCACATTTAATACAACATTAACCGAAGCTTTGAAAACAAACGGAATAAATGGAAAAATCTATTATTCAGAAGAAAGCGAACCTGCAGAAGATAGTTCTTCTTGGCAAGAAAATATAAGCAATTTTGAAAATATAAAATCATATAAAATTGTTTTAGACGGTAATATTGTTGTAGGAGCTAAATTAGATTTTATGTATAACATAAGAATTCCAAGTAATTTACAACCAAATCAAAAGTCTTATGCTACTTATACTGTTAAATATAGTATTAATGGTCAAGAATTAGAAAGTACACAAACCTTAGGACTTGAAACACCTAATATTTCGAATAATATTATTACTAATAACAACAATGTTAAAGCTGAAAATTCTATAAATATGCAGATTACACCTAAATTAGGGGATACTATATTACAAGAAAATATGGAAATACATGAACAAGAAGTTATTAACTTTAAGGTAGATGTTACAAATAACAGTTCAAGTAGTATAGAAAATATCTCAATAGAAATGCCTATACATGAAAATTTGGTTTATCTTGAAAAAAATGAAAGTCCATATGCAGAGCCTGATGGAGATAGTACAGGTGGAAATTATATTGGAGTATATACAGAAAAACCAGATAAAAAGACTGTACAACTTGTTATAAATAAATTAGAAGTTAATGAAACACAAACAATAGAATATGAATTGAGAGTAAAAAATTTAGCTGATAATGAAGAAACTAAAACTGTAGAAACAAACTTTATACTAAAAATAAATGGAATAGAACAAAGCACACAAAAATTAACAAATATCATAAAAAAGGCTAAAATAAAAACAGAATTATCTTTTATGAAGAGAACATATATGGTTAATCGTAATGAATATACATATAGTTTTATAATAAATAACATAATAGATGAAGACTTAAATGATTTAACAACTACAATACAAATACCTAAGGAAATATCAGTAACAGAACCAAAAGTAATTTCTAATGGACTTGGTACAGATGACGAAACAAATACAACAATTGAAGTTAATGATAATAATTTATTAACATTTAATATGAAAACTTTAAAAAGCGGTCAACAAGCCGAGTTTGAATTTCTAGCAAAAGTAACAACATTAGATAATATAGATAGTTCTATTGATATCTTTGCAAATACTTTTGTAGATAATGAAACATATAAATCAAATATTATAAAAAATGAAATAGAAACTGCAGAGGTAACAATAGAAAAAAGTTCTCCTACAGAAAATCAAGAAGTAAAAGCAGAAGATCAAATTACATATAATATAAAGGTAACTAATAAGAGTGATAAAATTTATTCACAAATTTATATAGTAGATACATTTCCTAAAGAAGTAATTGCAGATACATTAGAATATAACAGATATATAAATGGAACTGGAAGTAATACTGACTTTACTGAGATTAATGAAAATTATGATTTATCAAAAACATTAGCACAAGAAGGAGATTCTTCTGCTACAAATACTGCAGAGGGAAGACCAAATTATGATGAAGAAAAGAATGAATTAACAATACCTACGATGCTACCACCAAGTGGAGTAATAAATATTAAAATTACAGCAACAGTACAAGATATAGAGCAAGATACAACATTAACAAATGTTTCAAGAGTATATGGAGAATATGTAAAATCAGCAACATCAAATGAAGTAAAACATTATGCTAAAGGAGATGGAAGTGGAACAACTGATCCAGATGATCCAAATAATCCAGAAGACCCGTCAAATACATATAGTATTAGTGGATCAATATGGCTAGATAGTAATGAGAATGGAGCGATGGATTCAGCAGAACAATTGTTAGATGGAAATGAAATAATGGTTGTAAATGCTGATACATCAGAAGTTGTAAAAGATTCTACAGGAGCAGATATAAAAGCAACTTCAACTTCTACAGGTTATACATTAAATGGGTTACCAGCAGGTAGATATATAGTTATATTCGAATATGATAGAAATATATATAAAATAACAAACTATAGACAAGAAGGCGTAAGCGATACATTAAGTTCTAAAGCAATTGCTGGAACAGCTATTATAGGAGAAAATTCAGAATATGTTGGTATGACAGATGTAATAGAAATAACAAATAGTAATATTAATTCTATAAATATGGGATTAATAAAATTAGGAAATTTTGATGTTTCTATAGAAAAATCACTTAGTAGAATTAGAACAGTAAATCAAAAAGGTAAACAACAAAACTATAGTTATGATAAAGGAACAAGAATAGGAAAATTAGAAGTTGCTGCTAAAAATTTAGTTGGAACTGAAGTAATGATAGAATATACAATTAAAATATCAAACTTAGGCGAATCTAAAGCATATATATCAGAAATTATAGATGAATTACCAGAAGAGTTAGATTTTGCTGCATCATCAAATAGTGGTTGGTATGAAGAAGGCGGAAAACTTCGTTATACAAATTTAAGTGAAGTAGAAGTAGGACAAACAAGAGAAATTAAACTAATTGCAACAATAAAGCTAACAAATGATAATTTAGGAATAATTAATAATATTGCAACAATTAATGCAACAGATGGTAATAATATACAAGAAAGCAATACGGAAAATAATACATCAAATGCACAATTAATTATAGGAACAAGTACAGGTAGAATAGTATTAAATATCTTAGGAATGGTCGCATTATTAGCAATAATTGGAATAGGACTATTTATAATTAAGAAATATAGATAATAGAGGGGAGGGAGAAAATGAAAGTAATAAAAAGAATACTAATATGTTTGCTCATATTGTTAGCTTATTATTTATTCTTTGGTTCTGGAAAAACATATGCCTATTATGTTGGTCAAACAGGGCTTAATATAATATATGATAATTTAATACAATATGATTCATCACAATCATATAACTGTACACAACAAGGGGAAAAGCCATTGTGTGGTTCTAATTCTGGAGGTGCACATTACTATCAAGTTGTTTCTAGAACATGGTTATATGAAATAAGTAGAACAGGTTCTGGAGCAAGTATTTCTTCTCCCACTAAAAAAGTTAGTTGGAAGAAATATAATGATACTACCTACCAAATAGGTGCTTATAGGGTAAATTACACAGGAAGTGTAACAAAAGTTGTTATTAGTACAGATAAAGGAACAGTAACATTAAGGAATAATTCGTCATCTAGTAATGGAAACTATAGTGTAGACAATATAAGAAGTGGGCAAAATTTTTACATATATGTAAAGAAATCAACAGGGGTAAAAGAGATTAAAAATGTAAAAGTATATGTTAGTGGAACATTAAATGTAACATCACAATATAGATATGAATTACATTGTTATGCAACTGGCGGTACTCATGGTGGACGTGGGTGTTCGGATCCAAGCCAATGCCAGATATTAGAGTGCTGGGGAAGTGAAACAGATTCAGACACTGAAGAAGATTATGTTAAGCTTCCAGGAGCTTTAGGAATTATAGAGTTAAAAATATATAAAAGGGATAAATATTTACCAAAAGTTGGTGTTCCAGGAGCAAAATATGAATTATGGAGTGGCGGAAAAAGACAATATTCTGGAACTACAGATAAAAATGGTCTATTAGTATTAGATGAAGTATTAATAGGTGATTATACAATTAAAGAAGTTTATGTACCATATGGATTTGAAATTGCAGGTTATGCAACAATAAATGGAAAGACATTTACAGATCTTACGAATATGAACGTAGATTTAGATGATGATACTAGTATGTATGTATACAACGAAAGTTATATAGATTTAAAAGGAAAAGTGTTCTTAGATGAGAAAATTGGTAAGGGAAATGACCCGCCAAATGGTTATTATGATAGTGGAGATAAACCTGTACCAGGAATAGAAGTAAAATTATATAGAGCAGATAATAATCAAGAACTTGAAACAGCATATACCGATTCAAATGGAGAATATGAATTTAATCATAGAACTAAAGCATATAATTATTATATTAGATTTAAATATAATGGACAATTATATGAGGCAACAACATATAATGAAACATCAGCATCAGTTAAATTAAGATCATATGCAACAGAAGGTTTAAATGAAAGACGTGCATTTAATAATAAATTTACACCGGTAAATGCAAGTCATGAAGTACCAAAATGGGACGATACTACAAATAGTGAATTTAATATATATGCATATACAGGTCCTGACGGTCCAAATAATATTAAAACTTATGGAAAAAATAATACAACAGAGGAATTAGATAGTATTAACTTAGGTATTAAAGAAAGAGATATATTTGATATGAACCTAAGAAAGGACTTAGTAAAAGTTGATGTATCTATTAATGGAAAGAGCCATACATATGAATATAATAATCAGGGCGCAGACTTAGAAGTTAATATAAGAGGTACAGATATACCTGATTATGAAAGAAAATTAAGAAAGACAGACTTAGAGTACAAAGCAAATCAAAGATATGATTCAGACTCAGATAAATTACAAGTATATGTAACTTACAAAATACAAATAAAAAATCAATCAGTAGGAAAAATTACAGGATATATATTAGATTTAAATGATTATGCAGATACTTCATATCAATTAGTAAATTCTTATGATGAAAACGGAAAAGCTATAACGTGGTATTCATCTGGAAGTGTAAGCGGAAGTGGAAAGACATATCAAAAAATTCATACAACAAGTCTCGAAAATGAAGGTATTACTGATAAAAAATGGATATTTATGCAATATAAAGTATCAAATGATACACTAAGAGAATTATTAGAAAATGGACAGACAACAGAAGAAAATTTTGCAGAAATAGCAGGATATAGAAACACTTATACAGATGAAAGAAGAGATACCGAAGGTCGTGTAATGGCAAATGCTGGAGAAAATGCAGGTTTAATAGATTGTGATTCAACACCAGATAATATGAATCCAACATCTTCTGCAGTACAAGATTTTGTTACACAATCTAAAACAAATGCATATCAAAACTTAGATGGAACAGAAAAAACTAAAAGAAGTCAAGCTGTATTTGAAGATGATGCAGACTCAGCACCAGGGGTAAAACTAATAAGAGATGATACAGAAAGAACAATACAAGGTACTGTATTCGAAGATACACCACTTCAACCTAAATTAGATAATAATGAAAGAATTGGTGATGGAATATATCAAAGTGGAGAAAATAACGTAAATAAAGTGAATGTAGAACTTATATGTCAAAACAATGATGATGTTAATTCTTTAAATAAACTACAGATAAGAAGTAACACAGATGGAAGTTATACGTTAACTGGATATATTCCGGGAGATTACTTAATTAGATTTACTTATGGAGATTATACATGTTTGGTAGAGCCACAAAAGAATGAACAAATGTATACAGGTCAAGATTATAAATCTACAATTTATAATGAAAGTTCAGATATGTATTGGTATAAAGATACAGCAACACGTAAAAATGATGCAGGTGATGATTACTCTAGAAGGGAAACTGTAAATTCATATAGTAAAGATTATAAATATGATGTTGCAACAGTATTAAATGCATCAAGAACAAACAATCCAAGTTTATTGTCAACATTAGCAACAAACACATATATGACTGCAGATACAGCTGATATGGCATTAGAAGTTGAATATTTAAAAGATGAGAATACAGCATATAAAGTACAAAATGTCGATTTTGGAATAATTGAAAGACCAAGAACAAAAATTGTATTAGAAAAATATGTATCACATGTTAAATTAAATGCTACAGATGGAACAACAATTTTTGATACAAACCAACAAACTTCTAATTTAACATGGGTAAAAAATAATTATGATAGAGAAAGTGGCAATTTCCTATCTGAAGGTAGAGTTATAGGAACAGTTGATGAAAACATATTATATGGTTCTACATTAAATGTAAGATATACACTTATATTAAGAAATTATAGTGAATTAGATTATAATGATCAATCATATTATTATACAGGTAGGGTTTCAGATATAAATTCTGAAAATACAATTAAAACTACAGCAATAATTGAATATGTACCAAATTCATTACAATATGATGCAGAATTAACAAAACAAAATGGAAAAGTATCATTTACAGTAGACCAAGGAAATGGTGGAGCAGCAACTTCAAGCTCTATAGAAAGTGATAAATTATGGCAAATAATTGCAAATAGAGCCGATTCTATAAAACTTCCAGATGAATACAGAGGAACATTAATAGAGCCTGAAGCTTTTGACGAAGCTAAAGACAAAATAGATGAAATATTACTAACTAATTTACCAGATGAAACATCGCAATATTTAAGACATGGTGATTATATGGAAATGGAAGATATTTTAACATTAACAAGAGTAATTGCAAGGTCAGAAGATACAACAGATGACGAAGAAATGCAAAATATATCAGAAATTATAAGATTAGATATTGCAAATGGTAGAAGACCATATTATGACGATACTACAAGTAAAGAAGTTGTAGAAATTCCAGGTAATACGTATCCATCAACTCTTAAGAATATAGAAGAAGTAGATACAGGTAGAGCAGAAATATTAACATTTGTTGTACCATTTGGTGCTAATAAACAAATAACATTAATAATTGTTACAATTGTAAGTTTAGCAATATTAGTTACAGGAATTATAGTAATAAAGAAGAAAGTTTTATAATAAGAACTTGACAAAGAAATAAAAAATATGTAAACTTAATAATAGGAATTCAAATAGGAGCTTTTAAATTAAAGCTCCTATTTTAAATAGGAAATTTAGGGATTTAGGAACGTTCCTATAGGGATTTGGGGACGTTCCTGAAAATCCCTATCTAAAAAATATAAGTAGCTAGGAGGGATTTATAATATGATAAGACTATATAATACAGACATAGAAACAAATAAACTAGAAAGTGTAAATACATATACAAGAGGAACTTGGATACATATGGTAGATCCTTCGGAAGATGAAATAAAAGAAGTTTGCAAAAATGTTAATATCAAGGAAGACTTTATAAGATATGCTCTGGATAATGAAGAAAAAGCCAGAATTGACATAGAAGATGAAGATAATACAATATTATTTATTATAGATATACCAGTTACAGAAAAATCTCAAAGTGGTGGATATATGTATGCGACAATGCCAATAGGTATGATTGTGGTAAGAGATGACTTTTTTATAACAGTAACATTAAGAGAATGTAGTTTAATAAAAAAATTTGAGACTGGCAAAATAAAAGGTTTTTGCACATATAAAAAGAGTAGATTTATATTACAAATGATGTATAACAATTCTTCAGATTACTTAGATTACTTAAAAAAGATTAATAAAGAAACAGAAATCGCAGAAAAAGTGTTAAAAAATTCAATGAAAAATAGAGAGTTATTAAAACTATTAAGTTTAGAGAAATCATTAGTATATATAACAACATCATTAAGATCAAACGAAGCAGTTATGGAAAGAACTTTAAAAATAAAAAATATTAAATTATATGATGAAGACGAAGATATATTAGAAGATGCAATAATCGAAAATAAACAAGCTATCGAAATGAGTAAGGTTTATAGTGATATCTTAAATGGTACAATGGATGCTTATGCTTCTATAATATCAAATAATCTAAATGGTGTTATGAAATCATTAACATCAATTACCATAATAATAGCAGTTCCAACAATGATTGCAAGCTTTTGGGGAATGAATGTAAAATTACCATTTGAGGGTAACACATTAGGTTTTTGGATAATGATTTTTATTGCAACATTACTTACAATAATTTCTGTTATATGGCTAAAAAAGAAAGATATGTTAAGTTAGATAAATAGCAGACGCAAAATTTATTGTTTTTAATTAATTATAACTATAAACGAAATTAAATATTTCGACCACAGTTATAATTTATATAAATGAATTTCGCATCTGCTTTTGTTCTAAATAATAAAATGTATTCAAAGGAGAGAAAAACAAATGAAGAAAAATAAGTTAGACAAGGTATATTTAATAGTATTTTTAATTTTAGAATTTATAATAATATTTTTATTTGAATATTTTGATATTCCAGATATAAAAATATTTATAATAACACAGGTAATATTTGTAATATTATTTAGTGTAGTATATTTTCTTATAACTTTATTTATAGAGAAAATGATATCTCGTAAATTTTGTATGGAATACAACAAAATAATGAGGAGATACCAAAAAACAAATGATGCAAAAGAATTTTATGCTGAGTTAAAAAATATGAAAGAGAAGCCAGTAACTCAGGATATAAAAAATACATATTTTTTAAGTATGGCTACAGCAGCATATAAAAATGGGGAAAATGAGCAGGCATTAGAATATTTAGATATGATACAAACAGATGATGAACATATTTTGCAAGTAATAGAAGAAGAAAGAAAAACAATAAATGGTAATTCTAAATAAAGCTGTAAGTTGTAAAATTACGGTAAATAGTATATAATAGCTAAAGCTAAAAAGGAGGAGAAAATATGTTATCTGTAAATGGTGTAACAGTACGTTTTGGTAAAAGAATACTATTTGAAGATGTAAACATTAAATTTGGAAAAGGAAATTGCTATGGAATAATCGGAGCAAATGGTGCCGGAAAATCTACTTTTTTAAAAGTGCTTTCTGGAGAATTGGAGCCAAGTAAAGGTGATGTAACTGTAGATAAAGGAGAAAGAATATCTATATTAAAACAAGACCATTTTGCATATGATGAGTATAATGTGCTAGATGCTGTTATAATGGGAAATCAAGAGTTATATAGCATTATGAAAGAAAAAGAAGAAATTTATGCTAAAGAAGATTTTACAGAAGAAGATGGTATGAAGGCAGCAAAATTAGAAGAGAGATTTGCTGAATTAGATGGTTGGAATGCAGAAACAAATGCAGCAACATTATTAAATGATTTAGGAATTTCTCCAGAAAATCATTATAAACAAATGAAAGAAATTGAAGATAGAGAAAAAGTAAAAATATTACTTGCACAAAGTTTGTTTGGAAATCCAGATATTTTACTACTGGACGAGCCTACAAACGATTTGGATTTAAAAACCATACAATGGTTAGAAGAATTTTTAATAAATTTTGAAAATACAGTAATTGTTGTATCTCATGATAGATATTTCCTAAATAAAGTTTGTACACATATTGCAGATGTTGATTTTGGAAAAATTAAAGTATATCCAGGAAACTATGATTTCTGGTATGAATCTAGTCAGTTAGCTTTAAAGCAAATGAAAGATGCAAATAAGAAGAAAGAGGAAAAAATAAAAGAATTACAAGAATTTATAGCACGTTTTAGTGCAAATGCATCAAAATCTAAACAAGCAACATCAAGAAAGAAATCATTAGAGAAAATCCAATTAGATGAAATTAAACCATCAAATAGAAGATATCCGTATATAGATTTTAAGCCGGAGAGAGAACCAGGCAAGGATATTTTAACTGTTAAGAATTTAAGTAAAACTGTAGATGGCGAAAAAGTATTAGATAATTTATCATTTACTGTAAAAACAGATAATAAAATTGCAATTTTAGCAGATAATGAAAATGCAAGAACAGTATTATTCCAAATACTAGCAGGAGAATTGGAACCAGATGAAGGAAAAGTATCTTTTGGAACAACTATAACTAAAGCATATTTCCCAAAAGATAACAGTTATTTGTTTACTCAAGATTTAAGTATAACAGATTGGCTAAGACAATATTCAAAAGATCCTGATGAAACATATGTAAGAAGCTTTTTAGGTAGAATGTTATTCTCTGGAGATGAAGCTTTAAAAAACGTAAAAGTTTTATCTGGAGGAGAAAAAGTAAGATGTGTATTATCTAAATTAATGTTGTCAGGTGCAAATTTCTTAATGTTTGATGAGCCAACAAATCATTTAGATATGGAAAGTATTACAGCACTAAACGAAGGAATGGAAAGATTTAAAGGAAATATGATATTTGCATCACATGATCATCAGTTATTACAAACTGTGGCAAATAGAATAATAGACATAAAAAAAGACGGAAGTGTAGTAGACAAAGAATGTACTTACAATGAATATTTAGGAATAGAATAGAAAATAAAAAAGGGAAAAATGGAAAAGGAAAAAAGAAAGGGAACGTCCCTAAATCCCGAAGGGAGATAAAATGGATAAAATCATACAAATTATAGCTGATGAGTTAAATATAAAGAAATCACAGGTAGAAAATACTATAAAATTAATAGATGAAGGAAATACAATTCCTTTTATTGCTAGATATAGAAAGGAAGTAACAGGAGGACTTTCTGATGAAGTTCTAAGAACTTTTGGAGAGAGATTAAACTATTTAAGAAATTTAGAGAAAAGAAAAGAAGAGGTTACAAATTCTATAGAAGAGCAAGGCAAATTGACAGAAGAGATAGTAAAAGATTTAGAAAATGCTGTAACACTTGCAGAAGTAGAAGATATATATAGACCATATAAACAAAAGAAAAAGACAAGAGCAACTGTTGCAAAAGCTAAGGGATTAGAACCTCTTGCAGAAATTATTTTAGCTCAAGAGGAGACTAAAGATATACAAGAATTAGCAGAAAAATATATAAATGAGGAAAAAGAAGTAAAAACAGTAGAAGAGGCAATACAAGGAGCATTAGATATTATTGCAGAAATGATATCTGATAACCCAGAATATAGAAAATTAATTAAACAGATAGTATATTCAAAAGGGATTATAAAAACAAATGCTACAAAACCAGAAGAAAAATCTGCTTACGAAATGTATTATGATTATAGTGAAAATGTAAATAAAATACCAAGTCATAGGATTCTTGCCATAAATAGAGGAGAAAAAGAGGAATTCTTAAAAGTAAAAATAGAAAAAGAAGAAGATAAAATTTTAGAGAAAATAGAAAAAGATATAATTAAAGGTGAAACACAGTTTACACAGTATTTAAAAGATGCAATTCAAGATAGTTTTAAAAGATTAATAGAACCATCAATAGATAGAGAAATAAGATCAGATTTAACCGAAAAAGCAGAAGAACAAGCAATAAAAGTATTTGGAAAAAATGCAAAACAATTATTACTAGGAGCTCCTTTAAAGGGCATAACAGTTATGGGGTTTGATCCTGCATATAGAACAGGTTGTAAAATTGCAATAATAGATGAAACTGGGAAAGTTTTAGATATTACAACAGTATATCCTACAGAACCGCAAAATGATGTTGAGGGAGCAGAAAAAGAATTAGTAAGGTTAATTAATAAAGATCATGTAGATATGATTGCAATTGGAAATGGAACTGCTTCAAGAGAATCAGAAATGTTTGTATCAGAAATGATTAAAAAATGTGACCATAAAGTTTTATATACAATAGTAAGTGAAGCAGGAGCATCTGTATATTCTGCATCAAAACTTGCAACAGAGGAATATCCAGATATAAATGTTTCTATAAGAGGTGCAATATCTATAGCTAGAAGACTTCAAGATCCGCTTGCTGAATTTGTTAAAATTGATCCAAAATCTATAGGTGTTGGACAATATCAACATGATGTAAATCAAAAGAAATTGGAAGAAAGTTTAGCAGGAGTTGTAGAAGATAGTGTTAATAAGGTTGGAGTAGATGTAAATACTGCAACACCATCACTTCTTTCATATGTTTCAGGAATAAATAAAACTATAGCTAAAAACATAGTAAAATATAGAGATGAAAATGGTAAATTAAAAACTAGAAAAGAATTACTTAAAGTTCCTAAATTGGGTAAAGTTGCATTTGAACAATGTGCAGGGTTTATTAGAATTCCAGATGGAACAAATCCATTAGAAAATACAGCAGTACACCCAGAAAGCTATGAAATAGCAGAAGAATTGCTAAAGACCTTAGGATATATAACAGAAGATTTAAAAGATAAGGATAAATTAATTGAGCTTAGAAAAAAATTAGGAAGTATAAATTTAACCGAAACAGCAAAAGCTCTAAATGTAGGTGAAATGACATTAAAAGATATAATAGATGAATTATCAAAACCAGGTAGAGATCCAAGAGAAGATATGCCAAAACCAATATTAAGACAAGATGTATTAAAATTTGAAGACTTAAAAGAAGGTATGATCTTAACAGGTACTGTTAGAAATGTAATAGATTTTGGAGTATTTGTGGATATTGGTGTAAAACATGATGGGCTTGTCCACATATCAGAGATGAGTGAAAAATTTGTAAAAAATCCATCAGACATAGTTTCTGTTGGAGATATTGTAAAGGTAAAGGTTATTGGAATAGATAATGAAAGACAAAAAGTAAAACTTTCTATGAAAATAGGGTAGTTATATAAACGATAAAACACTTCTTATATATATAGTGTATAAGAAGTGTTTAGCTTTTTTAGTTATACAATAAATAAAATTAAAAATAGGGAAAAAAGGAACGTCCCCAAATCCCTATAGAGGAACGTCCCCAAATCCCTAAAATTCCTATTCATCTTTGTCTTGGTCTAAATTTGGTATATCTACTATTTCTGCTTTTACATCTTGAGATCCAGATTGTTCTTTTATTTCTTTTGCTGTTGTTTTGTTTTCTTCAATGTTATCTGAAGATACAGTACCTTCAGCAACTGTTGCAGAACTATCTATACCTGCTCTGTTTTCATAAAATATTATTGATGCAAATTGCATATATGGTACTAATAGTAAACTAGCAGCTAATGTTGCTATCCATCCAATAAATGGAATTAAAGATAGTATAGCAGCTAAAAACCACCAACCAATGAATGAAAGAAATAGACAGAATAAACGTCCTTTGTATCCATACATAAGAGTTTTGCTTTGATTAACAGAATCTGTTGCACTCATATTTTGGTTGTCAATTGCAATATATGTGCATAATCCATATGTAAGAGATTTTATGAATAGCCATACATATGCAGCGATTATTACAATAAAAGCAATTATAGCTAAAGCTCCTGCTCCAAATATAGCAGTTATTATTGCATCAGAATTTCCAAATGCTATAGCTGTAGCCACAGATGCAACTAAAGTTACTAAAAGAACTACCAATGCAACTATTATCACTATTATAGGAGCAATCATCTTTAATAACATTCTACCTGTAACACACCATGCTCTTTTAAAGTTTGCAAACCCATCTTTAAAGAAATCAAAATAGCCTACATTTTCTCCTCTTTTTAATTTAATCATAGCCATCATAAAACCATATAAAATAGGAATATCAATTACAATACTTGCAATAAAAATTATAGTTCCTAAAAATGGAATAGAAGAAAGTAATCCTACTATAAAAGAGTATGCTAGGTAAATTAAGGTAATTAAAACTACAGTTCCCCATTTTCCTTTTAAAGATTCTCTGGCTTGTTTTCTAGTTTCTGAAGCAGTTAAAACCATTTTTAAATCCCCTCCTTAATTAATTATATTAAATACAAAAAATCTTAGTACTTTTCTTGTATTTGTTTAATAGAATTAAAATCATTATCTAAAATATCTAGGAAAACAATACCTATTTCTGGGTCAAATTGAGAGCCCAAATTTTGTAATATTTCAGATTTTACAACGTCCATTGGTAAAGAATCTCTATAACTTCTTCTAGATGTCATAGCATCAAAACTATCTACTATTGAAGTGACTCTAGCAAGATAAGGAATATTTGTACCTGCTAATTTATCTGGATATCCATTACCATCAAATTTTTCATGATGATGTTTAACAATATCTAAAATGTTTTTAAACATTGTAGCATGTTGTATCATGTTATATCCAATTACAGGATGTTCTTTGATTTTTGCATATTCTTCATCTGTTAAATTAGATTCTTTTAGAAGGATGCTGTCTGGGATACCAATTTTTCCTATATCATGAAAAAGCCCACCAATTCTTAATTTCTCGATATCTTCGTCAGGCAAATTAAGTTTCTTTCCAAGTAAAACTGCATATTCAGAAACTCTGTCTGAATGACCTTTAGTATAAGGATCTTTAGCTTCTACAGTGTGTCTTAGTATTCCTATACTATCCATGTAGGCTTTTTGCAAATCCTCATTCATTTTACTTATTGTTCTCATTTGACTTACAGATTTTAAACCAGATTCTATTAGTAAAAGTAATTGATCAAATTTATCACTTTTTTCACAATAACCTTGAATGTCAAGCTGATGAATAGTATCTAAAGGTGGAGCCAAATCTTTGTGACCAGTTAGAAGAAGAATATATAAATCTTTGTTAAATTTTCTGATTTCTTCTACAACTTTATCACCATGAATTGGCGACATAATAAAATCTAGTACCATTAAATCAAAATGTTCATTTTTTACGCGATTAATGGCCTCCATAGGATCTGTTATACCAACAAAACTATAGCCAGATCTTTTCATAAATATAGATAATGAATCTAATATTCCTTGTTCATCATCTACTGCAATTATTTTAAAATTAGAACTTGGGGTTGTGATTTGATTCTTTCTCATAATAACAGACCTCCTAATATAGAAATTATATAAATAAAAATGTATAAAAGCAAGAAAAAAGTCAAAAAAAGTATAAAAAAATTAAGGTAAAATTTTCCATTTTACCTTAATTTAACCTATTGGTTTAAACAGGTTATAGCTCATAAAACGAAATAGAAGATTTAGTTAATGCCTAGTTATTTATTCTTTTTTGCATTACTATTATTATTATTTGGTAAAGGTAATATAATTGAAAATGTAGTACCATTTTTGTCTGATTTGCATATTATATCTCCATTAAAGTGAGCCTTTATAGTAGAGTAAGATATAAATAATCCAAGGCCAGTACCATTTTTACCTTTTGTAGTAATCATCTCTTTAAATAATTTTTCTTGTACTTCTTTTGGAATTCCAGGTCCGTGATCCTTAACATCTATAACAATATTATTATTTTTAACATTTAATACTAACTCAATACTTTGATCTGGTTTACCATTATATGATTGTATAGCATTAGAAACCATATTATTTATTACTTGTACTAAGCAGTTTACATCTCCATTTAGATAAGTAGTAGAAGGAACATTATTTGTTATATTAAGTGAGACTAGTGCATTTTTTAATTCATGTCTCATTAAAATAGTAATATTCTTTAATAACTCATCCATATAGAAACTAATATTAGTTGTAGAAGAAAAATTAACTGCTTGACCTTTAACTGCTGTTATAACATCTGACATATATTCTGTATAAGTTTTAATTTTTTCTATCCAAGAAGTCATATCTTTTGCAATATCATGATGATCTTGTTCAGTTACTTCTTTATCACCAATAGAAGAGTCATATTCTTTAACTAAATCTGTAAGACCTTCTGCTGCTCCAGATATAGACATTATAGGTGTTTTTAAGTTGTGAGCAATTCCACCTATTAATTGTCCTAAAGAAGCTAAACGTTCTCTTTCTATAAGCATATTTTGACTATTATGTATCTGATTTATATTGTTTTTAGTTAAATCTTGAATTTCATTAAATGCATTTACTAGGTCTCCAATCTCATCATTAGAAACCACAGGTAATCTAGCATTGTGATCTATATTTTTCTTTTCTACAATCTTTAATAAAGCATTAGAAACTCTTTTAATATCGTTTGCAATATAATTTGCAAAATAACGTAATAGAATAATATTAATTATAAATAATATTGCAAAAATAGATAATATACCAATTAAAATAGTGTTAGATACAAGATTATATCTTATTCCAATTGTCCATTCTTCACCATTAATTGATACTTTTCTAAATACACCTTGTGAGTCGTCTCCATAAAAATCATAAGTTCTATTTTTTTCTGGTTGTGTAGAAGATAAATCATTCATATATTTGGTAAAGAAAATAGATAATTCCTCGCCATTAGAAGTTGAAGTACTACCATTTGGACTAATAATAAAATATGAATCCATATTAGGTTTGTTATATTTTATTTGACCAAGCAATTCAGTAAAAAGTATTTTTACATCCCTAGTTGTCTGTGTTGGCACTTCTATAGAATTAAGCTCTTGGTTATATAAGTCATAAGTTAAATTTCCAGTTTCTTTAATTATAGAAGAATAACCAGATAAAGCAATTAAAATTGCTGTAACTATAAACATTGGTATAGTTACGATAAAAATTATATTTTTTATACTAGATCTTTTTACATATTTATTAAAATTACTATCTATATTTGAATATCCAGAAACCTCATTGTAAATATTTACTAATATACTTTGAAAAGTCTTTTTAGAAAATATATATGAGATACTTGCAATTAATGTTAACATAGAGAAGAATAACAAACATACTTTTAATGTAATAAATAGTTCACCTTGTAATAAACTAAATGTTATTGCAATCATAATAACAGGAACAACTATTTGTACTGCATAAATTAAATTTGGTATTCTAGATATTGTTTTAGAAAGTTTATAATATAATTTTGTAACATTCTTTTTAGGTGCATTTAGTAATTCTGATCTAATTTTATTTGTTTTTCTTAAACTATGTATTAAAATGATATTTTCTACAAATAAGCTACATAATACAATCATTATATATTGTTGTGTATATGTAAGACCATTTATAACCATCTGAAAGTCATTATCTATAGAATTTGGTGGATAACATAAAAATGTTGGTACCAATTTGTAAAAGAATAATGAAACACCTATACAAGCTAAATTATATACTAAAATAAGTTTAGCCCAATTTTTGTCCAAAGTTTTTTTCATCTAAATTTTCCTCCAATCCGTGTTTAAAATAATTAGTATTTATGCTTGACCAATTAAAATTAATTTCTTTTAATATTTTATTAGTATAAGGACTAGAAACTTTTATATTACTAGCTTTATGTTTGCTGGTTAATAGTTTATACAGATAAGAAGATAAACTAATTTCGTCAATAATATTTTCTATACTTGTAAATGATTCATTTTTAGTGAATTGAATGTTAAATCCTAATTTATTTAATAAAATAACAATCTCTTCTAATGTTAATTCATTTTGATTATATATATGATATACATTATATTTATTATCTTTTAACAAAATAGAAACTATTAATCTAGCACATTCATCAACAGGACTTATATTAAATTTTTTATATTTTAAACTTAGAGGAATTTGTTTAGCTTTTAAAATAAATTGTATTAAATTGAAAAATAGATTTTCTTTTGAATTATATTGGAAAATTCCATCATAACTTCTCCAAGTAATATTACCTAAACGGAATATTGTTATAGGAAGTCCATTATTAATTTCTTCTAATAGTATTTTCTCTGCCTCAAACTTAGTTTTAATATATATATTTTCGCTTATGTCCTGGTTAACATATAAATCCTTTTCTGTAAAATCAGTTACACCATTAGGATCAGCATTTCCAGCTACAGAAAGAGTAGAAACATGCACTAATTGTGAACCAGGTATGTCCTTACAAACATTAACAAGATTTCTTACACTTTGTACATTAGTTTTTTCAAATGTATCATAATCTCCTAAATGTTTAACTGTTGCGGCTGTGTTAATTATACAATTTATATTCTTACACAAGTCAGTATATTTATTGTAAGTAAGTCCTAAATGTTCTTTTGTAAAATCACCATTAATAACTATAATTCTATTTCCAAAATATGAGTTTAATTCATCTTTAAAATAATATTGTAATCTTTCTTTTAACCTAGTAGTTGCATTTTTTAAAGAAGTGCCTCTAATTAAACAATATATATCATAATTAGTATCTTTCAATAATTCAAACAGAATGTGAGCTCCTAAAAAACCAGTAGCACCAGTTAATAGAATATTTCCTCCTATATTTGAAGGAAGGCTTTTTTCTATTTTAAAACCTTCATAATTAGAAGTATTAGTTTTTGATGTTTCTACTATTTCAGAATTAATAGCATATTTTTCTAATAATTTAATTGTAGGGTATCTATAAAAATCTTGTGCTGAAAGTTTTATATTGTATTTAGAAGCTTCTACAGAAATTTTTATAGAGTCTAATGAATCTCCACCTAATGAAAAGAAATTATCTTTAATTCCAATTTTAGTTTTTCCTAAAACTTTCTCCCAGATAGAACATAATAATTTTTCTGTATCAGTTTGAGGAGCCTCATAATTTTCTGTATCTGAATTTTTAGCAAGTTCTAATAATTTTTTTCTATCGATTTTTCCATTTGTATTTAAAGGAAATTCATCTAAAAATTCAAATTGGTTTGGAATCATATAATGTGGTAATTTTTTTACCAAAGTGTTTCTAAATACTTCTTCATCTATGATAGAGTTATCTATAATTACAAAAGCAATTAATGTTGAATTGTTCTCTTCTTTATCTAATAAAATTGTACAATTCTTTACTCCATATATATTTTTCATTGTATTTTCAATTTCACCAAGATCAATTCTATAACCTCTGTATTTTACTTGATTATCATTTCTACCTACAAACATTATTGTACCATCAGGAAGCCATTTAGCAGAATCTCCTGTTTTATATATTCTATTTTTTAAATCAAATGATTCTTTAGTTTTTTCTGGATTATTTAAATAACCATTACCAACACATTCACCCTGAACATATATTTCTCCAACTTTACCTATTGGTACTAATTTTTTTAATTTATCCAAAATGAATATTTTAGAATTACCAATTGGGTTTCCAATAGGAGTTATACTATTTGGAGGCAATGTATTTTTAAATTTATACATTGTACAACATATAGTTGTTTCAGATGGACCATATCCATTTACAATTTTCATATTAGGATTTAAATTATAAAAATTAGATAGAGTAGATGCTTTAATTGGTTCTACACCAACTAATATTTTGTTTAGATCTAAATTAGGATATTTTGATAATTCTTCATAAATTGAATGTAACATTGCAGGTGGAAAATAAGCAAATGTTATATGTCTAGTAGAAATGTAATTTGCAAGCTCTGCTATGCTACTATTATTTAAATCTTTATATAAATGTAGATCTGCTCCAAAAACTAAAGCTGTAAAGATTTCTGCCATACTAACATCAAAACAAATATTAGTTACAGATAAAAATTTATCTTTACATGTAACAGAATCATCCAAAAAATGATTAAAAGAATATACAAAATTAATTATATTATTATGTGATTGTACAGTTCCTTTTGGCTTTCCAGTAGAACCTGATGTGTAAATAATATATGCATTATCATCTGGTAAAGTTTTTGGAAATTCGTAATTTGTTTTATAAGTATGTAGCTCGTTAATATATAACTTTTTACAATTAGCGTCCAAGTAATCAAAAGAATGCTCTGTAATTAATAGCTTGGTATTGCTATTTTCTAAAATATATTCAATTCTTTCTTTAGGATAGTCAGGGTATATTGCTAAAAATGCAGAACCTGATTTTAATACTCCTAATAGAGAACAAATAAGATTAATATCTTTATCATTAAATAAAATTGAAACGCAATCACCTTTTTTTACACCATTTGCAATTAGATTGTTTGCTATTTGAGTACTTTTAATAGATAACTCTTTATAAGTAATACTGTTATCGTTATATGTAATAGCAATGTTATCTGGATATTGTTCAGCAATTTTTTCTATTAATTCATGTATTCCTATATTTTTAGGGTGAGGAATACTAGAATTGTTAAATTTATTTTTTATTAGATTCTCTTCTTCATCAGAAATAATGCTAATATCTTTTAGTAGTACAGAAGGATTTTCTAATATTTTTAAAATCATATTAACAATTCTTGTATGTAGTTTATTTATTTCATCTTCATTAAATTTTGAAGTTTTATAATCATAATAAATATTAATTATTCCAGTATCATCTAAATCATAAAAATGTATTTGTAATGTGTCAGAACAATTATTATTAAAAGACCAATTTGTATGAAATTTAATATCTGTTACAGTACTATCTATTCTAGCATTTTGATAAGAAAGTGCTAAATCATACAAATTATATGAGAAATTATATTTATTTTTTAAATCTTCTAATAATGTAGAATAAGGATATTTTTGATGTCTAAAGAATTTCATTTGATTATCCATAACTTGTTTTAAAAAATCATTAAAAGATTCTTCAAAATTTATTTTTACGAAAAAGGGTTGTGTACTAACAAATATACCACAAGTGTGTTTTTCTTTAAAATTTGATCTGTTTAATATAGGTGTTCCAATTGTAGAAAAGTTATTATTATTTAATCTTGCTAAATATAAAGAATAAACAGCCATAAAAAGTGTATAAAGAGAACATTTATGTTCTTTACAAAAATCATTTAGTTTACTATATAAATTTTTATCTAAAACATATACTTTTCTTTTAGCAGATGTACTTATAACTTTTTCTTTTTGGTCGGAAATTAAAGATGGCTCTGGCTCAGAGTCGAAGAAAGTATTCCAAAACTCTTTATCTTTTTGGAATCTTGTAGTATTAAAATAATCTTGTTCACTCTTAGCAAAGTCAAGATAAGAAGTGTTTTCAGATTCATCAATAATTTCACCATTTAATAATTTAGAATATATATTCATTACTTCATCTACAAATAAACTCATAGTCCAAGCATCAGAAATAATATGATGAAAAGTTACATTTAATCCACCTGTATTATCTTTAAACTTAAAAAGAGTAAACCAAAATAATTTGGAATCAAAAAAATCAAATTTTTTACTTACAGCTTGTTCACTAAGCTCTTCTAAATCTTTTTCGTCTTCAAGTAAAACCCTTTTTACAGAAAAAGGTTCATATGGAGTTATGTATTGTTTTGGATTGTTATTTTCCATATGAATTCTTATTCTAATAGCATCATTCTTTTTCACAAAAACATTTAAAGCTTTTTCCAAAAAATCTAAATTTACAGGTTCATCTATTATAATGTTACCGCCTATTAAATTTACAGTACTTCCAGATGCATATTCTTCTGTTAAATAAATAGATTTTTGTGGAATAGTTAAATTATATAATTTTAAATTATTCATAAAAACCACCCTATTAATCTTGAAAAAAATTATATACTTAAAGAAAGTAAAAATCAACAAAAATATTGAACAATTTTGCTAGATGTTATAGAATAAAGGAAATTTAATATAGTTTGGGGGGATTAAATATGAAGGTGCACCCAGCAAATGACATAGAAAGAAAACCTATAAAAAATTTTAGGGAATTGGTAAAAAGATACGAGCAATTCGGAGATAAGGTGGCTTTTAAATATAAGGAAGCAAAAGAGGTAAAAGAAATTACCTATAAAAAATTTGCAGAGGATATAAAAGCAATGGCAGAAGCACTTATATCTATTAATGCAAAAAGAGTTGCTGTTATAGGAAATAATAGATATGAATGGTGTGTTACATATTTAGGAACAGAGACAGCTGGTAAAGTAATAGTCCCTTTGGACAAAGCCTTAACAGATATCGAGATAGAAAAACTTTTAAAAAGAAGTGAAGTAGATGTAGTAGTATACGAAAAAAAATATAGCACAGCTATATCTAATGTAATTGATCAAGGTTTGCAAATAAAATATAAAATTTGTATGGATAATATAAAAGATAACAACATAATACAATTTGGAGATTTTGTAGAAAAAGGTAAGAAAATCTTTAAATCTAATAAAAAGAAATACAATAAAATAACTATAAATAATAATGAAATGTATATAATGTTATTTACTTCAGGTACTACAAATGAGCCTAAAGCAGTAATGTTATCTCAAAATAATATTTGTTCAAATATAAGTGCAATAGCTAAACATGTAAAGCTATATAAAACAGATACATTACTTTCATTTTTACCAATACATCATACATTTGAATGCACAATTACTTTTTTATATGGAACTTATAGTGGTTCTACAATTGCATTTTGCGAAGGATTAAGGCATATAGCAGATAACTTAAAAGAATTTCAAGTTAGTGTATTTGTTGCAGTCCCTTTAGTATTAGAAACTATGTATAAAAAAATTCAAAAAGGAATTGCAGAAAGTGGTAAAGAGAATTTAATAAATAAACTTAAAGGATTTTCAAATTTCTTATTAAAACATCACATAGATGCAAGAAAGTTTTTATTTAAAGCAGTTTTAAAACAATTTGATGAATATTTAAGAGTAGTATTATATGGTGCAGCACCAATGGATAAAGTAACAATAGAAGGATATAATTCTCTTGGAATAGATTTAGTTCAAGGATATGGTTTAACAGAAACATCACCAGTTATAACAGCAGAAAGTGATGAAAGAAAAAAACCTGGTTCTGTTGGAATACCTCTATGCAATTTAGAAGTAAAAATAGTAGAACCAGATAAAGACGGAATAGGTGAAATTGCTGCAAAAGGTCCAAGTATTATGCTTGGCTATTATGAAAATAAAGAAGCAACAAAAAAAGTTCTAAAAAAAGGTTGGTTTTATACAGGTGATTATGGATATATAGATAAAGATGGTTTTTTATACGTAACAGGTAGAAAATCAGATATTATTGTTTTACGAAATGGAAAGAATATATACCCACAAGAATTAGAGTTTTTAATAAATAAAATAAATTATATAGATGAAAGTTTAGTATATGCGAGGGAAAAAGATGTAACAGATACTCTTCTTTGTGCGAAAATTGTTTATAATAAAGATGCAATTATAAAAGAATTAGGTGAGAAAACAAATGAAGAATATAAAAAAATAATATGGGAAGAAATAAAGAAGATAAACAAAGAATTACCAGCATATAAACATATAAAAGAAATAGCAATTACAGATGAGCCTTTAGATAAGACTACAACTCATAAGGTAAAAAGATATCAAGAAATAAATAAATTAGAAAAAATTAAATAATTGTATTAAAAAATTTCCTTTTGGAAAACATAAAATAATAAGAAATGTTTTCCAAAGGAGGTTTTTTATGCAAAAATACAGAAGGATAAAAAGAAAGAAAAAAAGCATAAGAAAAAATATCTTTATAGTATTTATTGTTATAATTAGTATAATACTAATAGCTTCTTTAATTAGACTATATATGATAACTGATGTAGAAAAAATAAATGAAGACTTAAAAGTAGAAAGAACGAGTCAAACAACACAAACTGTAGAAAATAAAGATGAAGCGATTGAAGATATAATAGAAGAGGTTAACCACAGTGTTGTTGGTATATCAAAAATAAAAGATATGGGGAGTTCTATATTTACAGAAGATGGAATAGAAAAGTTAGGTCTTGGCACGGGAATTATAGCATCTTCTAATGGTTATATTATAACAAATAAACATGTATCTGGAGATAAATATAGTAGTTGCTATGTAACATTAGAAAATGGTAACACATATGATGCAACTGTTGTATGGGCAGATGCAACATTAGATTTAAGTATAGTAAAAATAAATTTAGAAGGTCTAACTGCAATCAAGTTAGGTGATTCTAATAGTGTAAAAGCAGGACAATCTGTTTATGCAATTGGTAATCCAATAGGCTATGAATTTGAAAGAACTGTAACTTCTGGTATAATAAGTGCAAAATCAAGAACATTAAAATTTACAGAAAATGGAGAAGAAGTTTTAATGACAGATTTAATTCAAACAGATGCAACTATAAATCCAGGAAATAGTGGAGGACCATTAATAAATACAAATGGGGAAGTTATAGGTATTAATTCATTAAAAATTGATTCAGCAGAAGGAATTGGGTTTGCAGTACCTATAAATGTAATTAAACCAATAATAGAAAAATATAGTACTACAGGAAATTTTGAAGAACCTTCTATTGGGATTTCTGGATATGATAAAAATATAATTCCTTATATAGATAAAACTTTTAAATTAGATAGTGGAGTATATATAGAAAATATAACAATAAATAGTCCAGCAGCAAATAGTGGATTAGTAAAAGGTGATATAATTTTAAAAATAGATGATAAATTAATATATACTATGAATGATATAAAAGAATATATTTATACAAAGAACCCAGGAGATATAATAAAAATTGAGTATAGAAGAGGGAATAATACTAATACGGTAAATTTAACTCTAGGAAAAAGATAACAAGATATAATGTCGAATGATGACGAATAATATCGATAATTTATTCTTGTAAAAATTCTTTAAATATGTTTTAATATTAACATAAAAACTCTGGAAAGGAGATTAATTAATTGTGAATACAAAATTACAATCTTTAAAAAAATATATCGAAAACAATACAAAAGAAACAATTAATTTAATAAATGAAAAGCTAGATGAAAATATAGAATCTTTAAAAAGTATTGAATTAATAGAGCAAAATAAACTTTTTAATGGGATAAAACTTTTAACAAATAAAAGTACAATTTTAGTAACTATTTGCAATAAGAAGGATGCAGATGATTTAGTATATAAATATTGGACATATTTTTGTATACAAAATAAAGATAAAAAAAATATCGGGTTATTAGATGTAATAGATATGAATGCATATAGTTATGAAGAACAGCACGATATAATGGAGTTATCTGATGAAGAAAAAAAGATAAACATAAAAATACATTATATAGCTACAGAAGAGTTGCTAAAAAAAGAACTAATAAATCAAGATGAATTATTAGTTCTCATAGAAAATTCTTAATTTCAGACTTAGAAATAACTTTAAATATGAAGTTAAGAACAATATAAGCAATACTATAAATTAATATATTAACAATTAAAGGGAAAATAGCATTTGCATGTATTTTAAAAAAGTTAGTAATAACAACACTTATAAGCAAAATAATGGAGGGTTTTAATATCCATAATTTAAATTTAAATTTTATTTTAGTTGTGCCAATTAAAACCCCTATGCTTAAAATACAATTTAAGATTTCACTTATAAAGATAACTATTAAATAACCAAAAGTGCCATAAATAGGCAATAAAAATGATATTAGTAAAATACTACTTATTAAATCTATAATATTTATAATCATAACACTAACTTGTTTATCTAGACCTTTTAAAATTCCATCAACAATATTATCTAAATACATAAAAACAATTACAGGTGCTAATATATTTATATATTTAGAAATTTCTATATTATTATAAATTAATATACTTAATTCTTCAGAAAAACAAAAAAATATACCAATAACAAAAAAAGAAAAAATCATTGTATATTTTAATATTTTATAGATAGATTCTTTTATAATATTATTTTCTCCTCTTACATTAAAAGACGAGAATTCTGGAATTAGTAATCCACTAAATGAACTTAAAAAAGTACTAGGAAATAGTATAATTGGGAAAACCATACCATTAATCATACCATATTTAGATAAAGCTTCACTACAACTTAAACCAAAGGCTTCTAATTTTAATGGTATTACTACTTGTTTTAGTGTTGCGAGTCCAGATTTTATATATGTTGCAGAAGATATAGGAAGTGAAATCTTAAAGATTCTTTTTGTAACACCAGTTTTTAGAGTAGGAATTAGGGTACTATTATTTTTACACAACTTATTTCGATCTTTTATATAAGTAATTAACATTAACATACATGTAATTCCTTCAGAGATAGAACTACCAAGAACAATTAAGCTACATGCAGAATTAATTGTAGAATCAAATATACAATTTAACATGTAACTTACTAATAAAATTTTAAATAGTTGTTCTAATATTTGTATGACAGCACTTTTCACAACATGGCGAACAGCAGAAAAATAACCATTTAAACATGAACAAATAGAGGCAAAAGGAAAAGAAATAGCCATTATACATATTGTTGAAGTGCTTATTTTTTCATGTAATATATGTGTAGATATTAAATTTGCAAAAGTGCAAAATAACAAAAATGTAAAAGAACCAAAAAAAAGGCTATACAATAAGCATTTTCGCATTACAACTTTTATATTACTAAACGAATTTTTACCTATTTCTTCAGATACTATTCTAACACAAGCAAGGTTAATTCCAGAAAGTGCAAGAGTAATTCCAAAAGAATATGTAGACATTAATAATTGGTATAGGCCAACAGCCTCATCACCAATTTTATTAGAAATATAAACACCAAAAGAAACACCTATTAACTGCAAAAAAATAGATATTACAGTTAAAACTAATCCATTTATAATAAATAACTTTAATTTTCTCAAAAAACTCACCTATTCATTTATATTCATGAATAGGTGAGTTTTATACATGTAAAAGTTTGCTAAGAAACTAATCAGAAATTTTTATAAATTGATATGTTCCTTTATCTGGTGAATACTGTGTTGCAATATATCCATTAAAAATTTGAGAACTATACTCACTGTTTAAAACAGGTCGATCGATATTACAAATAAATTCTTCACCTTTATTATTTTTAATATGTATTGTAAAACTCATATTAAAAGTTAAATCATCTAAAGTTAAGTTAGCCTTTTGCAAAATTGTACCATCTAAAGAAAGTGTGTCTGTATTTGCAACTTCAAAATTTGTTATAATATCTTTATTAATATAACCTAAAGATAATGGATTAGAACAATCTTGGTAAAAAGAAGGGCTGTTATATGCACTTTCTTTATTATCCTTATTATTAGTAATAACATTAAAATCTATTCTTCCGTTTTCTGGCTCTTGCAATCCTTTATAAGTTGCGAAATAATAAGGATTTTTGTAACAAAGAGTTCTTTGACCTTTATCAGAATTACTTGTAACTTTTATATTATCTATATAAAGTTCAGAAATAGTATTTTCATCAGTTAACTCATCAGAAGCGTTGGTGTTATTAATATATATAGCTATATCTGTATATTGACCAATATTTATATTTTGAAAATTATCATCTGAGCTATTATCTGTTACAAATGCATTACTATAATATACAATTTTTTCTATAGAAAAAATTGGATTAATATAGTTACTATAAGTTTCATAAGAATAATCAGCAAATTTATTATTATAAACAATATCTTTAATTTTAAAAATGTAGAAAGGAATTAAACTTATTAATATAATAATTAATATTATTAAAATAATTAAATTTTTCTTTTTAAATAACTTTTTCATTTGAATCTCCTTTATTGGATTTATAGGGATTTGGGGACGTTCTTTTTTTCCCTATTATAGTCTTAGAAATTATAGCAGGGATTTTAACACCGTCCCTTGATCCCTATAGCACTGTCCATTAATCCCTATAGTTTATCATAAAAATATGTCATGTATGAGAAGACTTTTGTACACCAGTTAGGGTCCGTAGAATATCTTGTGTTAATACCTGTAAGTGTTGGACTTGAATAGTATCTACCTGTTGTTGTGTCACCATCTGACATAGTCATTCCTGCTGGGTTTAAATATGCTTTAGCTAGTATTTTTGCTACAAATTCTATACCTTCTGCATATGTATCGAATGTATAAGCAGAATTGTAAGCATCATTATCATAAGCACCATAACCAAATAAGTTTCTCTTATCTAATGATATTGCTGATGTTCCCCAACCACTTTCATGAATTGCCATAGCGACTAATAAAAGACCATTAACATTATATTTTTGTTCTGCATTATAAAATGCTTCTGCATTACTATATATCACTTTATTTACATCTCTTGGTTCGTTAGCTAGTATACGTTTATAGTCATCTAAAGATAAACCACTCTTAACATTTAATGACATATTAAAGTTTAATTTAGATACAATTCTTTGTACTTTATTTTGTGCAACTATTCCTGGAGTTGTAGATTGTGATGTTAATGATGATGCAGGAACATAACCTTCTTTACCGTCAAAGGAAATTTTACACCAATCTCCAATAACTTCTAATAAAACTACATCCATATATCTTGTTATTTTGCATATTTCACTACCATTATTAATTGCATCCATTAAAGATACTGTAGATAAAACATACATTGTATCTCCTAAATGTACATTATAGTTTACTAAGAAATCAGAAGTACCAACTTCGACGATTTCTTCTATAGGAGCTCTTAAAATATCTATACTAGCTGTAGATTCATCAATTAAATCTTCGCCTTCATAAGTTCTAATAATATTAACACGTTCTAATCCAACAACCCCAGGTTGTTTAACTACTTTTTCGTCTTTAGGTAAAGAATTATTTTGTATATATTTTGTAGAGTAAGGAATTTCTTTATCCCTATAAGTTTTTTCTTTTGTCTTAGTAGTATTTGTGTTATCTATAAGTATTTGACTTATATTAAATGGATTTGTATTTTTTTCGTAAGTATTAAAATCTCCATAAGGATTTTCTGTCTTATTTTTATTAGAAATGTATGAAACAATAAATATAATTAATGCAATTATAATTATTAAATATACAATTGATAGTACGATAAATTGCCTAAATTTCTTTTTATTACTTTTTAAAGTATCAAATTTATACCTAAGATTTCCACTAAAGTTAGATTTTTTAGTTTTAATTTTAGGTTCTTTATGTTTTATTTTTTTAGTTTTTGGAGCTTCTTTGCTTCTTGTAATTTTGGCACTTTTCTTCTTTTTATGTATAGATTTTTCCTTGGGTGCAGAATTATTTGAATTATAATTAGTTTGTGCTGTTTCTTGTGTTACTTCTGAAGCTTTTTCTTGCTCTTTTCTTACTTGTATGCTATTGTTTCTAGCTTTTTTTAATTCCTCAAAAGCATTAGATAAATTTCTTTGATTATTATCTTTTGTATTATTATCTTGCATTTTTTTATCACCTTAAATTATAAAATTATTGGCTATGCCAATTATACTTGTGGAAACGAAATTAAAAATTTCGACCACAATCTACTTTTTTGTAGTATAACATATGAAATATAAAATTACAAATTAAATTATGGCAGAAATGGAAGATTATGTTTTTACAATTTTTATTAAAAAAGATAAAGTTGAATTAAACAACAAATTTTATCACAGAAAAATTAAAAATGTCTTGATTTTGTAAATAAAATAAAGTATAATGAATATACTAATAGTAGATATTAATATCTACTATAAAAAAATGTGAGTCGCAACCCTATTTGCGTCTAATAAATGTATAGGTGAAAAAATGTTAATCGCACCCCTACTTGCGGAATATAAATAAGTAGGTGAAAAAATGATAATTATTAAATGTGGGGTCTATAAATTTTCGTAGATCCCATATTTTGTTTTAAAGGAGAATTTTTATGGTAATAGAAGATGGAAAATTTTACTTTATTAAAGATGAATTTTATGACATAATTGAAATGAAAAAGAAGTTGTTAGAAGAGTTAAATTAAAATATTTGATTTTGCAGAAAAAAGTGTATAAATTTACCCAGTAAAAAAGAGTAAAAATTTTTCGCAATAAAAATAAATAAATAATAGAAAAA
>CAMMLJ010000020.1 GCA_946497695.1 uncultured Clostridium sp. | reverse complement strand
TATGCCTTTATTTTTTTTTATGGTATAGTCAAAATCTTCGATTTTTCCTATATAACAAAAAAAGTAGCATTTCTGCTACTTTTTCTTATTTTGCATAATCTATTAATCTTGTTTCTCTTATTAGGTTTACTTTTATTTGACCTGGATAATCCATTTCTTTTTCTATCTTTTCGGCAATATCCCTACCTAATAATACCATTTGACTATCAGAAATTTTATCTGGTTTAACAATAATTCTTATCTCCCTACCAGCTTGGATTGCATAAGATTTATCTACACCATCAAATGAATCTGCAATAGATTCTAATTCCTGTAATCTCTTTATATATGCTTCTAAAGTTTCACGTCTTGCACCTGGTCTTGATGCTGATATTGCATCAGCTGCTTGTACTAAAACAGCTTCTATTGTTTGTGGCTCTACATCTCCATGGTGTGCCTCAACAGCATTTATTACTGCAGGATTTTCTTTGTATTTCTTTAATACTTCAACACCTATTTCAACATGAGTACCTTCCATATCATGGTCTAAGGCTTTTCCAATGTCGTGCAATAAACCAGCTCTTCTTGCAAGCTTTGGATCTAGTCCTAATTCTTCAGCCATGATTCGTGCTAAGTTAGAAACTTCTATAGAGTGATTTAAAACATTTTGACCATAACTTGTTCTATATTTTAGTTTTCCTATTAGTTTAACTAAATCTGGATGTAAGCCCATAACTCCTGTTTCTAAAGTTGCTCTTTCTCCTTCTTCTTTAATTGTTTCTGCTAATTCTTCTTTAGCTTTTTCTACCATTTCTTCTATTTTGGCAGGATGTATTCTTCCATCATCAATTAATTTTTCAAGAGCTATTCTAGCAACTTCTCTTCTTAATGGGTCAAAACCTGAAAGTACTACAGCTTCTGGAGTATCATCAATAATTAAGTCTACACCAGTTAAGGTCTCAATAGCTTTTATATTTCTTCCTTCTCTTCCTATGATTCTACCTTTCATATCATCATTTGGAAGTGAAACTATTGAAACTGTTGTTTCTTGTGAATGATCTGCAGCACATTTTTGAATAGAATATCCTATAATTTCTTTAGCCATTTTATCTGATTGTTCTTTAAATTGTTGTTCTTTTTCTTTTATTAAAATAGCTTTTTCGTTAGTTAATTGTTCATCAATTTCTTTTAATAATTGATTTTTAGCTTCTTCAGAAGTTAAATTAGATATTCTTTCTAGTTCTTCTCTTTGCTTAGAAATAAGTTTTTCCAAATTTAATTTTTCGTTTTCTAAATCTTGTCTTTTTAATTCTAAATCTTTTTCTTTCTTTTCCAAATTATCTGATTTTTTATCTATGTTTTCTTCTCTTTGGAATAACCTTTTTTCTTGACTTTGTATTTCGCCTCTTCTTTCTTTAATCTCTTTATCCAATTCATTTCTTGCATTCATAATTTCTTCTTTTGCTTTAAAAATTTCTTCTTTTTTCTTATTTTCAGCATCTTTATTAGCATTTTCTAATATTTTCTTTGCTTCATCTTCAGCACTTTGAATTTTAGATTCTGCTATTTTCTTTCTATAAGCAACACCCATAAAAAAGAAAATAACAGCAGAGATTACAATAGAAGCGATAATGATTCCTATATTCATAACCCCTCTACCTCTTTCTATTAAATTTTCAATGTACAGTGTAAATATATATAAAACTTAAAAAATATATTTTTACTCACAATATAATTTTATCTTTAATATGCAATACTGTCAAGGCTATTTATGTAAAATATTATGAAAAAAACAGACGAAAGATTTCCTATCATTTAGTAATTAAGAAAATCTTTCGCCTGCATATTTATTTTCAATTTTATAATATCTATCTTTCTTTATTAGCTATTTCTTTTTCCATTCTAGCTAAAAATTCATCAGCATTTATTTGACCTATATCTCCTTCTTTTCTAGACCTTACAGCAACTGCATTTGATTCAATTTCTTTATCTCCAACGACTAACATATATGGTATTTTTCTTAATTGAGCTTCACGAATTTTATATCCTATTTTTTCATTTCTATCATCAACTTCAATTCTTATTCCAGCTTTTCTATATTTTTCTTCTATTTTTCTAGCATATTCTAATTGAGCATCAGAAATTGGTAATATTTTTGCTTGTGTTGGTGCAATCCATAATGGTAATGTTCCTTTTGTTTCTTCTAATAAGAATGAAATAAATCTATCGGAAGAACCTAAAATTGCTCTATGGATTACAACTGGTCTATGAGCTTTTCCATCTTCACCTATATATTCCAAATCAAACCTTTCTGGTAAAGCAAAATCTAATTGACATGTTGGAATTGTAACATCATGATTTAATGCTGTTCTTATTTGAATATCAATCTTTGGACCATAGAACGCTGCTTCTCCTTTAGCTTCGTAAAAATCAATATTTAATTCTGTTAATATTTCTCTTAATTGACTTTCTGCTGTCTCCCACATTTCGTCATTATCAATATATTTTTCTTTATTATTTTTATCTCTTAAAGATAATCTAAATTTAAATGCTGATTCAGGGAATCCAAAATCTTTTTGATATACTTCAAAAATTAAATTTAAAACTTTTCCTACTTCTTCTTTTATTTGGTCAGGTCTTACAAATAAATGAGCATCATTTTGGCACATTTCTCTAACTCTTTCAAGTCCACATACACTTCCACTTGCTTCATATCTAAAGTCATGTGCAAGCTCACCAATTCTTATTGGTAGATCTCTATATGAATGTAATTTATTTTTATAAATTAACATATGATGTGGACAGTTCATTGGTCTTAAAACCATTTCTTCATTATCCATTTTCATTACTGGGAACATATCTTCTTTGTAATGATCCCAATGTCCACTTGTTTTGTATAAAGCCACATTTGCAAGTGATGGTGTATACACATGTTTATATCCAAGTTCTATTTCTTTATCTTGAATATATCTTTCTAATATTCTTCTTATTGTTGCACCATCTGGTAAATACATTGGCAGTCCTGAACCTACAAGTTCATGTGTCATAAATAAATCTAAATCTTTACCTATTTTTCTGTGATCTCTTTCCTTTGCTTCTTCTAGTAAATTTAAATAATCTTCTAATTGAGATTTTTTAGGAAATGAAATTCCATATACTCTTTGAAGCATTTTATTTTTCTCATTACCTCTCCAGTAAGCTCCAGAAGCAGATAAGATTTTTACAACTTTTACTTTTCCTGTACTCATTAAGTGTGGTCCTGCACATAAATCTACAAATTCACCTTGTTTATAAAAAGATATTTCTTCTCCTTCTGGCAATTCTTCTATTAATTCTACTTTGTAAGGCTCATCATTTTCTTTCATAAATTTTATAGCTTTTTCTCTAGATAAAGTATATCTTTCAATTGGTAAATCTTCTTTTATTATTTTTTTCATTTCTTCTTCTATTTTTTCAAAATCTTCTTCAGAGAAATGTTTTTCTGTATCAAAATCATAATAAAATCCATTTTCTATTGCTGGTCCTATTGTTAATTTAACATCACCATATAGTCTTTTTATTGCTTGTGCCATAATATGTGATGTTGTATGCCAATAAGCTTTCTTTCCTTCTAAATCTTCATCTTGAAATGTATGAATTACTAATTCACAATCTTCATTTATTTCATATCTTAAGTCTTGTACTTTTCCATTAATTTCTCCACAAGTTGCAACTCTGGCTAGTGCTTCACTTATTTTCTTTGCTACATCTATTATAGATGTTCCTTTTTCTACCTCCATAATAGATCCATCTTTTAATTTTAGTTTAATCATATATATCCCTCCTATTTTATTAATATCATTAAAATTATAATTTGATAAACCAATCAAAAAAGCACCCTCTATAGACTTACTTGTCTATAGGAGTGCTTACACGGTTCCATCCTAATTTTTTACTTAATTTGATTATATCGGTATCACCGCCATAGGTTATTAGCCTAGGTGCTTAAAAAGGTAGTTTTTCAATTAGTTACATTTAAATTAGCTTTCAGCCTCTGACTAATTCTCTCTAAAAATAATCACTAATTTACTTTGTCTTTTTATTGCATATATATTTTTATACTTTTTCAAGTTCTGCATTTTCTTGAACTTCGTTAATTTTAATATCTCTAACGTGGTCAATTTTCTCCCATTTTGTATCTCTTTTAAATAGTACTTTAAAGTTTATTAATAGCCATGAACCTAAGAATAATGGATAACATAATAATCCTTTAATCATAGGTCTTATTGGTCTTTTATCCAATTTTAATATTAAAATTCCTGTTAATATTGGTAAAAAGAAAGTTGGTATTATATATCTAGCATAGTTTAAAAATAAATCTGAAGTTGTCATACCATTATTTAAGTACATAATTGCATTTATTAATAATAGAATAAGTGCAATTATAAACATTGGTATACTTCCTAAAATATATAATAAACCATCAAAGTTCATTAATGTTTTGTATTCTTTTACTCCCTTTGCAAGTTCCTTAGTGTATTTTTGAATACATTGAATATGACCAACACTCCATCTTGTTCTTTGTGACCAAGATTGTCTAAATCCTACTGGTTGTTCATCATATACTATTGCATCTGTTGCCCAACCAAGTTTTTTACCTTTTATAATTCTTTTTAATGAAAATTCAATATCTTCTGTTAATGTTTGGGTATCCCAACCATTTGGTTTTATTACATCAAATTTTACCATAAAACCTGTACCATTTAGTAATGGTGATAGTCCTAAATTATATCTTGCTAAGTGGTAGAAACGGTGCATTGTCCAATAGAATATTGCATATCCTGCTGTTACCCAGCTATCTGTTGGATTTTTTATATCTCTATATCCTTGAACTACATCTTCGCCTTGACATAGTTTTTTGTTCATTGCTTTTATAAAACCTTTATCTACAATATTATCTGCATCAAATACAAAGAATGCATCATATGGAGCATTTTCTTGTATTTTTTGTTGTAAAAACCATTGTAATGCATAACCTTTAGTCTTTTTTTCGCTATCAAATCTTTCATATACGATAGCTCCTTTTTCCCTAGCGATTTTTGCAGTGTTATCTGTACAATTATCTGCTATAACATAAATATCATACAAATCTGTTGGATAATCTTGCTTTTTTAAACTTTCAATTAAGTTGCCTACAACTGCTTCTTCATTATGTGCAGGAATAATTGCCATAAACCTATGGTTTTTATTTATTAATAAAGGTTTTTCTTTTAATTTTACAAGCGAACATATACTTATCATTAATTGATATAACCAAAATATAGTAAGTACCCAAACTAATGCTTGTTGAACTATATATAAATATTCCATTTCTTCCCTCTCTTTTTATTATTTATTCTATAATATTCAATACAATTACAATTATACTACCTTTATACTATTTTTGCAACTTTTGACAAAATTTAATAAAATCTTAATATTTTCTATTTTTCTTTACTTTCTTCTACGTCTTTCATAGATAAGTTTATTCTATCTTGGTCATCTATTTCTATTACTTTTACCTTTACTTTATCTCCTTCATGAAGTACATCTTCTATATTTTTTATTCTATCTTTTGATATTTTTGAAATATGAACTAATCCTTCTTTTCCAGCGCCTAAATCTATAAAAGCTCCAAAATTCATTAATTTTATAACAGTTCCTTCATAAACTTGACCTACTTCTATTTCTCTTACTATTTCTTCTATTATTTCTTTGGCTCTTTTAGCTTGGCTCTCATCAGAAGAATATATAAATACTTGTCCATCCTCTTGAATATCTATTTTTACACCTGTTTCATCAATTATTTTATTAATTGTTTTTCCACCAGTTCCAATTACGTCTTTAATTTTATCAACTTTTATTTTCATATTAATAATTTTTGGTGCATATTTTGAAATTTCTGCTCTTGGTTTATCTAATTGCTTTAACATAACTTCTTCTAATATATATTTACGAGCTTTTCTTGTCCTTTCAAAAGCTTCTTTTATTATGTCATAAGTTAAACCATCTATTTTTATATCAACTTGTATTGCTGTTATTCCTTTCTCTGTTCCTCCAACTTTAAAGTCCATATCACCAAAGAAATCTTCAATACCTTGGATATCTGTTAGCATCACACAATCTGAACCGTCTGGAGCTGTTACAAGCCCTGTAGAAATTCCTGCAACTGGTCTTTTTATTGGAACACCAGCATCCATTAATGCTAATGTACTTGCACAAATACTTGCTTGTGATGTTGAACCATTAGAAGATAAAACCTCTGATACAACTCTTATAGCATATGGAAATTCTTCTTCACTTGGAATTACTGGAACTAATGCTTTTTCTGCTAAAGCTCCGTGTCCTATTTCTCTTCTTCCTGGACCTCTTGATGGTCTTGCTTCACCAACACTGTAACTTGGGAAGTTATATTGATGCATATATCTTTTATGGTCTTCTTCATCTATTCCATCTAAATTTTGTTCTTCTGATACCATTCCTAATGTTGCTACAGATAATACTTGTGTTTGACCTCTTGTAAATAAGGCACTTCCATGTACTCTTGGAAGCAAACCAACTTCACATGATAATGGTCTTATTTCATCTATTTTTCTACCATCAGGTCTTTTATGTTCATTATATATCATTTCTCTTACACATTTCTTTTCTAAGTCATGTATACTTGTTGCAATATCTGGCATTATTTCTTCTAGTTTTTCTTCTCCAACTTTTTCTGTAAAATATTCTACTATTTCATCTGTTAATTTTTCTATATTTTCATCTCTTACTTCTTTATCAACAGCTTGTACTGCTTCGTACATTTTATCCTTATATTTTGCTTCTACTTCATTATAAATTTCTTCATCTACTGCAAATGATTTATACTCGAATTTTGGCTTTCCTATTTCATTTTGCATTTTGCTTATAAAAGTACATAATTTTTTAATTTCTTTATGTGCTTTTTCGATTGCCTCTAACATAATATCATCTGGAATTTCGTCTGCTCCTGCTTCTATCATTGCAATTTTATCTTCTGTTCCCGCAACTGTAAGTGTTAATCTGCTATTTTTTCTTTGTTCTTCTGTTGGATTTATTATTATTTCATCATTAACATATCCTACTGCAACAGCTGCTGTTGGTCCTCCAAATGGTATATCTGATATAGATAATGCTGCTGAAGCTCCAATCATTGCACATATTTCTGGTTGATTATCTTGCTCTACAGATAAAACTGTTGCTACAACACATACATCATTTCTAAAATCTTTTGGAAATAATGGTCTTAAAGGTCTATCTATTGCTCTTGATGTAAGTATTGCTTTATCGCTTGGTTTTCCTTCTCTTTTGGTATAACTTCCTGGTATTTTACCAACTGCATATAATTTTTCTTCATAATCTACTGATAATGGGAAGAAATCTATCCCATCTCTTGGTTCTTTTGATGCAGTAACATCTACTAATACAACTGTATCTCCATATCTTACTAATACACTTCCATTTGCTAAACCAGCAAGCTTACCTGTTTCTAGTGTAAGTTTTCTCCCTGCTAGTTCTGTCTCATAAGTTTTATACATTTTCATCTCTCCTCTAATAATTATTTACTTATTTATTAATTATTAGATGTAACCTCTATTCTAAATTATACAAGCATAGTTCAGAATACAAGCTACTTTCTAAATTAATAAATAAGTATTTATGTTAAACTGTAAACAAAATTTTAAGTAATTTGTTACAGCAATAACCTAATTTTCCAATATACCATTTTAGGGCGTATGAAAACGCCCTAAAGTTATATATTATTTTCTTAAACCTAATTTTGCTATAATGTCTCTATATCTTTGAACATCTTTTTTAGCTAAGTAATTTAATAAGTTTCTTCTTTTTCCAACCATTTTAAGAAGACCTCTTCTTGAATGATTGTCTTTTTTGTGAACTTTTAAATGTTCTGTTAATTCATTAATTCTTTCTGTTAAAAGAGCTACTTGAACTTCTGGTGAACCAGTATCTTTTTCATCTCTTTTATAAGTATTAATTACTTCTTGTTTTCTTTCTTTTGTCATTTTTGCACCTCCTATAATTTCTATTCCTTAAACTGAGCTAAAGTTAGGTGTGTTATATCCTATAGCCAAGTATAAGGTCGCTTCAACTATTTTACTATATTCTTAGTAAAAAATCAAGTAATTTTATTACAAATATTGCCATTATTTTATTATTTATCATATAATGTGTATGGTGATTTTATGATTTTATCGTACCAAATACTTAAAAATGATTGCTATGATAATGTTCTTCATGTTTTAAAAGAACAATTTTTATTATCAGATAGATTAATAACAAAATTAAAAAAAGCTAATAAAATCTATTTAAATAATCTTACAACATATACAAAAAAAGCAGTAACTGAGGGCGACATAGTTTCTGTTTTAATTGATTTTGAAGAAGATAATTTTAATATAGTGGCAACTAATATTCCTTTAGATATAATATATGAAGATGAATATTTATTAGTAATAAATAAACCTGCAAATATTGCTATTCATCCCTCTATTTTGCATTTTGATAATAGTTTATCCAATGGTGTTAAATTTTATTTTGATAAATTAAATTTAAAGAAAAAAATTAGAATTGTAAATAGATTAGATAAAAATACTTCTGGAATCGTAATTTTTGCAAAAAATGAATATATTCAAGAATGTTTAATTAGAGAGATGAAAACAAATAATTTTAAAAAAGAATATTTAGCTATTGTAGAAGGTATTTTAGAATCAAAAACTGGTACTTTAAGCTTTCCTATAGCTAGAAAAGAAGGAAGTATTATAGAAAGATGTGTAAATCCTGATGGTGATATTGCAATTACTCATTATGATGTACTAAAAGAATTTGACAAATTTTCTTTAGTGCACATTACTTTAGAAACTGGTAGAACTCATCAGATAAGAGTTCACTTTAGTTATATTAACCACCCTATACTTGGAGATACTTTATATGGACATCATTCTGAATTAATTAATAGACAAGCATTACACAGTTATAAAATTACCTTTGTACATCCAATTACTAAAAAAACTTTAGTACTAAAAGCGCCAATATCAGATGATATGCAATTTATAGATATGCAAAAGAACTTTAAGGAATAAATCCATAAAGTTCTTTATTTTAAGTTTTATTAATTTTTATTTATAAGTAAATCTGTAAGCCGGGTTCTGTCTTGGACAGTCATTTATCTAGTCCATATGTTACCATATGGCTCAAGCCACCAATAAGAGGACGACGAGCAGTCTTAACCCTCAAACTCGGTGTTGCTCCAGATGGGGTTTACATTGACCAGATATGTCACCATACCTGCGGTAAGCTCTTACCTCACCTTTTCACCCTTACCTTTTACAAGGCGGTTATTTTCTGTTGCACTTTCCTTAAGGTTTCCCTCACTGGACGTTATCCAGCATCATTGCTCTATGGAGCCCGGACTTTCCTCGTACGCTGCCTTTCGACCCTGCTATACGCGACTGTCTAATTTACTCTTATTTATTTTAACATCTTTTTATTAAAAGTCAAGTTATCTGCTAGAAGATGTATAAAAAGCTCCATTGTTCTCACATATTCACCACTATTTCCATTAATTACTTTATAAGATTATTAACTCCTCCATTAGATTTTTATATTTAATAAACAATAAATCTTTATCATTTGTATCAACTGCATTTTTAAATTCCTGTAATAATACATAAGACTTTCTTATATTATATTCCTTTTCAGATTCATTTGTATTATTTACAACTGGTTCAAAGTTTTTTATAGCATTATCCAAGTTATTATTTAAGCCTTCCCAACTCGCTATATCTATATTTACATATGCTTTTATTATTTCTACTTTTGTTCTAGCCAAAGCTAACTTCTGCTCGTCATTTACAATTTTTTCTAAATAAATTGGTATGTATTCATATAGTTTTGAAAGAGTATTTAATGTTTCTGTTCTATTTTCATCTTTAACATATCCAATACAAACATTTAGCAAATCACTAAATTCTGTTAATTTATTATTTTCTATATTAGCCTTATATAAATCTACTATTATTGAAGGCCAAATATTATTTAAATTTTCTATTTCTAATTTCAGATTTTCCCAATTAATTGTCTTATCAGCATTTAAAATCATATTTGGAATCATTGTATATTGTATAACATTATTACCTGTATCTTCACTAGAACTTTCTTCATGTTCCTGTAATATCTCATTTAAATTTTCTGTTTTTTCTATTTTAGCATCATATTGTTTTAAATCTATATTATTAATACTGTTTAACATTAGTATTATATAATTATCTAAATACTCAATTTCTGACATATTTTTATCTTTAAGCTGTTCTTCATCTGTTTTTTGTTTTGAACAACCTGAAAGTGATACTATAATTACAAATATGCAAAAAATTAAACTTAAACTTTTTAATAGTTTCTTTAACATAGTTCCTCCACATTTAACTTTTTTCATATTATTTCCAAAAATTGATTTTATATACAATGTATAATTATATTTTTTATACAAATAATATTTTTGAAGGAGTTTTTTATGTTGGCAAGTGTAAATTTATATAGTACAAAAACTGGTGAAATTAAAAACTTTTTAGAAAGTTTTTTTGATGAACCTATATATTTAGAAGATAATCTTTATTGGACAAAAAAATACAACAATCCCATAGAGATTGTTGATATGATTGGTAGTTTTATTGATAATAATTATAAATATAAAATTGGTATGTGGATTTCTCTTGATCCTGGTATTTTAATAAATATTACTGATTATAATGCTGATTTAATTATAAAATATATGTTTGAGCGTTTTCCATATTAATTATTTTTCCATTATTATTGTGTTTGGTCCATCATTTATTAATGAAACATCCATGTGTGCACCAAATATTCCCTTTTCTACTTTTTTTATTCCATTTATCTTACATTTTTCCATGAAGTATTCATATAATTCATTTGCTTTTTCAGGTTCTTCTGCTTCTATAAAACTTGGTCTGTTTCCATCTTTGGTATTACCATATAAAGTGAATTGTGATATAATTAATAATTCACCATTTACATCTTTAATTGATAAATTCATTTTTCCATTTTCATCTTCAAATATTCTTAAATTACAAAGTTTTCTTGCTAAATAATCTGCATTTTCTTTAGTATCACCCTTTTTTACACCTAATAATACCATATAACCTTTTTCTATTTGCCCCACAATTTTATTCTCAACTTCAACTTTTGCTTTCTTAACTTTTTGTATTACTAATTTCATATTATAACTCCTACCTATTGTTTTATTTTTGTTCCGCATTTTGGGCAATATTCATATTCTTCGCTCATTTCATAATTGCAATTTTGACATTTGATTTTATCTTTTAAACTCATTATTTTTTTATTAGCTATATCAATTTCTTCACTAATAGTATCTAATTTATTCAATTCATCTTGAATATCTTCTAGTTGCATTTCTTCTTGAGCTGCATATTTTTGGTATATTTTTTTACCAATTATTTTATATAGATCTTCCATGTTAGATTTATAATTATTTATTTCTAATTTTAATTTTGTCTCTTTAGCAATCTTAGTTGTCTTTTCTGCTGTAACTTTATATGTTTCTGATGCTTTCTTACTTAATTTATCAAAAAAATCCATAATTAATTCTCCTTTACTCAAATTTTTTATCACGAGTCATAAGCATTGTAACAGCTTCTTTTGGATCTAAATTATTGTATAAAATATCATATACTCCATCTACAATTGGCATTTCTACATTATGAATTTTAGAAAGTTCATATGCTGCTTCTATATTGTCAATACTTTCTATTACCATTCCAACTTCTTTTCTTGCTTCTTCTATTGTTTTTCCTTCTCCTATTAATTTTCCAGCTTTTCTATTTCTACTATGCTCACTCAAACAAGTTACTATTAAATCTCCCAAACCACTTAAGCCATATAAAGTATCTTTTTTTCCACCTAAGGCAACACCTAATCTTGTAATCTCTCCTAATCCTCTTGTTATAAGTGCTGCAAAAGAATTATCTCCTAAGTGAATTCCTGCTGCAACACCTGCGCAAAAAGCTATAATATTCTTAAAAGCTCCTCCTATTTCTACCCCTCTAACATCATGTGATGTATAAATTCTAAATTCTGGACTCATAAATATATTTTGAATATCAAATAAAATATTATCATCCTCAGATGCTATAACCATTACTGTTGGTATTCCAATTGAAACTTCTTCTGCATGGCTTGGTCCTGATAATACTCCAATCTTAGCATCTGGCATTTCTTGTTTTATTACTTCATCTAATGGCAATAAAGTGTCTCTTTCAAATCCCTTTGAACAAATAATTATTGGTTGATTTGTTACATATTTTTTATACTCACTTACTGTACTACGAGTAAATTTAGAAGGTGTAACATGTAATATTATTTCTGTTCCTTCTATTGCTTCTTTAAAGTCTAAACAACATTCAATTCCCTCTGGTAATGTTACTTTTGGCAAAAATTTGCATTTTTTCTCATTGTTTATTAAATCTGCCTCTTCTTTAGAAAAAGACCATATCTTTATTTTATGTCCTAATTTTGCTAAATGAATTGCTAAGGCTACTCCCCAGCTTCCACTTCCTATTATTGTAATTTTTCTCATTTGTTTCACTCCTATTTATTAAAACTGATTTTATTTTCTGTACCACTTAAAATTCTCTTAATATTTTCTCTATGATTAAATATTACTATTACAGCAAGTATTACACTATATATGAAATATCCACTTCCTAAACCACTACTTTCTACAATATAATGTCCTCCTCCAACAAATAATGTTAAAACAGGATATAATATTGCTGCTGCAATTGATCCCATAGAAACAACTCTTGTTAAAGCCATTAGTACTAATGCAAATACTAAACAGATTAATCCAAGTTGCCAGTTTGTCATTAGTAAAATTCCAAGTGATGTTGCAACACCTTTTCCTCCTTTAAAACCGAAAAATATTGGGAATGTATGACCTATAACGACAGCAACTCCAGCTATTTGAACTAGCAAAGCTTTATTTGTATCTCCTAAAATATTTCCCACAATTATAGCTATTCCAATTGCAACAACACCTTTTAATACATCACAAATTAATGTTATTGCTGCATATTTCTTTCCTAAATTTCTTAACATATTAGTAGTTCCAGCATTACCACTGCCTTTTTGTCTAATATCATAACCAGCCTTTTTCTTACTAATTAAAATTGAAAAATTAATGCTTCCTATTAAATAAGCTATTATTGCAATTATTATATATTCCATATACTTTCCCTCCTATTTTGTTTCTATTGTCTTTCCTTTTTCACGTACAATTATTCTTATTGGTGTACCTATTAACCCAAATTCATTTCTTATTTGATTCATTAAATATCTTTGATATGAAAAATGGAATAAATTTTTCACATTTACAAAAATCACAAATGTTGGTGGTTTTGTAGAAGCTTGTGTCGCATATAATATTTTTAATCTACGACCTCTATCTGTAGGTGGTTGCCTTACTGCAACTGCTTCATTTATTATTTGATTTAGTGTAGCAGTTGGTATTCTTATTGCATTTTGATTTGCCACAACATTAATCATTTCAAATAATTTGTTTATTCTTTGACCTGTTTTAGCAGAAATAAATAATATTGGAGCATAAGATAAATATGATAGTTTTTCATATACTTCCTTCTTATATCTTTCCAATGTACCATTTTCTTTTTCTAATGCATCCCATTTATTTACTACAATTATTACACCTTTACCAGCTTCATGAGCCTCTCCTGCAATTTTGGCATCCTGGTCTGTAACACCTTCTGTTGCATCTATTAATATTAGACAAACATCTGCTCTTTCTATTGCAAGTTTTGAACGCATTACACTATATCTTTCTATATTTTCATTAACCTTAGATTTTCTTCTAATTCCAGCTGTATCTATAAATATGTATTTTCCATATTCATTTTCAAAATAAGAGTCTACTGCATCTCTTGTTGTTCCAGCAATATTACTTACAATTACTCTATTCTCACCTAATATTTTGTTAATAAGTGACGATTTTCCAACATTTGGTTTTCCTATTACTGCAACTTTTATTTCTGTTCCTATATCTTCCTCTTCTTTTTCTTCCGGAAAATTTTCATATACAGCATCTAATACATCTCCTAATCCCTTTGCATTAGTTGCAGAAATTGCATATGGATCTCCTAATCCTAGATTATAAAATTCATATATTTCATCTTCTACTTTTCCAAAAGAATCAGATTTGTTACAAACTAGAACTACTGGCTTTCTAGCTTTTTTTAACATTATAGCTATATCTTTATCTGCTGCTGTTACACCCTGTTTTATATCTGTCATAAAAATTATTACATCAGCTATATCTATAGCGATATTGGCCTGTGTTCTCATTTGAACTAAAATTTCGTCATTTGATTCTGGCTCAATTCCACCTGTATCTATTAAAGTAAATTCTCTTCCTCTCCAATTTGCCTCGCCATATACTCTATCTCTTGTTACTCCTGGAGTATCTTCTACAATTGATATTCTTTTTCCTACTATATAATTAAAAAATGTTGATTTTCCAACATTTGGTTTTCCTATTATTGCAACTATTGGTTTTGCCATCAATTTCACCTCTCGTCCACATTTTATACTATTTGACTTTTCAAGTCAATATGTAAGAAATTAGCATTTAGCACATTTTCACCTATATAAACTATATTAAATTCCTCATTTTTTAGTCAAAAAAAAAAACTAAAATATTAATTACTTAATACTTTAGCTTTCTTTTATAATTTTATATTCTAATTATTTGCTGTATTAGTTTCCTTAACTACAACTTCTTCTCCATTATAATATCCACATGTTGGGCAAACTCTGTGTGGCATTACAGGTTCATGGCAATGTGCACATGTTGCAAATTTTGGAGTTTCTAATTTCCAAGTTGATCTTCTTTTATGTGTTCTTTGTTTTGACCATCTTCTTTTTGGTTGTGCCATTTTTTTCCCTCCTTTGACTTAAGATATTTATATATCTATTTAATTTTTCGCATAAATTCAGTTACTGTATAAGTATACTAGCATTTTTACTTTTTGTCAATAGTTAAATTACTGTATTTTTGAGATTTTAAAGTTTTCATAATCTATTTCGTATTTATGTGCAGATTCACTATTAGTTTTAATTAAAATAGAATTGTCCTCTTCATTTAATGTTGCATCTAATCCTGTTTCTCTTAATCTTTCTACTGTTACAATACCTTTTATTTGTTTTATTCTATTTTCATCACCAGCAGCTTGCTCTACCAATGTTCTATATTCTTCTTTATTTTGCATATCATCTTTTGCCAAATTTAATGCTCTTTGTACTTGAGATCTAAATTCGTCTTCATCAAAAGCATCAACTATTCTACTCCATTTTAAACTTCCTTGATAATTTATAGTTTCAGGATCAAAGCCCATATTTTTTACTTTTTCATTATATAAATATTTAATTCTATCTATTACTGAGTTATATAAGCTATTTATATCCTCTACAGTCATATCATTTAATACAACAGAATTTTCAGAATTTAAACCTTCAATTTCTACATCATTGGTAAATTCTTTTTTGTCACTATAATTTATTTCATTTGATTTATTCCCTATAAGATTTTCTAATTTAATATTTAATTCCAAATTTTCTGTATCAACATTACCTTTCAAATCTATAGTAATAGCATTTCTATCTGTTGTAGTTTCTCCTGCTTTTGATATTGCTTCTATCTTTAATGAATTATCATTTGTTGTTGTATTTCTTTCAATTGTAATTGTTGTATTAACATTGTTTCCATCTTTTGATTGTTTAATTATAGTCACTTTTTGGTTAGTTTCTGAAACATTATTATTTATTGCATAATTATATTCTGCTGTTTCTATTGTTGTAGTAATAAGTTGCATACCACTCTCATACACTGTAATTCTGATAGTATTACTTGCATCAACTTGTTCTCTTTTCAATTCATCTATTTTTTCTTGTAACATTTGTTTAATATTAACTGAATATGATGCATCTAATTGCAAAAACTGTACTATATATTTTAAAGTTAATTCATCAGTCATTAATGTTTCTAAAAATCTTATTTTTAATGAAGAAAATTCTTCTTCTGTTAGTGTTAAAGAATAAGCATTAGCCACAACATTTTGCCCATTTACATTTAAAGTTACATCAGCTTGTTTGGTATAATGGTTACTTAAAATATTTTTATTCAATACATTTTGATATGTTGACAATATCCTAGACTTATCCTCTGCATTCATATTCTTATAAATATTATAATCTATTCTATTAAACTGATTAAGCATATTTTCTGTATTTTCAACACCCAATTTTTCATATACTTCTCTTAAATTTTCATTTTTTAAAGATAAATATTTATATACTACTTCATCAGACTTTATTCCATAGTTATTATTATCTTCTACCACACTAAACTTAAATTGTTCTTGATCATTATAGGCTATAGTAGCTTCTGTTTCTTGTTTTTTCTCTGGCAAATTACTTTTTGTTGTATATGAAAGCTTTACATTATTTATCAAATTATCAAATTGTTCTGTATCACTTTCAGAACCATCTGAATTTCCTGTTTTTATTGTTATTTCTCCATTTCCATTATATGGATTATTATCAATTCTTTGATAATACCTATCAAGTAAATTAGTATCAAAAACATTAGTTATAGAACCATTTTGATATAGATATTTATAAAATAATTCATCCGGACTTTTAAATGCGTCTGTTGCAACATTTAAATATATTAAAACTCCTCCTATTATTAAAATTAAAACTGTTATGATAGAAAGCACTATAATTAAAATTCTTTTCTTTCTCCCCATCATATCTTTTTCCTCCCATCTTTAGTATTTTATTTAATTTTTCTTTGTTTAACCGCTTCATACATTACAATTCCTGCTGACACAGAAGCATTTAAAGAGCTTATTTTTCCACTCATTGGAATATTAACTAAAAAGTCACAATTTTCTTTAACTAATCTGCTTATTCCAAATCCTTCGCTTCCTATTACCAAAGCTATTGGAATACTATAATTTTCTTCGTAATAATATTTGTTAGTATTCATATCTGTTCCACAAATCCAGATATCATTACTTTTTAAATATTTTATGGTTTCATTTATATTATTTACTCTTGCTATCTTCATATATTGTACAGCACCTGCAGACACTTTATTAACTGTACTATTTACTGCAACAGCTCTTCTTTTTGGAATTATTATTCCGTGTATTCCAGCTGTTTCTGCTGTTCTAATTATTGAACCTAAATTGTGCGGATCTTCTATTCCATCTAATATTAAAATAAATGGCTGTTCATTTCTTTTTCTAGCTTCCTCTAATATGTCTTCTACTGAACTATATTCGAAAGGAGGAACTATTGCTATAACCCCTTGATGATTATTAGTTTGGCTCATCTTATCTAATTTAGATTTTTCGGCTTGTACTATAACTATTCTATTCTCTTTGGCCTTTGAAATAATTTTATTAATTGAACCGTGTTTTTCTCCTATTTGTATAAATATCTTATTTATATCTTTTCCAGATTCTAGCAATTCTAATACACTATTTCTTCCTTCTACTTGGTCTTCATATTCTTTTTCACTCATTTTTTCCTCCTACTAAAATATTTCTTAAATATTCCTCAAGAAAATTTAACATTATTTTAATATTATTAAATTGTTCAATATTTCTATATTTTTTTGCAATTTCTATTTGCATACATGGTATTTTTGTTTTTATAGCAATAGTATTAGCTACAGTATGTAAAGTATCTGCTTTAAAAACTTTATCTATAGTAATATTTAAATTATATTTTTCTCCTATTTTTATAAATTCTTTGAGATATTTATTTTGTCCATTTAAATTACTAAAATTTGCTGTTCCAACATCTATATCAAATCCTTGTCCATCTTTTGCACCATGAATATCTAATAGAAAATTTATGTTGTTTTTTTCTACTAAATCTATTATTTTATCCTTATATGGATTATTTTCTATATCATAATTTGCATCATCATTACAATTTTTTGTTTTATATAAACAATAGCAATTTAATTGTTGCTGTAGAAAAATTGCAATTGTTCCTGTACAAGAATCTTTGCCTTTTATATTCCCATTTCTCATTTGCCTTACACTATGTGGTGCAGATACAATTATTTTTTCTTTTCCTTCTATAAATTCGAAAGCTTTTGCTTCTTTTATTTTATACTCATCAAATTTATTATTTATATTTATAAATTCTTTTTTAGTTATTTCCATATTACTACCTACTACTTGTATTCTTTAATTGCATCTAAATTACCTTTAACTGGTATGACTCCACACCCAACTAATTCATCTACAAAAGGTTCATATATACTATTTTTCAAAAACACTGTTTTCCAAATTTATCCTTCCTATTATTTTTCTTCATCTAATTTTAATACTGATAAAAAGGCTTCTTGCGGTATTTCTACATTACCTATCTCACGCATTTTTTTCTTACCTCTTTTTTGCTTTTCTAAAAGTTTCTTTTTACGTGTTATATCTCCACCATAACATTTAGCCAATACATCTTTTCTCATTGCTGAGATTGTTTCTCTTGCTATTATTTTACCTCCTATAACAGCTTGTAATGGTATTGTAAATAAATGACGTGGTATAACTGTTTTTAATTTTTCTATCATCTTTCTACCTCTATCATAGGCAGAATCTTTATGAACTATAAAACTTAATGCATCAACACTTTCGCCATTTACATATATGTCTAATTTTACTAATTCTGACCTTCTGTATTCTTTTAACTCATAATCAAATGAAGCATATCCCTTTGTTTTTGATTTTAATGTATCGAAGAAATCATATATTATTTCATTTAATGGTAGTTCATAAATAATTGTAACCCTATTTTCATCAAGGTATTTCATATCTTTATATATTCCTCTTCTATTTTGGCAAATTTCCATTATGTTCCCAACAAATTCTTTTGGTGTTAATATTTCTGCTTCTACAAAAGGTTCTTCCATATAACTTATTTCTTGTGGTTTTGGTAAATCAGCTGGATTGTATAATTCAATTATCTCTCCATCAGTTTTATGAATCTTATATATAACTGATGGTGATGTTGTAATTAAACTCAAATCAAATTCTTTATCTAATCTCTCTTCTATTATTTCTAAATGAAGTAGTCCTAAGAACCCACATCTAAAGCCAAACCCAAGTGCATTAGAAGTTTCCGGTTCATATTGAAGTGCAGCATCATTTAATTGTAATTTTTCTAATGCAACTTTTAAATTTTCATAATCACTACCATCTACCGGATATAATCCACAATACACCATTGGATTTACTTTTTTATAGCCTGGTAAAGGTTCTTCTGCTTTATTTTCTTTTAAAGTTATTGTATCTCCAACTCTAATATCTGATAGACTTTTTATACTTGCTGCTATATATCCTACATCACCTGCAACTAATTCTTCACAAGGATAATATTTACCTGGTTCAAAAAATCCTACTTCTGTTACTATAAAAGTTTTATTAGAAGACATTAGTAAAATTTCGTCACCTACTTTTACCTTACCATCTCTAACTCTTACATAGCTTACAGCACCTTTATAATTATCGTAAAAAGAATCAAATATTAAACATTTTAATGGCTTATTTTTATCTCCTACTGGTGCTGGAATATCTGTTACAATTCTTTCTAAAACTTCCTCAACATTTAAACCAGTTTTAGCAGAAATGCAAGGTGCATCTTCTGCTGGTATTCCTATTATATCTTCTATTTCTTTTTTTACCTCATCAGGTCTTGCATTTGGTAAATCTACTTTATTTATTACTGGTAAAATTTCCAAATTATTATCTAATGCTAAATAAACATTTGCTAGTGTTTGTGCTTCTACTCCTTGACTGCTATCTACGACTAATATTGCACCTTCACATGCTGCCAAACTTCTTGAAACTTCATAATTAAAATCAACATGTCCTGGTGTATCTATTAAGTTAAAAATATACTCTTTTCTGTCTTTTGCTTTATAAATCATTCTTACAGATTGTGATTTTATTGTTATTCCACGTTCTCTTTCTATCTCCATATTATCTAATACTTGAGATTCCATTTCTCTTTTCGAAAGAACTCCTGTCATTTCTATCATTCTATCTGCTAATGTTGATTTACCATGATCTATATGTGCAATTATGCTGAAATTTCTTATGTTTTGCTGTCTATCTTCCATACAATTCCTCCGTTTTAAACTTTATTTATTTTATCATAGCAAAACCTTAAACGCAATATTGATTTTTGAAAACTAAAAATGTTATAATACGTAAGATTATAGGAGGTTTTGTTATGGAATTTATTTTAGCTTCTTCTTCTCCTAGAAGAAAACAGTTATTATCAACGATAATAAGTAATTTTGATATTATTCCAAGTGATATAGATGAAAATAAGTTAAAAAAAATTGAAAGTAATCCACAAAAATTAGCTGAAAAATTATCATATGAGAAAGCTTATTCAATTTTTAATAATAAATACAAAGAAAATAACGAGTACACTGTAATTGGCTCTGATACTCTAGTTTCTTTTGGAAATATTATTTTAGGTAAACCTAAGGATAGAGATGATGCTATTCGTATTTTAAAGCTATTACAAGGTAATTCACATGATATTTATACAGGTACTACTGTAATTATAAAAAAAGAACATTCAATTATATTTGAAACAAGAGTTAATAAATCAACCGTTTATTTTAAAAATATGTCTTATTATGATATTTGCTCTTATGTTGATACAAAAGAACCTATGGATAAAGCTGGAGCATATGCAGTTCAAGGCATAGGAAAAGTTTATTTAAAAGGCTATGATGGTGATTATAATTCAATAGTTGGTTTAGATACACATATGATTAAAGCAATTTTTGAAAAATACAATTTAATATAAAGGAGTTTTCATATGTTTAATAAATATTTAGAAAAATTGGAATTTAATAAAATTACAGAAAATTTGTCACAATATTCTAAAACTTTTATTGGGAAAAAATATTGTACTAATTTATCCCCTTTTAACGATAAAAACAAAGTTACAAAGGCATTAAACGAAACTAATGAAGCAGTTATTTTAAGATATAAAAAAGGCAATATTCCTATTTATGAAATATCAGAAGAAATTGAAATTTGTTTAAAAACATTAAAAAGTAAGAATATACTATCAATTGCAAATGTACTAAATATCGGAAAATTTTTAAGATTAGCAAAAGATTTAAAGGATTACTTTTTTTCTGATGAACTTATCGACTTAAATGACTTTAATAGCTTATATAATTATTTTGATAATTTATACACTAATAAAGATATTGAAGATAGCATTTTTTCTGCAATTATTGATGACTATACTGTTGATGATAGATCATCCACTAATTTATTTAATATTAGAACAACTAAGAGAAAAATCGAACAAGAAATAAAAAACAAATTAAATCATTATATATCTTCTTCAAGTTATTCTAAATATCTTCAAGAACCTGTTATAACTATAAAAAATGATAGGTATGTTATTCCTGTAAAAGAAGAATACAGAAATAATATAAAAGGATTTATTCATGATATGTCCAATAGTGGTTCTACTGTTTTTATAGAACCTGTCTCTATTTTTGAATTAAATAGTAAAATTGCCAATTTAACTGTAGAAGAAAATTTAGAGATAGAAAAAATTTTAGCAAAGTTTACAAACTCACTTTTTGAGATTTTAGAACAATTAGAAAATAACCTTAGAATTATAGGATTACTTGATTTTATTTTTGCTAAAGCAAATTATTCCATATCTTTAGATGCTACAAGACCTATTTTGAATGATGACAAGCAAATAAATTTAATAAAAGCTAGACATCCTTTAATAAATAAGGATGCTGTAGTTCCAATTAATATAAATTTAGGAATTAATTTTAATACACTTGTAATTACCGGACCTAATACTGGTGGTAAAACTGTAACTTTAAAAACAGTTGGTTTAATAACATTAATGGCTATGTCTGGTTTAAATATTCCAGCAAATGAAAATAGTAGTGTTTTTGTATTTGATAATGTTTTTGCAGATATTGGTGATGAACAAAGTATTCAAGAATCTTTAAGTACTTTTTCTTCACATATGCTAAATATTATAGAAATACTAAAAAATTCTACATCAGATAGTTTAGTTTTAGTTGATGAACTTGGTTCTGGGACTGATCCTATCGAAGGAAGTAGCTTGGCAATCAGTATATTAGAAACTCTATATAATAGAGGAATATTAACACTAGCTACAACACATTATCCAGAAATAAAAAACTATGCTTTAATACACTCTGGTTTTGAAAATGCAAGCCAAGAATTTGATATAGACACACTTTCCCCTACTTATAAACTTTTAATCGGTGTGCCTGGAAAAAGTAATGCTTTTGCTATTAGTAAAAAACTTGGTCTTTCTGATGATATATTACAAAGAGCTAGTGAGTTCTTAGATACTGATACTATTCATGTTGAAGATTTATTAAAAAACATTTATGATAATAAACTAAAAATTGAAGACGAGAAAAATGAAATTGAACAAAGATTGGCTAAAATATCACAATTACAAGAAGATTTAGAAAAAGATTATTCTGATGTTCAAAACAAACAAAACGAAATTATCAATAAAGCTAAGCTAGAAGCTCGTGAAATATTATATTCAGCAAAAGATGAAGCAACTAATATAATACGTCAAATGAGAAAAATCGAAAACACTTCTAATTCTTTAAAAGATTTAGATAATTACAGAAATAAATTAACAGATTCTATAAAAAAGGTTTCTTCTAATAAAATAAGCAACTCATCTTCTAGTAACTTAGATATAAACCAATTAAAAGTTGGAATGGATATATATATAAATAAATTTATGAATAATGGTACTTTACTATCATTACCAAACAAAAATAATGAAGTACAAGTACAATGTGGAAATATGAAGTCATTTGTTCCTGTTACAGATATTTCTATTGTAAATAAAAAGCAAAGTACGAATAAAATGCCTTCTAAAGCTTTCTCTGGTATGTCAAAATCAAAAAATATATCTCCAGAAATTAATGTAATAGGACAAACAGTTGATGAAGCAATTTTCGTTATTGACAAATATTTGGATGATTGCAGTTTAGCAAAATTAAAAACTGTTAGAATAGTACATGGAAAAGGTACTGGTAAATTACGTACTGGTATTCATGCTTTTCTAAAAAAACATCCTCATGTTAAATCATTTAGACTTGGTACTTTCGGAGAAGGTGAAATGGGTGTCACAATCGTAGAATTAAAATAATATCATTATACAAAAGAAGTGGATAAATTTAATTTAGTCCACTTCTTTTTACATATATTAGTCCATTTATTTAAACTGCTGCTCTTAATTCCATTGCATGTTTTAATGATATCTCTGATACAATTCCACTCGCAATTCTTGCTATTTCCTCTATAACTTCTTGTTCGTTTAAATTTTTTATTCTTGTTTTAGTATTATCTCCCTCTACTTCTTTATAAATATAATAATTAGAGTCTCCTTTAGCTGCAATACTAGCTAAATGTGTAACTATTATAACTTGATGATTTTTTGAAATTGTTTTTAATTTTTCTCCAACTGCATTTCCTGCTTTTCCACTAATACCTGTATCTATTTCATCAAATATTAAAATAGGTACTTCATCTACATCTGACAACACTGTTTTTATAGCTAACATTATTCTAGACATTTCTCCGCCAGATGCGGTTTTTATTAATGGCTTAAAGTCTTCTCCTTTATTAGTTGTTATCATAAATTCTATTTCATCAGTTCCATCTTTATTAAAATTTGTATTCTCTATGTTTATCTTAAATTTTGCATTAGGCATTTCTAAATCTGTAAGTTCACTATTTATTTTATTTTCTAATTTTATTCCGTGCTTTTGTCTTATTTCGTGTAATTCTACTGCTCTTTTTTCTAATTCTACTGTTATCTTTGTTAGCTCAGTTTTTAATGTTTTATTTTTCTCTTCTAAATTTTCTATTTTATCTATTTCTTCTTCTACTTCATTTTTATAATTTAATATTTCTTCTATAGTATTGCCATATTTTCTTTTTAAGTCATTTATCTCATCTATTCTATTTTCTATCTCATCTCTTTCTTCTTCTTCGAAAGATGTATCTGAATTATAATGACTTAAGTCTATTGCAATTTCTTGTAAATCATAGTAATTGCTTTTTAGTGAACTTAGTGTTTTTTGGTATTTTATATTTATATCTTCTATTTTCTCTAAGTTTTTAATTGCTATACTTATTGAATTTAATGCATTTTCATTTATTTGCATATCTGCCTCATTTAATGATTTAGATATTTTCTCAGCATTTACTATAAGATTTCTTTGTTCTTCTAATTCTTGATCTTCATTTATTTTTAAATTTGCATTTTTTATTTCGTTTACTTGATAATACAACAAATCTAACTTACGTTGTTTTTCTTTTTCATCTCCATAATTTTCTTTTAGTTTTCTATTAATATCTACATATTTATTATATAACTCAGTATACTCATTTTTCTTACTTAAGAATTCTTTTCCCAAAAATTTATCTAAATATTTTATGTGATTTTCTTTATTTAATAAATTCTGATTATCATTCTGCCCATGTATATTTATGATATTATTCATAAATTCTTTTAACTCATTTACAGTTACTAAACGTCCATTTATTTTGCAAGTGTTTCTACCATTTTCAAATATTTCCCTAGAAATTATGATATTTCCATCTACTGCTTTTGGATGATTTGGCAAATAAATACTAACTTCTACAAATGAATGATTTTCACCTTTTCTAATCATTTCTTTTGAAAATCTTCCACCTGCAACTATTCCTAAAGCTCCTATTATTAACGTTTTTCCTGCTCCTGTTTCTCCAGTTAATATATTAAATCCTTTTGAAAAATCTATCATAATCTCATCGATTATTCCTATGTTTTTTATATGCAATGTAGATATCATATGTACACCTCTTTATTTTAATTCTTTAAATGCCTCTGTAGTAATTTCTAATGCATTATTTTTCATTTTGTATAAATCTAATAAATTATTTTCATTTTTTTCAACGTATAATAAATATTCTATATTCCCTGCTGGCCCTTTAATTGGAGAATATGTTACATCTATAATTCTAAATCCAAGTTTATTTGCAAACATTACAATATTTTGAATTACTTTTTGATGTATCTTTATATTTTTTACAACCCCATTTTTATTTAGATGTTGGCTGCCAGCTTCGAATTGTGGTTTTATTAACACAACTGCTTTTCCTTTTATTTTTAGTAATTCATATATTTTTGGCAATACATGTATTTCTGAAATAAAAGATACATCTGAACTAATAAAATCCAACTTTTCTATACTATTAGTATCTAATTCTTTAATATTGGTTCCTTCCAAATTTACTACCTTTTCATTATTTAATAATTCTTCTGCTAATTGTGAATGACCAACATCTATTGCATAAACTTTTTGTGCACCATTTTGTAACATGCAATCTGTAAACCCTCCTGTTGATGCCCCTATATCTGCGCATATTTTATTAGTTAATGAAATCCCAAACGAATTAATAGCTTTTTCTAATTTTAGTCCACCTCTACTTACATATTTTAGTGTTTTTCCTTTTATTTCTATATTATCTTGATAATTTATTATTTTACTGGTTTTAGTAATTTGCTTTCCATTTACATATACATTTCCTTGTTCTATTTCATATTTAGCTTTTTGTCTTGTTTGAAAATAGTGTTTTTTTACTAAAACAATATCTATTCTATCTTTTTCTTCTAACATTTTTCTGCCTTTCTTTAAAACTTTTGTTCGCTTATTATTATATATTATTTTTAACTTTTGTCAATAGATTTTTACGAAATTTTGTTCTTATTGACTATATTTTATTTTTATGATATAAATAATAAAGTTTGTTTATGGCCCGTTGGTCAAGCGGTTAAGACGCAGCCCTCTCAAGGCTGAATCATGGGTTCGATTCCCGTACGGGTCACCAAAAAAGTCTTATACGAATTTTGTATAAGGCTTTTTTTATTATATTTCAAAAACGGGATGTTTTTAATATTATCATCATTTTTTTATATTATATCTATATATGTACATATTGTATGAGGATTTATGTAATCCTTAATTCTTGTTTTATTTATTAATAAATTGATTTCCATCGTTTCATTATTTGAATTTAAAATAGTGGTTACAATTTTATTTTCTTTTTTAGTTGCTATTACTAGTAAATTAGGCAAATACGTGTCTACAGCAAGAATTTTTGCTTCAGGTTCCACATATTTAGAAATATGCCCTAAATAATAATATATTGGCGTTAAAATAAAATCTGAACTATTTTCATTTAATATAATAGGGCTTTTACAAAAATTATTTTTGTGATTTGGCCCTCCATTAAAATCCAATAAAATATTCCAATCTACATATCCATTCATTCCATAGTTCATATCATTAATTAAGTCAATTAAATACATTTCAGCATCTTTTATCCATCCTTTTTCATTATAATTAGAAAAATAACATGCTCCCTCTGTATGAATAAGTAGACTATCTTTATATTTTTGTGCCACTAGCTCTAAATTAGTTAAATGTGTTCCTGAATACCAATGATATGCAATTCCTGCTATTTTTTCATCTGCTCTATATAATTCATTAATATTATTATACAAATTTTCCTTATTATGATCCCATAACAATAATTTTATATCTGTTTTTCTTAATAATTTCAAAAGATTTTCATAAATAAATTGTTTTTGTTCATTAAGCGAATATTTACATGATTCCCATTTTTGACAAGCATATGGTTCATTTTGCATAGTTATATAATTAATATTAATATTCTCTTTCTTATATGCCTCTAAAAATCTTATTAAATATTCAGCATATATAGAATAATATTTTTTTAATAACTTTCCTCCATTATACAATTCTTTGTTTGTTTTCATAAATTTTGGTGGTGACCATGGACTAGCAATAAAAGTTAACTTTTTTTCTTTTAATATATTATTAATAACTGGCAAAATGTACTTTTTATCACGTTCTATAGAAAAATCACTTAAATCTTCTTTTTTAGAATATTCGTATGAATTTATGCAAAAATCATTACTTCCTATAGATATTCTAGCTAAATTATAATTAAGACCATTTTTGCCATAATATGCATTTATAAATTTTTTTTGTTTTTCTTTAGATAAAAGATTATAATTATAGCAACTAGCTTCTGTAATACTTCCTCCCATTCCTATCCATTTATGTTTTATATGATTAGGATACACTCTTACTATATTCCATTCTAAATTTTCATCATATTCTAGTTCAGTAACTTTTGTTTTTTTCCAATAAATATGTTTCATAATATCGGTTTCAATTTTTTCCATTTTATCCTCCTGTATTTACAATAATATCTTTTGGTTACAACTTCTATTTTATTTATAAGTGTAACATATTTTTTATAATAGTTCAAAGAAAAGTATTTTTTGGTTTTTATAATCTGCTATATAAAGTTATATTTTATTAAGAGTCTCAATCACTCTAATAATTTTGTTTAGTATTTTTTCAATTTATCACATTTTGTCGCGATATTTATAAAATGGGTGGATTTTGCTTTATGTTAATTAATATGCTATAATATATTTAGATTTTATCAACAGTTGAATGAGAAAAAAGAAAAGGAGGTCACATAGAATATGTGGTTCTTTATCGTTTTAATTGCGCTTGGAGTCATTTTGAAATTTGGAGATCCTTTTTTTTATTTTTGTTTATTTGTAATTCTCCTATTTTTTGCAAATTGGCTTCTCAACAAATTGTTTCGACCAGAAGGCATGGGTGATCGTGAACGGGCAGTGTTTGCCATCATTAAAGCCATAGTATTTGTTTTACTATGGTTCCAGTACTGGTAGAAAAATCCCCTATGGTGCTTATCACCTTGGGGATTTTCCCAGTTTATAAATAATTATATTTTTGGAATATTTTTCTAGATTTTGGATATATTAATAGTACAAGTTTTTTTTAGGAGATGATTTATATGAAAGCTTCCAAAATACACGAAATTTTAAAAAATAAACAAAAGGTAGATATCTTTTATAATGAAAGACCTGTATGGATACAAGAAGTAAATAATGATATTGCTAAAATAGGATTTATTGATAATTTTGAAGAAAAAAATGTTCATATAGAAGATTTATATGAAAAAAATTTATATAATAATTAAACTTTGATCAGAGAACTTAATTTTGTAAATAAATTACCCGTATTAATAAAATATATTAATACGGGTTTATAAATAAATAGGGATTTAAGGAACGTCCCCATATCCCCCATTTCTATTCATTTTTAGAAACTTCTTGATGAGCCTCCTCCTCCGGAAGAGCCCCCTCCGCCAAAGGAACCACCACCACCAAATGAGCCTCCGCCCACCAAAGTGACCACCGCCAAAACCTCCTATAAAGAAGATTCCACGTCTACTAAAAAATATTACTACTAATATAAATATTACCATCATAATTATATGTGGTGCTACATTGCTAGCTCCATTTGATCTTGTAGTACTTGTTCCTACTACATTTCCTTCTTCTGCACCTTCAATTGTAATGCCATACTCATTTTCTACTTCTTTTAATACAGCATTAAATCCATTTCTTATTCCATCATTAAAATTATTTTCTTTAAGGTATGGAATTATATATTCATCTTGAATTCTACCAGTTTTTCCATCTGTTAAAGTTCCTTCAAGACCATATCCTACTTCTATTCTAAATTGCCTTTCTTCATATGCACACAATAAAAGAACTCCATTATTCTTTTCTTTATCTCCAATTCCATAATCTCTAAATAATTCTGTAGCATATTCTTCTAAAGATTGTCCTTCTAGATTTTGAACTGTAACAACTACTATTTGTGCACCAGTTTGTTCTTCTAATGTTTTATTCATATCAATTATATAGTCTTCTGTTTCATTAGACAATAAATTAGCTGAATCATTAACATAAAATTCTCTCGTTTGCGCAACAATAGCATATGAACTATTAGTAATTAACAATATAGAAAAAATAGCTAAAATCAATATATATTTAATTTTTTTATTGTACAGTATTGAAGTCAACAGTTGGTACCTCCTCGCTTCCTTCTGATGCTTGGAAGTATTCTTTTTCACCATATCCGAACATTCCAGATACTATATTTGTAGGAAATCTTTTTATTTTTGTATTATATTCTCTTACAGCATCATTATAATCTTTTCTTGCTGTTGCTATACGATTTTCTGTACCAGCTAATTCATCTGATAAATTAATAAAGTTTTGTGATGATTTCAAATCTGGATAATTTTCTACTACTACTAATAAATTATTTAATGCACTTGTTAATTCCTGGTCAGCATTAGCTTTTTCTTCAACAGAATTTGCTCCTGCTAATTTTGCTCTTGCATCTGTTACTGAATCTATAACAGCTTGTTCTTGGTTTGTATACCCTTTTACTGTATTTACTAAATTTGGTATTAAATCTGCTCTTCTTTGTAACATTGTATCAATTGTCGCAAATTTATTATCAACCTCTTCAGATAAACTTACTACCCCATTATAACTTGAAACTAGACCAGCAATTATTGCTACTAAAATAACAACAACTACTATAATTGCTATTGTTGATTTTTTCATCCAAAAGTCCCCCTTGTTCTTTAATATTTAATATAACCGCTACTTAAGTTTTTATTCTTATGTAGCGGTTTTTATGTATAAACTTAATTATTTAAAAAGGGATTTTAAGGAACGTCCCTAAATCCCTTCCAAATCCCTATTGTACTATGGTAAATAATTTAATGGATTAACTCTATTGCTATATCCTCCTGGTGAAACTCTTACCTCAAAATGTAAATGTGGGCCTGTTGAATTTCCTGTATTTCCTGAATACATTATTAATTGTCCTTGTTTTACTTCTTGTCCTACACTTACAACTAGTGATGAACCATGAGCATATAAAGTATATAATCCGTTATAATGTTTAATTTTTATGTAATAACCATAACTATCTGAACCACCCCAAGTAGATGTAACTACAATTCCATCTGCTGCTGCATAAACTGGTGTTCCTGTTGATACTCCAAAATCTACAGCTCCATGGTATGCACCACTTGAATAATACATTGTAGCTGTAATACTTCCACTTTTAACAGGTCTTATAAATCCTTTTGAACTAACTGTACTTCCAGCTGCTGAAGAGCTACCTGAACTAGAACTTGAGCTTGAACTTCCAGACGATGCATTTTGTTCAGCTTTTTTCTTTGCTTCTTCATATTTTTTCTGTAAAGCTTCTTCTTGAGCTTTCTCTTTTGCATCAAGCTCTTTCATTTTCTTCTCGTATTCTTCTACATCACTTTCTAAATCATGTGATTGTTCTGTTAATTCATCAACTTTTGTTTGTTCTTCATTTTTTGCTTTGCTCAATTCTTGTTGTACACTTTCTAATTCAGTTTTCTTTGTCTCTATTTCACTTAAACTTGAATTAACTTTTTCTTGAGTTTCAGCTATTTCTTTCTTATCATTTTCTAAATTTTGGATTAACTCTTTATCTGCTGCTGTTAATGTTTCTATCATATAATAACTAGATATAAATTCTGTTAAATCTGTAGAAGAAAGTAACATATCTAAGTATGAAACTTCTCCTGCTTCATATAATGTAACTAATCTTTCATCTAATAAATTTTGATTTTTTTCTCTTTCTACTTCTAACTCATCTAGTTTTTTCTGTAATTCTTGAACTTCGTTAGTCTTTGTTTCTATTTCACTTTTTAAAGAATTAATTTGTGATTCATATGAATCTATTTGGCTAGATAAATCATTAACTTTATTTTGTGATTCTTCCTTTTGACTATTTACTTCGTTTAAATTATCCTTTGTCTCTTGTATTTTTTGATTCAATTCATTTTTTTGGCTACTAATACTTGATGCTGCATACGATATTGATACAGTGTTTAATATTATTGTTGCAATAATTAATATTGATATAACTTTTAAGTATATTTTTTTCATTTTTTATCCTCCGTTATTTTAAGTTAGTTTACTCCATTTTGGTTTGTTACATATGGTAATGGATCTACAGGAGTTCCATTTATTCTAACTTCGAAATGTCCATGTGGTCCTGTTGCATATCCTGTTTCACCTACTAGTAAAACTACATCGCCTTTTTTCACTGTTTGTCCTAATGTTACCATTATTTTATCACCATGTGCATACAATGTTGATACTCCTCCTCCATGGTCTACAATAACCATGTTCCCATAAGCAGTATTATATCCTGCTTTTACTACTACTCCATCATTTGCTGCAAGGAAATTAGTTCCTGTAGGAGCTGGTATATCAATTCCACTATGTAATTTATATACCCCAGTTATAGGATGAACTCTCATCTTAAATGTTGAACTTAATTTAGTATAACCTGGCAATGGCCAAAGCATTTCTCCTCCAATATAATTTGGATTAATTATTAAGCTATTTGCTGTTATAGATTGAATCTCTGCTTCTATCTGATTCAATTGAGCTTGATACGCATCTATTTCTGACTGTATTTGTCTTTCTTGATCTGTTAATTGAGCTGTATAAGTATCTTTCATAACTTTTGTGTTTTGCAATATTATAGATGCCTTCTCTTTTTCTTCCTTTGCTGTATCAATTTGTTGTTTTTGTTCTTCTAATTTTTTCTTTTCATCTTCTATTATTTGTTTTTGTTTTTCTATTGTATCCAAAAAGTCTACATTAGAATCAGCTAAAATTGATAGTAAATAATAGTTAGACAAAAATTCTGTTATTGTTTTTGAGCTTAATACAACATCTAAATATTCTGTTGTACCAGCTTCATACATAGTTATTAATCTATCATCTAATAGTTTTTTCTGACTATTATAATTTTCTTCTGCTTTTTTTATCTCCTCTTCTGTCTTGGTAATATCATCTTGTAAGGTTACAATTTGAGTATTATAATTATTTATTTCTGATTCATATTGTGTAATATTACTATTTAATTCTTGAATTTGCTGTAAATTCTCTGTTAATTCTTCTTGTACTGCTTGAAGTTGTGATGTTGCCATATCTTGATTTGCTTGTACTTGTGTTTGTTGCTCTTGCAAGTTAGATAAATCTGATGCATATATTGTTGAAACCCCTAAAGTTGATATTAACAATAACATTATTATTAATATTACTAGAAATCTTCTCATATTAAACTCCTTTTCTATACTTTTAAATATCTACGCATAGAAATACAACTTCCTAAGACACCGATTCCAACTCCTAATATTGTATAAACAACTATAATTAGTCCAAACATATCTGCAAAAGTTAATAAGTTTATATTCATTGCAGATACAACTTGTGATTCTAATATTTTTCCTGCGATTAAATTATAATTTATTCCCAAAATAATTATTGATATTGCTCCAGATATTATTCCAATTATTATACCTTCTACAATAAAAGGCCATCGTATAAAGCTATTGGTTGCACCTACATATTTCATAATAGATATTTCTTTTCTTCTTGCATGTACTGTAAGTTTTATTGTATTTGATATTATAAATATTGAAATTATAATTAATATTGCAAGTATTACTCCAGTTATTATTCTTATTCCATTTGCTAGATTAATTAAAGTTGTAACAGTTTCATCTTTGCTTGTTATATTTTTAATTACTTTTTCGGTATCGGGTTTATCATTATCATAATCCCATATTTTTTGTATTACTTCATTACTTTTTGTTAAATCTGTTAATGTAACTACATAAGATGCTGGAAATATATTATTTTCCTCATAACCTGCTAATAATTCTTCCCTATCTTTAAATTGACTTTTTAATTGATTTAAGGCATCTTCTTTTGATTTATATTCAGCTGTATTTACCCCATCGATATTTCTAATATAATCTTCAACTGCTTTTGTTTGATCTTCTGAAATATCATACAAAAATACTTCTATTCCTTGTTCACTTTCTATTTGTCTCATTATACTGTTAATATTTTGAGTTATTACAAAAAATACACCAAATATTAACATTGTAAGACTCATTATAATTATTGAAGCACTTGTTGATTTTTTATTTTTAAAAACGTTTCTTATTCCTTCTCCTAATAGATAAGTTATAACATTATATCTCACAATTCATACCCACCTTTTTCATCATCTTTTACTATAGAGCCTTTACGAATATGAATAACTCTTTTATTCATTTGGTCTACAATATCTTTTGCATGAGTTGCAACAACTACTGTTGTTCCTCTTAAATTGATATCATTTAAAAGAGTCATAATATCCCAAGCTGTATCTGGGTCTAAGTTTCCTGTAGGCTCGTCAGCAATTAACATTGAAGGATTATTAACTAAAGCTCTAGCAAGCGCTACTCTTTGTTGCTCTCCTCCTGATAATTCGTTTGGATACATTTTAGCTTTTGCGCTTAATCCAACCAATGATAATACCATTGGTACTTGTCTTCTAATGTGTCTTGGTGTAGCTTTTACAATGTACATAGCAAAAGCTACATTTTCATAAACAGTTTTGTCTGGTAATAATCTGAAGTCTTGAAACACAACTCCCATACTTCTTCTTAAATATGGGATTCTGTTTGGTTTTAAAAATGTAGTATCTTTTCCATTTATTATAATATTTCCTGATGTAGGTTCTTCTTCTTTTAAAATTAATTTAATTAATGTTGATTTTCCTGAACCAGAAGCTCCTACAAGGAAAGCAAATTCCCCTTTTTCTATAACAAAGTTAGCATTTTTTACTGCCTCTGTTCCTGTTTCATATTTTTTGCAAACATTTCTAAATTCTATCATCTTAATTGCTCCTTAATTCGATATATTTTTGTTTATATCTACAAGATATAATAACAATAAATACGATTTATTGCAATAGGGTACATAAAAATTTACACTAGTCTTTTGACGTAACTGCTTCTATTATAGCGTTTTTATCAATTTTGAAATATTTTAATAAATCTTCTGCTTTTCCTGACTTTCCAAATTCATCTTTTATTCCCATTCTATATACTTTTGTAGGATAATTTTCTGATAATACCTCACATACAGCTGAACCCAATCCACCTATTATGCTATGATCCTCTATAGTTATAATTTTCTTAGTTTCTTTTGCCGCTTTAATAATAATCTCCTTATCTATAGGCTTTATTGTATGCATATCTATAACTCTTATATTTATACCTTTATCTCTTAATTCTTCCAATGCCTTTATAGCTTCTGCTACTACAACTCCTGTAGCTATTATTGTGACATCTGTTCCATTACCTATTTGGATTCCTTTGCCTATTTTAAATTTTTCATTTTCATAAATTTTTGGTGTTGCTAATCTGCATAATCTTAAATATACTGGCTCCTCAAATTTTGCAATTTCATTTACAGCCCATCTAGTTTGTGTATCATCTGATGTACATATAACAGTCATATTAGGAATTGTTCTCATTAGAGATATATCTTCTATCATTTGATGTGTTGCTCCATCTTCGCCAACTGTTATTCCTGCATGAGTTGCACAAATTTTAACGTTTAAATTAGGATAGCAGATGCTATTTCGTATCTGGTCATATGCCCTTCCAGCAGCAAACATAGCAAATGTACTTGCAAACGGAATCTTGCCACATGTAGCAAGTCCAGCTGCAGTTCCTATCATATTTTGTTCTGCTATTCCCATGTCAAAAAATCTGTCTGGAAATTTTTTAGCAAAAATACTAGTTTTAGTTGCAGCTGATAAATCAGCATCTAATACAACTACTTTATTGTTTTTTTCTCCCAAATTTGCTAGCTCTTCACCATAGCTTTGTCTTGTTGCCTTTTTTTCATTATTATTCATCAGCTTCGCCTCCTAACTCTTTTAAGGCTATTTTATATTCTTCTTCATTTGGTGCTTTTCCATGCCATCCAACACTATCTTCCATAAAAGAAACTCCTTTGCCTTTTATTGTTTTGGCTATAATTGCTGTAGGTTTTCCTTTTACTTCTTTTGCTTTGGTTAATGCTTCTTCTATTTCTTTAGTGTCATTACCATTAATTTTTATTACATAAAATCCAAAACTTTCAAATTTTTTATCTATTGGATATGGATTTATTATTTTGTCTATACTTCCATCAATTTGTAAATTATTATTATCTATAAAAATACATAGATTATCTAATTTATATCTTGCTGAAGCCATTGCAGCTTCCCATACTTGTCCTTCCTCTATTTCTCCATCACCTAATATTGCATAAACTCTGTAATTTTTATTATCCAATTTTCCTGCTATTGCCATTCCATTAGCTGCTGATAATCCTTGTCCTAATGATCCTGTAGACATGTCTACCCCTGGTATTTTCTTCATATCTGGATGTCCTTGAAGAATTGAATTTATATTTCTAAAGTTTTTTAATTCATCCATACTAAAAAATCCTTTTAAGGCTAAAGTAGCATATAAAGCTGGCGAACAATGTCCTTTAGATAATACAAATCTATCTCTATTTTCATCTTTGGGATTTTTAGGATCTATTTTCATTTCTTTAAAATAAAGTACTGCTAATATATCTGCTATAGACAAAGAACCGCCTGGATGCCCTGATTTAGCATAATACACTTCTTTTACAGTATTAATCCTTATTTTGTTTGCTATTTCTTTCAAATTCTCTTCCATACTAGCTCCTTTCAAACTAAAAAATTTTATTAGAATTATGTACAAATGGGCAATAAGATAGAATTAACTTATTGCCCCCTTTATTTCTTCTTTATTTAATTTTTATATCTCTATATCTTCTATAATTAAAATATGAAATAATAAATATAACTACAACTATTGGTAATACCCATCTTGCCATATCAGTTCCTGTCTTAGGCAAAAGCTCATCTGCTAATGTTTTATCTACTGTTCCATTATAGTAATATGCTGAATTACTATTTGAGTTGTTATTACTATTAGTTGTGCCCGCACCGGAATTTGAGTTATTATTTGTGTTTTGATTGTTATTATTGTTGTTTGTATTTGTGTTTTGATTGTTGTTATCAGTGTTTGTATTTGTGTTTTGATTATTGTTATTAGTATTTGTGTTTGTATTCTGATTATTGTTATTAGTATTTGTGTTTGTATTCTGATTATTGTTGTTAGTATTTGTGTTTGTATTCTGATTATTGTTGTTAGTGTTTGTATTTGTATTTTGATTATTATTATCAGTATTTGTATTCGTGTTTTGATTGTTGTTATCAGTGTTTGTATTTGTGTTTTGATTATTGTTATTAGTATTTGTGTTTGTATTCTGATTATTGTTATTAGTATTTGTGTTTGTGTTTTGGTTATTGTTATCAGTATTTGTATTTGTATTTTGATTGTTGTTATCAGTGTTTGTATTTGTGTTTGTATTCTGATTGTTGTTATTAGTATTTGTATTTGTGTTTGTATTCTGATTGTTGTTATTAGTATTTGTATTTGTGTTTG
>CAMMLJ010000019.1 GCA_946497695.1 uncultured Clostridium sp. | reverse complement strand
GAAAAACAGAAGAAGCAAAAAGAATTGTAAATTTAATAAATGAAAAAGAAAAAAAGCAATATGAAATAGTAAAAAATAAATTGAACGAATTATTTTATAAGAATAAAGATTATGATGATATAGGATTAGTTAGTTATATTATAAAAGAAATAGAGGATTTATATTGTAAGCAAAATCAATCAGTTATGAGTATAGAAAATATTAAACAAAGTATAAAACAATTTGATGAGCAAATGCAAAATAATGAAATAAGAGATTGGATTTAATGAAAAATTATAATAAAGAAATATTAAAATATAGATAAAAGTCATATCTTTGGGAATTATTTATTTCAAAGATATGGCTTTATTTTTATGCAAAAAAATTATATAAAAAGTATTGACAACTGTATATAAACAGTATATACTGTTTATATACAGTTAAGAAAAGAGGAAAAAGTATGGATATTATAATTAGTAATTCAAGCAATATTCCTTTATATGAGCAAGTAAAAGAACAAATAAAAAATAAAATAGTATCTAACGAATTAAAAACTGGAGAACTTTTGCCGTCAATAAGAAGTTTAGCAAAAGACTTAAGAATAAGTGTAATTACTACAAAAAATGCTTATGAAGAATTAGAAAGAGAAGGCTATGTAGAAACAATACCAGGCAAAGGAACTTATGTGGCAAATAAAAACAAAGAGCTCATAAAAGAGGAGCAACTGCAAAAGATAGAAGGATTAATAGACACAGCTGTATCTATTGCAAAAATAAGTGGCATATCTAAAGAAGAGATAAGAGAAATGCTAGATATTTTATTTGAGGAGGAATAAAAGCGGATGGAGAACATATTAGAAGTTAAAAACTTATGTAAAAAATACAATCAATTTGAATTAAAAAATGTTAATCTAACATTACCTAAAGGAATGATTATGGGATTAATAGGAGAAAATGGAGCAGGAAAAACTACAACTATAAAATCAATTTTAAATTTAACAAATAGTACTGGAGAAATTAATATATTCGGACTAAATGTAAAAAAATACGATAAAAAGATAAAAGAAGACATAGGTGTAGTTTTAAATGAAAACTTTTTCTCAGAATACTTAAATCCAAAAGACATAAATAAAATAATGAAAAACATTTATAAAAACTGGGACGAAAAATTATACTTTAAATATTTAGAAGACTTTAAATTACCACAAAATAAAATATCAAAAGAATTCTCTAGTGGTATGAAAATGAAATTAAAAATAGCAGTAGCGCTAGCTCATCATCCTAAACTTTTAATATTAGATGAGCCAACATCTGGATTAGATCCAGTAGCTAGAAGCGAAATATTAGACATCTTCCAAGATTTTATTCAAAATGGAGAAAATTCAATATTTGTATCTAGCCATATAACATCAGACTTAGAACATATAGCAGATTATATTACTTTTATAAACGATGGAGAAATAGTGCTTTCAAAAACAAGAGACGAACTATTAGAAGAGTATGGGATTGTAAAATGTTCTAAAGCAGAATTTGAAAAAATAAATAAAAAAGACTATGTAAAATATAAAGTGAATAGATATGAATATGATGTTTTGGTAGAGAACAAATCAGAATTTAAAAGAGAATATGATTTTAATGTAATAGATAAGCCTACATTAGAAGACATAATGTTAATTTATATAAAGGGGGAAAAATAGTATGAGCATTATAAATGGCTTAATTACAAAAGATTTACTACAATTAAAAAGTTATAGAAAAACTTTAATTGTATTTATATTAATATTTGTTTTTGCAGGACTTGCACAAGAAACAACAAAAGGTGTGGGCTTTATGATTACAGTCATGTTAATACTTGGATTTGGAATGTTTGGTATGGCAACATTTAATTATGATGAACAATCAAAAGCAGATGGTTATATTTTAACATTTCCTGTTACTAAAAAAGAAATCTTACTATCAAAATATATATTAATAATTGGCTCTACAATAATAGGAGCAATAGTTGGAATTATAGCAAGTTTTATAATAGTATTTATAATTAACAAACAATTACCCAATATTCAAGACTATATAAATGTAGCATTAGCGGGAATATTAGGAGTAGGGCTTATAGAAGCAATACAAATACCTTGTGTTTATAAATGGGGTGCTGAGAAAGGTAGAATTCAGATGTTTATAGTAGCTGTAATTATTATACTTTTAGCAGGAGGGTTATTTGCTGTAGCGCAAAATAGCATTATAAATTTACCAACTGCTAATATATTAAACATAATGAACAACTTTTTACCACTTGTTTTAATACTTGCAACAATTATAATTTACTATATTTCTTATAAAGTATCTTATCGAATATATAAGAAGAAAGAGGAATAGTAATTAAATATTTAATAAAAAGAGTGCCATAGTATCATACTATAGCACTTTTAAAATATAAACAAAATCCGTTATTAGTTATTTTCACTATTATGGTATACATTCATTACATCGTCTAAGTCATCTAAGTTTTCTAATAATTTTTCCATTCTTTCCTGAGCTTTTTCATCTAATGTAACATATGTTGTAGGAACCATTTGAACTTCTGCCTCTAAAAACTCAATTCCTTCTGCTTCTAAGCTTTCTCTAACTGCAGAAAAATCTTCTGGTGATGTAGTAATTGTATAGCACTCGTCATCTGATTCAAAATCTTCTGCACCTGCATCTAATGCTAGCATCATTAAGTCGTCTTCAGATTTAGAACAATTTGCTTTATCTATTACAATTACTCCTTTTTTATTAAACATATATGATACACAGCCTGTTGTTCCTAAGTTTCCTCCAGCTCTATCAAAAACGTGTCTTACATCAGCTGCTGTTCTATTTCTATTATCTGTACTTGCTTGAACTATTACAGCAACACCATTTGGACCATATCCTTCATAAGTAACTTCTTCGTAATTTTCTGAGTTATTAGCTCCTGATGCTTTTTTTATTGCATTATTTATTGTATCATTTGGCATATTTGCTGCTTTACATTTTGCTATTACATCTTTTAACTTAGAGTTCCCAGCCGGATCAGGTCCACCTTGCTTTACTGCTATTAATAATTCTCTTCCTAATTTTGTAAATATTTTTCCTCTTGCTGCGTCAGCTTTTCCTTTTTTGGCTTGTATATTGTGCCATTTACTGTGTCCTGACATGACTAATTCCTCCTTTTAAATTTTTTTTGCGGTTATATTTTATCATACTTTTTGCGTTTTGTGTAGTAGTTTTTCAATATTATTTACAAATTAGAGGCACTTCTTTTTTAGAGTGCCTCTATAAAGATTATATTTTATTCAGTAAATCCAGTTTTATCAACAATTCTATCACTAATTTCTTTTACTGTTTCTGTTGGTTCGTAATCAGTTTCTCCAAATAGCTTTTCATGTAATTCTTTTACATTAGATTCTAGAGTAACTGGAATACCATACCATAAACCAACTTCCCAGCCTCTTGTATTATATGGCCAGCCGTCACTTTCTGTTATATTATAAGAAACCACATCTGGCATTAATTTAATAATTTCATCTTTAGAGATATTTGTTGAAATATGAGGTAACATTGTATCTAGTAAAGAATTTAGAGAAGTTAAACTTAAACCTTTAACTTTAGTAAATACCGCATTTAGTACAGTTCTCATACGTTCAGTTCTTTGATAATCTGTATCTATTTTTCTAATTCTTGAATATGCTAATGCTTGTTCTCCATTTAAATTGTAAGTTCCTGCAGAGCTGATATCTGGTATCCTAGTAGCTTCTGCATCAGAAACAGTTATTTGAACGCCTCCAAGCTCATCAACAATTGTCTTTACAGTTTCGAAATTTACAGTAACAAATTCTGTAATATTTAAATCTAAGTTCTTATTTAAAGTACTTAGTGCAAGTGCTGGACCGCCATATGCATAAGCATGTGTAATTTTATCTAAGCCATGTCCATCAATGTCTACATATGTATCTCTGTAAACAGATAGTAATCTTACATCTTTTGTATTATTATTTATGCTTACAATTATAATACAATCACTTCTTGCATTTTTAAAACTATCAGAGTCAGTATCTAGTCCGAATAGAGCAATGTTTCTATATTCACTTAAATTTTCTTCAACTTCCGCATCTACAGCGATTTCATTTTTAGTTACATTATCCACATAATTCATTTTATCTAACTTGCTATGAATATACCAATAGCCAGTTCCTATTAAGGCGATTGCTAATACAAGTAAAATAATTAAAATTATAATAAATACACGTAAAACTTTATGCTTCTTTTTAGGTTTTTCTTCTTTATTTAATCTTTTTCCTTCCATAATAAAACCATCCTTTCAAAATACTTTATACATTTTATACAAAAAAATACAAAAAGTAAAGAGATTAGATAAAATTAAATAAAAAATAATTTGAGAGTGAAACGTAAAATATCAGAATTTGGAAAAAAATGTTGAAATAAATTTTATATAATGGTATAATAATTCAAGTTTATATTTGAAAGTTTTAGAAGGGGATATTAATGAAAAAATTACTGAATAAAATGAGCACGTTTAGTAAAATTGGTATAGCTTTAATAGATAGTATAATAATTTTTCTATCATATTTTATTTTAGAAATTTTTATAAGAAATAATTTTTTATTACCAAATGAGATTGTAAGACAAACACTATATAATGCAATTATAGCTATTATAGTATATGAAATTGTTTTTTGTTGTTTTAAAGTTTACTACAATATTATTAGATATGAAAATGGAAAAGATTATCTAAAATATTTTTTTGCCTCAGCAATTTCATGTACTATATTATGTTGTATAATAGAAATATTTAACTTAAATTTATTAAGTGTAATGCATAATATTGCAACTGCACTATTAATATCTATGTTTTTAATTACATATAGAGTTATAGTAAGAATGCTTTTAATATATGAAGATAGAGAAAATAAAGATAATAAAAACAATTCTCAAGAAAAAAAATTATTGATTATTGGTGCTGGTTCAGCAACAAGAAATATAATAAGGTCTATAGAGACAAACTTAAAAGGTAGCTATAATATAGTTGGACTTATAGATGATGATAAAAGAAAAATAGGAAGAACTATTTCTGATATAAAAGTTTTAGGTGATAGAAATGATATTGTTTCTATATGTAAAGATAAAGCAGTAGATATTATTTTCTTTTCAATTTCAAAAATAGATAATAAAGATAGAAAAGAAATTTTAGAAATTTGTCAAAATACTGGAGCAAGAGTTAGAATACTTCCAAGCACTGAAGATATTATAAAAAATAAAAATTTGATTGAAAATCTTAGAGATGTAGAAATAGAAGATATATTAGGTAGAGATCCTATAAAATTAGATAATAATAATATTGAAGAATTAATATCTGATAAAGTTATTCTTGTAACAGGTGGAGGAGGGTCTATTGGTTCGGAACTTTGTAGACAAATAGTAAAATATAATCCTAAAAAGCTTGTGGTTTTTGATATATATGAAAATAATTTATATAATATAGAAATGGAACTAAAACAGAATTTTCCAAATATAAAGGTTGATGCAATTGTTGGAAGTGTAAGAGATAGAAATAAGATTGAAAATTTATTTAAAACATATAAACCATATCTCGTTTTTCATGCAGCAGCACATAAGCATGTGCCTTTAATGGAAGTAAGTCCATTAGAAGCCATAAAAAATAATGTATTAGGAACATATAATGTGGTAAAAGCATGTGACAAATATAATGTGAAAAGATTTGTTTTAATTTCAACTGATAAAGCAGTAAATCCAACTAATATTATGGGGGCAACAAAGAGAATGTGTGAAATGATTATACAAACAATAGATAAGGCAAGTAAAACTGAGTTTGTTGCTGTTAGATTTGGAAATGTATTAGGAAGTAATGGTTCAGTTGTACCCTTATTTAAAAAACAAATAGCTAATGGAGGTCCAGTTACAGTAACACATAAAGATATTACTAGATTTTTCATGACTATACCTGAAGCAGCTCAGCTTGTTTTGCAAGCAATTACATATGCTAAAGGTGGAGAAATTTTTGTGCTAGACATGGGGGAACCAGTAAAAATATACGATTTAGCAGAAAGTATGATTAGATTATCTGGTTTTGAACCAAATGTTGATATTCCAATTAAAATAACAGGACTTAGACCAGGAGAGAAACTTTATGAGGAATTATTAATGTCTGAAGAAGGTTTGCAAGCTACAAAACATAACAAAATATTTGTGGCTGAGCCATTAGATTTAACAATAGATGAATTAGAAGAAAAAATAAAAGTGCTTTCAGATTTAGTAAAGAGTGAAAATCATACTTTGCAAGAAATAAAGGATACTATGAAGGAAGTTGTACCTACATATGAAGAGCCTGATAAATTCAACAAAAGAAAGATATCATAAAATAAAAGGGAGTGTAAAAATTGAAAAAAGTATATACTGTTTTTAAGCGTTTTATGGATATAGTTCTATCTATAATAGGATTAATCATAATATCACCAATATTATTAATTGTAAGTCTAGCAATAAAAATAGATTCTAAAGGGCCAGTGATTTTTAAGCAAGAAAGAATAGGAAAAGATGGCAAGGTATTTAAAATTTATAAATTTAGGTCTATGGTAGTCGGTGCTGAAAAAATGGGCACAGGAGTATATTCAAAAAAAGGAGATAATAGAGTAACTAGAGTCGGAAAATTTATTAGAATGACAAGTATAGATGAGTTACCACAATTAGTAAACATACTTAAAGGAGAAATGAGCTTTATAGGACCAAGACCAGTTCTTACATATCATCCATGGAAATATGAAGAATACACACCAGAGCAACTAAAAAGATTTGAAGTAAGACCAGGTGTAACTGGACTTGCTCAAATTCATGGAAGAAAACAAGTTGAATGGGAAAAAAGGATAAAGTACGATGTAGAATATGTTGAAAAATTAGGCTTATGGCTAGATATAAAAATATTCTTCATAACTATCTATAAAGTATTATTTATGAAAGATAATGAAAATACAGAGAAGACAACTAATACAAAAGAAACTGAAAGAACTGAAGAAAAAGTTAGTTAATTAAGAATGGAGGAATATATATGTTAAAATTAATGTACATAACAAATGAACCAGATGTTGCAATGATAGCAGAGAATGCAGGTGTCGACCGTATTTGGATTGATTTGGAAGTGAACGGAAAAGAAGAAAGACAAAAAAACCTAGATACAGTAAAGTCTAAACATAAAATTTCAGATATTGCTCCAATAAAAAAAGTACTAAAGAAAGCAAATCTTATAGTGCGTGTTAATTCAATATATGAAGGCTCTGAAAAAGAAATAGATGAAGTAATAGAACAAGGTGCAGAAATTGTTATGCTACCTTATTTTAAGACGGTAGAGGAAGTAGAAAAGTTTATTAAATTTGTTAACAAAAGAGCTAAAGTTTGTTTGTTAGTTGAAACTCCAGAAGCAGTAGACAAAATAGATGAAATTTTAAATCTTGATGGGATTGATGAAGTTCATATAGGATTAAATGATTTACATTTAGGTTATAAAATGAATTTTATGTTTGAACTTTTAGCGGATGGAACAGTAGACAAACTATGTGAGAAGTTTAAAGCAAAAAATATTCCTTATGGTTTTGGAGGTGTTTCAAGAGTTGGAACTGGTACATTGCCAGCTGAACATATAATTATAGAACATTACAGACTAGGTTCGCAAATAGTAATACTTTCTAGAAGTTTTTGTAATACTCAAAAGATTACAGACAGAAAAGAAATAAAGAAATTATTTGATACTGGAGTAAGAGATATTAGAAAGACAGAGCAAGAAGCTATGAAATATACAAAAGAACAATTTGAAGAAAATAGAAAAAGTGTTATAGATGAGGTTAACCAGATTGTAGATTCAATAAAAAACAATAATTAGTAGGTGTTAAAATGAAGATATTATTAACAGGTGCTTTTAAATATTCAGAAGAAGAACTAGATGAACTTAAAAATATGGGACTTGAAATTTTTTATTTACAGAATGAAAACGAAGATATCGAATTTGATATAGCAGACATAGAATATGTTATTTGTAATGCTTTATTTCTTTATCATGATATTAAACTTTTTAAAAAATTAAAGTATATACAAGTGACTAGTGCCGGATTAGATAGGCTTCCAATGGACTATATATTAAGTAAAAAAATAAAATTATTTAATGCAAGAGGGGTATATAGTATTCCAATAGCAGAATGGACCGTTTTGAAGATTTTAGAAATATATAAAAGAAGTAAGACTTTTTATAAGCAACAAGAAAAACATGAATGGATTAAGCAAAGAGATTTAATTGAATTAAATGGAAGAACAGCTTGTATTATAGGCTATGGTAGTATTGGAAAAGAAATTGCTAAAAGGTTAAATGCATTTAATGTCAAATTAAGAGTTGTAGATATGAAAGAACAATTAAACAGTTCTAATATTGAATATTTTTCTGTAAAGAAGACTAATGAGGCTATATTAAATTCTGATATTATCATTTTAACATTACCATTGACTGATGAAACTAGAGAAAGTATAAATAAAGAAAAATTTGAATTAATGAAAAATGATGCAATTATTGTAAATATTTCAAGAGGACAAATTATAAATGAAAAAGATTTAATAGAACAATTAGATAAAGGAAAATTTTTAGGAGTAATCTTGGATGTTTTTCAAGAAGAACCTCTAAGTTCTGATAGTAAATTATGGGATTATAATAATACTATTATTACCCCACATAATTGTTTTGTGTCAGATAATAATAATGAAAGAATGTTTGAAGTAATAAAAAATAATATAAATATGGTTAAAGAGGGTTTTGAACAATGAAATTTATGTTAATTTCACCAAAAAATAGAACTGTATATAATTTTAGAGGAGAATTAATAAAAGATATTATTAATAAAGGATATGAAGTAATAGTAACTGGTCCTAATTTGGAAAACGTTGAAAAAATTCAAAATTTAGGAGCTAAATTTATAAGAGTAGAATTAGATAAAGAGAGTACTGGCTTATTTTCAAATTGGAAATATTATAAAAGTTTAGTTAAAATAATGAAAGATGAAAAACCAGACATTGTTTTAGCATATACAATAAAACCAGTAATATTTGGAACACTAGCTGCTAAGAAGGCAAAAATTAATAATTTCTATTCTTTGATAACGGGATTAGGACAAGTGTATAGTTTTGATGCTAATTTAAAGACGAAGATTATTAGATTTATATGCGGCATAGCATATAAAATTATATTTAAATATAATAAAAGAGTTATTTTTCAAAACAAAGATGATTTAGAAGAATGTGTAAATAGAAAATATGTAAAACAAGAAAAATGCATAGTTGTAGATGGTTCAGGAGTTAATTTAGATAAATTTAACAGGACTCCATTACCTAATAAAAATGTGTTCTTAATGATTTCAAGGATGATAAAAACAAAAGGTGCAATAGAATACTTTAAAGCTGCAGAAAATGTTAAGAAAAAGTATAAAGATGTGAAATTTCTATATTTAGGTAAGCCAGAAGATAAAAATGGATATATAAAAAAAGAAGAAATAGATTCATTCGTTCAAAAAAATATAGTAATATTATTAGATGAGACAGACAATGTTCCTGAGGTTATTTCTAAAAGTTCAGTAGTTGTTTTGCCTTCATATTATAGAGAAGGTATTCCAAGGACCTTATTAGAAGCACTAGCTATGGGAAGACCAATTATTACAACAAATTCTATAGGTTGTAAAGAAACTGTAATAAATAACAAAAATGGTTTCTTGATACCTATAAAAGACGTACAATCTTTAACTGAAAAAATGATTTATATGATAGAACATAGAGATGAATTAGAAAAAATGTCTGATGAAAGCTATAAATACTGTCAAGAAAGATTTGATGTAAATATTATAAATAAAAAAATGTTAGAAATAATGAATATATAAGAAAGGGGTATAAGAAAAATGATAAAAATAGCAGTAGCAGGAACAGGGTATGTAGGATTAGTAGCAGGAGTATGTTTTGCAGAAAAAGGACATGATGTTACATGTGTTGATGTGGATGAAAATAAAGTAAAAATAATGCAATCTGGTAAATCTCCTATATATGAAGAAGGATTGGAAGAACTTATGACAAAAAATGTAGCAGAAGGAAGATTGCATTTTACTACAAATTATAAAGAGGCTTATAAAGATGCAGATGCTATATTTATAGGAGTGGGAACACCAGAACAACCTGATGGTTCAGCAAACTTATCATATGTTGCTACAGTTTCAAGACAAATTGCAGAATCAATTGAAAAGGATTGTTTAGTAGTTGTTAAATCTACCGTTCCAGTAGGGACAAATGATAAGGTAGAACAATTTATAAAAGATTCATTAGTAAATGATGTAAAAGTTGAAGTTGCTAGCAATCCAGAATTTTTAGCACAAGGACATGCTGTAAGAGATACATTACAAGCTAAGAGAATAGTAATAGGAACAAGTAGCAAAAAAGCAGAAGAGTTTTTAAAGAAAATATATGAGCCTTTTGAATTACCTATTGTTTCAGTTAGTAGAAGAAGTGCGGAAATGATTAAATATGCATCTAATGACTTCCTAGCACTTAAAATTTCATATATGAATGATATAGCAAACCTTTGCGAGCTAGTAGGGGCAAACATTGAAGATGTAGCAAAAGGAATGAGTTATGATCCAAGAATAGGTTCAAGTTTCCTACATGCTGGAATAGGTTATGGGGGTAGCTGTTTCCCAAAAGATACAAAAGCATTAAGTTATTTAGCTAAGAAAAATGGTTATACTTTAAGAACAGTTCAAGCTGCAGTTGATGTTAATAAATCTCAAAAAACAAAATTATTTAGAAAAGCAAGTGATAGATTAATTACATTTAATCATCTAAAAGTAGCAGTATTAGGATTAGCATTTAAAGCGGGAACAGATGATTTAAGAGAAGCTCCATCTTTAGATAATGTTGCATTACTATTAGAACAAGGAGCAGATATTTATGCTTATGATCCAGTTGCTGAAGATAACTATAAAAAGAAATATCCTACAGAAATTCATTATGTAACAAATCCAGAAGAAGCATTAGAAAATGCTAATGTTTGTTTCATATTTACAGAGTGGGATGAAATAAAAGCTGTTAAACCAGAAACATACAAAAAATTAATGAGAACACCTCTTGTATATGATGGGAGGAACATATATGACCTAGAAGAAATGAAAAATGCAGGAATAGAATATTATTCAATTGGAAGATAGGAGTAAATTGTATGAAAACATATTTAATAACAGGTGGAGCTGGTTTTATAGGTTCGCATTTAGCAGATGAATTATTAAAGAATGGAAATAAAGTTATAGTTATAGATAATTTTAATGATTTTTATAATCCAAAAATAAAAGAAAATAATATAAAACACAATTTAAGTAATCCAAATTATAAATTAGAAAGAATTGACATAAGAAATCAGGATGAAGTAAATAGAATATTTGAAGAAAATAAAATAGATAATATAATGCATCTAGCTGCTATGGCAGGAGTAAGACCTTCAATTGAAAATCCTATACTTTATCAAGAAGTAAACTGTTTAGGAAGTCAAAATATATTAGAAGCAATGAAAAAGCATAATGTAAAAAACATTGTATTTGCTTCTTCTAGTTCTGTATATGGAAATACAAAAACAGTTCCTTTTAAAGAAACAGATATTGTAGATTTTGCAATTAGTCCATATGCAGCAACGAAAAAAGCAAATGAGGTAATGGCACATGTATATCATAAATTATATGGATTTAATGTTATAATGCTAAGATTTTTTACAGTATATGGTGAAAGACAGAGACCAGATTTAGCTATAAACAAATTTACAAGATTTATTATGGAAGATAAACCAATTCCTGTTTTTGGTGATGGAACTACATCAAGAGATTATACATATGTAAAAGATATTATTGATGGTGTTACGAAATCTTTAAATTATGTGGAAGAACATGATGATGTATATGAAATATTGAATTTAGGAGAGTCTGAACCAATTACTTTAAATCAAATGATTGAAACAATAGAAGAAGTTGTAGGTAAAAAAGCTATTATAGATAGAAAACCTATGCAACCAGGTGATGTAGACAGAACATATGCTGATATTACAAAAGCAAAGAATCTTATTGAATACAATCCTAAAACAAGCTTTAAAGAAGGAATAAGAAATTTTGTGAACTGGTATAAAGAAAATAAGAAATTATATTAGATGATTAAAGGAGAAAATTATGCCTAATGTAAGTGTAATTGTGCCTGTTTATAATGTAGAAAAATATTTAAAAAAATGTATCGAATCAATTATAAGTCAGAGTTTGAAAGACATAGAAATTATATTAGTTAATGATGGATCAACGGATAATAGTTTGAAGATTTGTCAACAATTTTCCAAAATGGATAATAGAATTAGACTTATAAATAAGGCAAATACTGGCGTTTCTGATACAAGAAATACTGGAATTGAAGAAGCTACTGGTGAATATATAATGTTTGTAGACAGTGATGATTGGTTAGAAAAACAAGCTTGTGAGATTGCATATAAAGAGGCTAAAAAAGAAGATGCTGATTCTGTCATATTTTGTTATTATAGAGAAAGCAGTAAAGGAAATACATCTAAAGATATATTTGGAAAAGAAAAAATAATATTTGATAAAGAAGATGTATATAATAAAATTTTGATACCAACATTAGGGTTAACAGGAGATAGACTCAAAAAACCACAAAGATTAGATACATTAGTGCCAATATATGCTAAAATTTATAAAACAAAAATTATTAAAGAAAAAAAAATTAAATATATGAGTTTAGATAAAATACCATCTGAATGTTTGCTTTTTAATTTTGATTATTATTTACAATCAACAAGAGTTGTTTATATAAACAACTATTTATACCATTATCGCAGAAATAATTTTTCCTCTATTACTAAAGGTTATAGAGAAAAACTATTTGACAAATGGATTTTTTGGATTGAATACATGAGAAAACGTAAGGAGCTTAAAAATAAAGAATTACTGAAAGCTTTTTATAGTAGAATATGTTTTAGTGTTATTCCATTAAGCGGTAATACAATAAAAAAAAGAAAATTTATCGAATTATATAAAGAAATGAAAAAAATATTAAATAATCCATATTATAAAGAAGCATATAATTATTTAGAGTTCAATTATTTACCAATACATTGGAAAGTATACTTTTATTTTGCAAAAAATAGATTAACATTTTTATTTTGTATTTTGTCTAAAATTATGAGAATGTTGATAGAAAGAAAGAAAAGGTAATAGATATGGAAAAACCAATTAGAGTTTTACATGTAATAGGTAGTATGAATCTAGCAGGAGCAGAAACTTTCATTATGAATATATATAGAAATATTAATAGGGAAAGAGTTCAGTTTGATTTTATTGTTCATAATGATGGAGAATATGATAAAGAGATTATTAGATTAGGTGGAAACATATTTAAAATAGCTTCCCTAGCAAAAAGTGGATATAGAAAATACACAAAAGATTTGAAGAATATACTAATAAACAATAATTATAAAATAATTCATTCACATATTAACGAAAGTTCTGGCTTAGTTTTGAAAATTGCGAAAGAGTGTGGCATACCAGTTAGAATATCACACAGTCATAGTCAAGGAAATCATAGTAATATTCTATATAAAATTATAAAACTTTATTTGAAAAATCAAATTAGCAAGTATGCAACAAATTTTTTTGCTTGTTCTTATGGAGCTGCTAAATGGCTTTTTAGAAATAATTCTGATAAAGCAATAATTGTAAAAAACGGGATAGATACAAAATTGTTTGCTTTCTCACCTCAACAAAGAGAAGAAAAGAGAAAGGAATTTAATTTAAAAGAAGACACTATAGTTCTTGGTAATGTTGGTAGACTAACAAATGTAAAGAATCAAGCTTTTTTGATTGATATATTTGAGGGGGTTAATAAAAAAGTTCATGATTCTAAACTAATAATAGTTGGGGAAGGTAATCTAGAAGGAGAGTTAAAAAATAAAGTCAAGAAAAAAAATCTAGAAGATAAAGTTATTTTTACAGGAAGTAGACAAGATGTAAATGAATTATTAAATGCTTTTGATGTTTTTATATTTCCATCTTTATATGAAGGGTTGGGAATAGCACTGATTGAAGCACAATGTAATGGATTATTGTGTATTGCATCAGACAGCGTTCCTAAAGAATCTAAAGTAACAAAAAATTTAGTATATATATCATTAAAAAAAGATAGTAAATATTGGTCAGATGTAATTCTTGATAAATACAATATTTATATAAGAAAAAGTCAAGAACAAAGAATAAAGAATGCAGGATATGATATTATAGAAGTTGCAAAACAAATGGAAAAGTTTTATATTGAGAAAGGAAAAAAATATGAAGAAGATTTTGCACATAGGAATGTCTAGTTCACTAGGAGGTATAGAAGTATTTGTAAAAAATTTATTTGATAATATAAATCATGAAGAATTCCAGTTTGATTTTGTAGATACAACAGTTAAAGGAATTTGCTATAAAGAATATTTTGAAAAAAATAATTGTAAAGTATTTAAAGTAACTCCTAGAAGAAAAAATACATTCAAAAATAGAAAAGAACTAGAACAAATAATCAAAAATAATAGATATGATATAATACACTATCACTTAAATACTCTAAGCTATATAACTCCAATTATTTTGGCTAATAAATGTAAAGTTAGAATAATTATACATAGTCATAATGAATGGAAAGGAAATAATTTAAAAACACGAATATTAGATAAAATAAATAGAAAAAGAATTTCTACCATACCAATAACAAGATTAGCCTGTTCAGAAGTAGCTGGAAGATGGATTTTTAATGAAAAAAAATTTGAAATAATAGATAATGGTATAAATATTAAAGAGTTTTTGTATAATGAGCAAAATAGAAAAGATATAAGGGAAGAACTTAACATTTCAGATTCTTGTACAGTTGTTGGACATGTTGGAGCTTTTAGAGAACAAAAAAATCATAATTTTTTAATAGATATTTATAATGAATATTTGAAAAATAATAGTAATAGTATTCTTCTATTAGTTGGAGATGGAAAACTCAAACAAGAAATTAAAGAAAAAGTCAAAATTTTACATATTGAACAAAATGTAAAATTTTTAGGTGTGAGGAATGACATAAGCAACTTGTTAAGTGTTATGGATTTATTTATATTTCCTTCTAAATTTGAGGGGTTACCTATTTCATTAGTTGAAGCACAAATAGCCGGATTACCCTGCCTAGCCAGTAATACTATTACAAAAGAAATTGATATTACTGGAAATGTTGATTTTCTAAGTATAGATGAAACAAAATTATATGCTTGGGTAGATAAAATGCTAAATATAAATTATCATAATAGAATAATGAATCTTGATAATGAAAAAATAAAGAAATTTGATATAAAAAATACAGCTCATGTAATTGAAAGAGTATATAATAAACTGTAGATAGGAGAAATGATAATGAATTGGTATTTAACAAATCTATTAATTGTTATTATTATAGGACTTCTATCATTATTATTTAGGTCAGAAGATACTAGAAGAAAATTCTTTTTATATGGTTCATTTATTCAATTGTTTTTATTTTTGAGTCTTAGAGCGACTGATGTAGGAATAGATTTACCAAATTATTTTTACTTTTATGATAAATGCAATCAAGTTGGATGGAATACAATATTTTCTTATAGATATGAACCGCTCTATATAATATATACAAAATTAATAGCTAATTTTATAAATAATAAACAGATTTTTTTAGTTATTACGGCTTTTCTATCACTTATGGGACCTTTGTATATTATAAAAAAATATTCAAAGAATTACTTTTTAAGTATATTTTTATTTATAACATTTCAGTTTTTTACATATGATTTTTATTTATTAAGACAGGTAATAGCTATGTCAATTTTATTACTTAGTTTAAAATATGTAGAGGAAAAGAAATTTGTAAAATTTGCCATTATGGTTGGAATTGCTACATGCTTTCATACATCAGCATTTTTATTTGTTATAGTTTATTGGTTATCAAAATTGGAGATAGATAGTAAAAAATTGCTTATAATTACAGGCTGTATGATAGGAATATTATTATTTGGAGATCGAATAATTAATCTTGTGTTAAATATTGTATATCAACATTATGTAGGTAGTACTGGTGAAGAAGGTGGATACTTTTATTTTATTGTTTTATTATTTGTTTTTTTAATAACAACATTATTAAAAAAAGCCTTCTTAAGACAACAAAAAACAAATCAAATATGGTATAATATATTAATTTTGGCTATGTTTATTCAATTATTTGCAATAAAAAAACCAATTATTTCTAGAGCAACTATTTATTATTCAATAGCCTTAATTATAGTTCTTCCTAATGTAATAAAGTGCATAAAAGATAAGAATTTAAGAATGTTAATCAATCTATTAGTATGTGTAGGATTTTTCTTGTTCTATTTGACTAGGTTAGGAAATGAAAATATTTATATGACTTATCATTTTTTTTGGCAATAAAAAATATATAAAAAGGAAATTGAGATATGAAAAGAAAAATAATATTTATTACAATATTGTTTGTATTTATAATCTTAGTATTACTTTTTTTTAGTAATACAAATAGATTAATGAATATATACTATAAAATCAAAGAAAAGTTTTATGGACAACCAATAGACTTGCAAACAGGCTTAATTAATAATGAATATTTTAATATTCAAAAAGATGGGACTGATGCTACTAAAACAAGAAAAGGAATAAATGAGGCCATCAGATATGCTAGCAATAATAATATTGAGTACATAAAACTGGAGAAAGGAAATTATTTGGTTGATACATTTATATATGAGATTAATGGAAATACATATGATAGAAGTATTATATTATTATCTAATATAGAGTTTGATTTAAATGGATCAACTATAAAAATTGAAGATAATGATAGACCAAATTACAGAATTTTATCAATATTAGATGAAAAAAATATAAAAATTTGTAATGGTATAATAATTGGTGATAGATATGGACATAATTACACAGAAATAAGTAATGACTCATCTAAACATCAGTGGGGAATGGGTGTTAGCGTATTAGGTGGAAAAAATGTAGAAATATCAAATTTACAAATATTTGATACTACCGGAGATGGTATCTATATATCAGCGACACAAAAAAAAACTTCTGAAAATATCAATATTAATAATTGCAAAATTGATAATACAAGAAGACAAGGGATTACAATTATTACTGGTTCTAAAATTAAAATATTTGATAATGAAATATCAAATATTAATGGAACTGCACCACAATCAGGTATAGATATAGAAAGAAATAATGTAGATGAGACAAGTGATGATATAGAAATTTACAGAAATAAAATATACAACTTAGCTAGTAATAATGCTATTGTAACTTACGATGGATTAACAAATATATCTATTTTCGCAAATGAAGTACAGGGAAATATAAAAATAAATTATCCTAATGAAACCATAAAAGTTTATGATAATAAAATTATAGACTAATAAATAAAAGGAGAAATACTATGATTACTGTGATTATACCTACATATAAGAGAGCTCAATTTATAGAACGAGCTATTGATAGTGTGCTAAATCAAACATATAACGATTTTGAGATTATAGTAGTTGATGATAATAATCCAAAAACAGAGGAGAGAAAAGCCTTAGAAGAAAAAATGCAAAAATATTTAAATAATGATAAAGTTATATTTGTTCAACACGAAAAAAATAAAAATGGTGCAGCTGCTAGAAATACTGCTTTAAAGATTGCAAAAGGTAACTACATTACATTTCTTGATGATGATGATTATTATATGCCTAGAAGACTAGAGGTCCTTAAAGAAACATTAGATAAAGATAAAGAGTTTGATGCAGTTTATTCATCATGCATAACTATCAAAAAAAGCAAAATATCAGAAATCAACTATGCAACCAAAAATGGAGAATTCTCCAAAGATTTACTTATGCAAAAAAGTTTTTTTTCTACAGGAAGTAATTTGTTTTTTAGAGCTAATATTTTAAGAGAACTCAATGGTTTTGACGAAACTTTTACTAGGCATCAAGATATAGAATTAATGATTAGGTTTTTTGAAAAACATAAAATATTAAATGTGAAAGAAATACTTGTTGTTAGAAATGAAGATGATAGAAGAAATGTACCTAATATACAAAATATGTATAATGTAAAAGAAAAATTTTTTAATAAATTTTTATATAAAATACAATCTCTTGATGAAAAAACTCAAAAAGAAATTTATTTTTGTAATTTTCAAGAAATTTATAAAAAATGTTTAAGAGCAAGAAAATATAAACAAGCTAAAAATGTTTTAAAAAGGATGAAAGAATACAAAAATATAACTCAAAAAGATAAAATCAAAACTTTTTATTATATAATAAATAACTACATACCAATTGATAAAATAAAGTTATATATAAGAGATAAAGAATTAAGAAAAAAAATAGATAATTACTATATTAATTTAATAAAAAAATATGAAGAGGAATATTAATATGAAAATAGCTTTTATTATGCCAACTCCTTTTAATTTGGGAGGAGAACAAAGAGTTGTAACTGTTGTATCCAATATATTAACTGATTTGGGTTATGATATATATATTATATGTACAGAAACAAAAGTAAAAGAAAATAGAGAAATGTATGGATTGAATAATAAAGTAAAAGTAATATTTACTAGAAACAATATTTCTTTATTTGGTAAAATTAGAAGAAAAATAAAAAAAATTTTATTATTGTTAAATAGGAAGTATGGGATTTTAAAAAAATTTTTATTCATACTTAAATATATAAATTCAAACAAAGAATTAGAAAAAGAAATAATAAATCTTTATAAGGAATATAAATTTGATGTAATGGTTGGAGTTGCAGATAGATTTAGCATTATGCTTGCTAATATAGCTAAAAATACTAATGCAAAACTAATAGGTTGGCAACATAGTTGCTATAAATCTTATTTTGAGACTAAAGGAATCCATTTCTATAACGAAGAAAAATTAGTGAAATATATGTTTGCTACTTTAGATGATTATATTGTTTTATCAAACTTAGATAAGCAAAAAATAAAAAATAAATTTAATTTTGAATGTAAAACTATATATAATCCTAAAAGTTTTGAATTATCTACTGTTTCTAATCTTAAAAATAAAGTTTTTCTAGCTGCAGGAAGATTAGAGTTTGTTAAAGGTTTTGATATGCTAATAGAAGCATTTAAAATATATAAAGATATGGGAGGAACATGGAAGTTAAAAATAGTGGGTGAAGGATCGCAAAGAGAAAATTTACAAAAAATGATTGATGGATATAATTTATCAAATGATATAAAGTTAGAAGGCTATACATCTAATATTATTAAATATTTTTTGAATGCATCAACCTATTTATTAACGTCACGTTGGGAAGGCTTTGGATTAGTAGTCATAGAAAGTTTTGAAGCAGGACTCCCTGTTATAACTTTTGATATAGATGTAATGAAAGAATTAATAAATAACGGAGAAAATGGCATTTTAGTACCATGTTTTGATATAAATAAATTTGCAATGGAAATGTACAAAGTTGATAAAGATAGTAACTTAAGAAATGCACTAGGTTCAGAAGCTAAAAAAACTAGTTATTTATTTTCTTATAATAAAATAGCTAAAATATGGGAAGAAATTTTAAATAATTAAAAGGAGAATAAAAAGTGCGTACAGAAAGCTCAATAAAAAATTTAATATTTTCGTTAGGAGGACAAGGTGTTACATTATTATTAAAGCTTGTGTCTAGATTTATATTTGTAAGAATATTAACAAGTGAATACCTAGGGTTAAATGGTTTATTTAGTAATATTTTATCTTTATTGTCTTTAGTCGAATTAGGTATAGGACCAGCTATGGTGTATAGTTTATATAAACCATTAGCACTTAATGATAAAGAAAAAATCAAATCTTTAATGAGAATATATAGAATTGCTTATAATATTATAGGTACAATAATTATAATTGTAGGAGCTAGTATTACTCCATTTCTTTCTGTATTTATTAAAGATATGCCTAATATAGATAACATAGGATTAATATATTTACTATTTGTGTTTAATACTGGCATTTCATATTTTTATGTTTATAAAAAATCTTTAATAGAAGCTGACCAGAAAAGATATATAGCAACGTTATATCATGCAATATTTTCTGTATTATTAACAATTATTCAAACTGTTGTTTTAATAATAACCCATAATTATATTGCCTATTTAATTACTCAAATTTTAATAACATTAACAGAAAATATTGCAATATCTATTAAAGCCAATAAATTACATCCTTATATAAAAGAAAAAAACGTTAAAAAGTTAGAACAAAAAGATGTAAAAAGTTTGACAAAAAATATTTCTGCAATGGTATTTCATAAAATTGGTTCAGTCGTTGTAACAGGAACAGATAATTTGATAATTTCTAAGTTTATTGGATTAGTAGAAGTTGGAATATATTCTAATTATTTAGTAGTTATTAATGCATTAAAATCCATATTAAATCAAATTTTCACATCTATAACAGCGAGTATTGGTAATTTGGTCGTTACAGAATCAAACAAAAAAACTTATGATATTTTTAAGAAAGTATTATTCTTAAATTTTTGGTTATATTCATTTGTTAGTATATGTCTTGTAGTGTTATTTAATGACTTTATTACATTGTGGGTAGGAAAAGAATATTTATTTGATTTGTCAATAGTAATAATAATAACTATTAATTTTTATATAACTGGAATGAGGAAAACGGTTTTGACATTTAGAGATGCACTTGGTTTATATTGGCAAGATAGATATAAGCCATTATTTGAGTCACTTATAAATATAGTAGCTTCTTTAATTTTAGTAAAATATTTTGGAATTGTTGGAGTTTTTGTTGGAACATTTTTGAGTACGATTTTAACTTGTTTTTGGATTGAACCATATATATTATTTAAATACGGAATAAGTCAAAAGGTAAAAGAGTACTTTAAAGTTGTAGTTGAATATAGTGTTATAACAATTATTATGGCTATCATTACATATTTGATTGCAAACTTAATAAATACATCTATTCCTATAATAACTTTTATAATTAAAATCTTATTATGTTTAATTATACCTAATGCCTGTTATATATTGTTATTTAGAAAAAAAGAGGAATATAAGTACTTTATTAATCTTATAATTAATATTCTATATAAAATAAGAAAAAAAGGAAAAAAAGAATGAAAAAAAATATACTTAGAGGTTCTAAGAATTATTGCTATGTTGGCTGTTGTAACTATACATGTATTATGTACAGGTTTGGAAAGCAACAGTTTTCATATCAACGATATAAATCATGCAATTATATTTTTCTTAGACAAGCTTATTCATTGGGCAGTACCAATATTTGTTATGATAAGTGGAGCAGTATTTTTAAATAAAAACAAAAGTTTGTCTATAAAAAATATGTATATTAAATATATTAAAAGACTGTTTGTTAATTTAGTGACTTGGAGTATAATATATTCATTATTTAGATTTATTTTGAAACAACTTACAATAAAAGGATTATTATTTTCGATTATATTTGAACAATATAGTCATTTATGGTATTTATTTATGATGATAGGTTTATATATGGTATTTCCGTTATTAAAGGCTTTATTAGATAATATAAATAAAAAGAAATTAGAATATTTGTTATTATTATGGATTATTTTTCAAATATTAATACCAGAAATACTAAGATTACCTATTTTAGAAAGATTTTCGATAGATTATGGAAGATTTAATTTTACATTTCCTATGGGATATATTGGTTATGCAATATTAGGGATGTATTTAGATAAGTATAATATAGGTAAGAAAAAAACAATAAGTATTGCAATATGCACGATAATATTTATATTAATAGAGCAAATTGTATTATATCCTCAATTAGTAAAATTAAAAGAAACTCATAAAATATTGGCCAATGTAAATAATTTTTCAATTGCAATATTTATGCTTGCAATTACGATTTTTTTGATTACAAAAGAAATTGTAAAAAAAATTAATATTCCTGAAAAATATAATAATATTATATTGAAATTGTCTTCTTATACTTATGGAATCTATTTAGTTCATAACTTATTTATAATACTATTAACGTATAATAATATTAATTTATTTACATTATTAAATCCATATTTAATGACATTAATATTAGATATAATAGTTATTTTATTATCAATTATATTAGTCTTTTTTATTAAGAAAATAAAATTGCTAAAAACAGTAATGTTATAGATTTATAGGAGAAATAATTATGATAAAAAAAATATATAAACAAATTAGAAATTATTATTTTAGTATGTTAGGAAAGTTTTTCCCTACATATTTAAGTAAAAAAATATATTATAAAACTCAACATAAAAAGTTAAACCTAAAAAATCCAAAGGAATTTAATGAAAAATTAATGTTTTTAAAGTTAAATGATTATAAAAATAATCAATTAGTGATAGATTGTGCAGATAAATATAAAGTAAGAGAATTTGTTACAGAACATGGATTAAGCAATATTCTAAATGAATTATACTTTATCTATGATTATCCTGAACAAATAGAATGGGATAAATTGCCTAATAAATTTGTTCTGAAATGGAATTTTGGATGTGGATTTAATATCATTTGTAAAGATAAAATGAAGTTAAGCGAAAATGAAGTAGTAAAAAAAATGAAACAATGGAGAAAAAAAAGCTTTGGTTATGAGACTGCTGAATTGCACTATACTAAAATAAAACCAAGGATAATATGTGAAAAATTAATAGAAACTAATGATGGTGAACTTCCTAATGATTACAAAGTATACTGTTTTAATGGAAGAGCAAAAGCAATATTAGTATGTTCAGAGAGGGATAAAAAATTAAAATTAAATATATTTGATTGTCAATGGAACCAAATAGAAAATATAATAAAACCAGAATTTAGATCGAAAAAACACTTTCAAAAACCTAAAAACTTAAATAAAATGATTGAATATGCTGAGATATTAGCAGAGAAATTTAAATTTGTAAGAGTTGATTTCTATAATGATGAAGGTAGAATAATTTTTGGTGAAATGACATTTACTCCTGCTGCTTGTAATGCAAATTATTATAGTAGAGATGGAGACAAAAAGTTAGGTGATTGGCTTAAAATATGATTTTAAACATAATATTAAAAAGTTTTAAACTAAAATAAAATGTCAGATTTTGATATTATATAAGAAAATAAAGTAAAACAACAAATTTTGCAACTTATAAGAAAGGAGTTTATGATATTTTTTAGAATCATATAAGTATGAAATGGAAATAAAAACAAAAAAACAAAGAAATATAGGTTTAGATTTATTAAGAATAATTGCAATGTTAATGATTGTTACATTACACTATTTAGGAAATGGCCAGTTTTTGTTAAATGAAGAAAATGGTAATTTTAGTATAATAGCAAATATTTTAGAAAGCTTAAGTATTGTGGCAGTTAATTGTTTTGTGTTAATAAGTGGTTACTTTTTAGTTAATTCTAAATTTTCATGGAAGAAAGTAGCAAAATTATGGGGAGAAACTTTATTTTACTCTATAAGTATATATTTATTATTAATTATTACAGGAACACATGAATTTTCTTTAAAAGAAGCAGTTAAGTCTTTTTTACCTATTATTACTAGAGAATATTGGTTTGTTAACGTATATTTATTAATGTATATACTATCTCCTTTCTTAAATGTATTAATAAATCATTTAAATAAAAAAGAATTAAAAAAACTAATAATTATTTTATTATTTGCTTTTTGCATAATGCCATCTTGTTTACCTGCATGAATGAATTTTGATAGCACTGGAGGTTATGGTATAATTTGGTTTATTGTTATTTATTTATTGGCAGCTTGGATTAAATTATATAATGTAAACATAAAGATTTTAAGCAAAAAGAAGGAATACTATCTTTTAATTTATTTAATTTTATCCTTAGTAATTGCTACATTACGAATTATAGTGTATCCAAAAATTAAAACGGATATAATGTATAATTATAATTTTATATTAGTATTTTTGGCATCTGTTTTTCTGTTTTTATTTTTTAAAGATATTCAAATAAAATCAGAAAAAATATCAAAAATAATTGCATATATTTCATCTTTAACTTTTGGTGTTTATCTAATACATGAACATAAAGTCTTACGTGAGAATGTATTATATAATAAGATATTACATACAGAATTATGGAAGAATAGCTGGTTAGGCTTATTCGTAAGTATTTTATTAATAATAGGAAGTTTTAGTATCTACTTAATCATAGAAGCTTGCAGACAAAAAATATGGAGATATATTAAAAGTAAACTTATAAAAAATCAAAATTAGATAATTGTATATATTACAACTTAATATCATTTCTGTTACATTTTTGTAACATTTATTGACAAAAAGTTCCATAAAATATATGATTTTGTTGTAAAATCATATATAAAGGAGCTTTTTTTAATGCAAACAACCAAATGGAAAATAGTTGCTTTCATTACTATTTTGTCATGTCTCTTTCTATTTTCTACAACAGTATTTGCTGCAGAAGATACAGATGTAACATCTTATTTTAAAGACGAAAACTTAAAAAATGCAATACTAGAAATAATAAGAGATGTAGAAGGAAATGAAAGTAAAAATAATATAACAATATCTGATATAGACACAATTACATCGGACAAATTGCCAAGTGGAAAGCAATTAAACTTAGCAGGAAAGAATATTACAGATTTATCTGGACTAGAACTATTTGCAGATAAAGGAATTGAATGGATTTATCTAGATTGGAACAATATTTCAGATATGAGTGTACTAAGTAGTTTCACTACTTTAACAAAAATAAGTGCAAGTGGAAATCAAGTTTCAGATATAAGCTTTTTACAAAATCTACAAAACATACAAAACGTAAATTTTAGCAATAACAATATTTCAAATATAAATGTATTAAGTAATTTAACAAATATAAAATATTTATACTTAGACAACAATCAAATACAAGACATAACCGCAATAGGAAACCTTAGTAATTTAGTAGAATTATCAATTGCTGGAAATCAAATTACTAATATAGATTTGCTTACAAGGCTTACTGCAATTGAAAATATTGATGCTAGCAGAAATAGTATTACAAGTATAGCAAACTTTAATAACAATACAACAATAGAAAAACTTAACCTAAACTATAATCAATTACAATCATTAAATGGTATTAACCAAATAACAAATCTAGAAATACTAAGTGCAAGTAATAATAAAATAGAAGATATTTCAGCTTTAGGAAATTTAAGTAAATTATACAATTTGAATTTAAATAAAAATGAAATAAACAGTATTGGAGTCTTAGAGAACAATAATATAATAGAATATTTGTATTTAGATGCAAATCATATTATTAATACAGATTCACTTGAAAATATGACTAATCTAAAAAAAGTTACTATTTATAATCAAACATATACTGTAGAAGTAACACAAGACTATAATTCAGAACAATTAAAAGTAAATCTTACCTCAATTTTTAGAAACTTAATAAATCCAAATAGTAAAATATATAATAGTGAAGTATACTATGAAATGCAACCAGATGATATTACATATTGGATTACAGAAGACTTAACCTACTTTTTAGTAAATATTTCAGACTTGGAAAAGCAAGACTTAAGTTTTATAATGAAAGATGATAACAATACATATATAACTTTATATTTACAGTATAGGGTACAGGAAGATGATAATAAAGAAAATGTAATAGACCCAGGTGAAGCAGATGAAGAAGAAAATTTATCTGATGTATATACAGTTGAAAAAGGTTATGTTAAAGAAGTGCAAGTTAACACAACTTTAGAAAAATTTTTAAATAATTTAAACCAAACTTCTGGAGCAAGAGTAACACATAATAATGTAGCTCTTACAAACAACGATATTATAGGAACAGGAGATGTACTAACTGTAGGTGGAAAAACATATATTATAATTGTTAAAGCAGACTCATCGGGAGATGGACTAGCTAATATTATGGATTTAATGCGTGTTAAGAGACATATATTAGGGACAAGAACATTAAGCACAGTGGAACAATTAGCATCAGATTTAAATTCAGATGGAAATATTAACATAATGGATGTTATGAGATTGATAAAAATTATTATAAATTAGGAGGAAAAACACATGAAAAAATTATTATCAATAATATTAATTGCATTGCTAGTTATAGCTATAGCAGGAACTTTTTTAGAAGTAAATGCTGCTGATTTATGCACAGTAAGCATAACTACACAAAACCAAACTATTGTAGAAGGACAAAAGCAAGTTGTAATACAAATAAACTTAGATGAATATAATGGAGCTGGAGACTTAGGATACCAAGGAACTCTAGAATATGATGAAAATATATTTGAAAATGTTACAATGACATCATTAAATGATTGGGAAAATATAGATTATGAGCCAACTACAGGAAATTTCCTTTCAACTACACAAAATGCCCAAGCTAGTACAACGATTGCAGAAATTACATTAACATTAAAAGATGGAATAACAGCACAAAATACAACTGTAAACATAAATGACTTAATGTTCGCTGATGGCGATACTAGTGCAAATTTCAATCAAAGCTTAACATTTAATTTTGAGCAAAATACTTCAACAGAAGAACCAAGTACAGATCCAGATGACAAACCAGAAGAACAACCAGGAGACAATCAAGAAGAACAACCAGGACAGACTCCTGATGGTGATAACAATAATCAAAATGAAGAAACTCCAAATACTAATAGTGAAGCTATATCAAATAGTCAATCAAACAAAAATGATACAATACTTATTGAAGGAGCAACAAATGAAGATAAAACAACTGCTAATTCTTCAATACCTCAAACAGGAGGAATATCTACTTTAGTAATTGTAGGAGTTATTGCTGTTATAGGAATTGCATGCTATATAAGATATCGTACAATCCAAGTAAAATAGAGATAACATAGTGATAAAATAAATCAATAATATTATTAAAATGCTATAATTACGTACAAAACATGATAATATTATTGATTTTTGTTTTTTTTACAAATAAAAAATACTAAAACTATTGCAAATTGATACCATTATTAGGTATAATAGATAAGTAATATTTTTTAGGGGAGAAATATAAGAAAAATGGAAGAACTAGATTTAAAAGAATTAATAAACATGTTTTGGACAAGAAAACTACAAATAGTAATAATAGTTGCAATATTTTTAATCATAGGGTTAGTATATTCATATTTATATGTATCACCTGAATATCAAGCAACTACAACAGTAATACTAGCTCAATCTGCAACAACGACTGAGGGAAGCCAAGAAACTATTACTAGTAACGATTTAACATTAAATCAAAAATTAGTTTCAACATATAGTACTTTAATAAAAAGCGACAATGTTCTAGATGAAGTTATAAGAAATTTAAATATAGACAAAACGTCTAGCTCACTACAGAGCCATATAACTGTATCATCTGTAGACGATACAGATTTAATACAAATATCTGTAACAGATGCAAACCCTGAACTTGCAAGTAGAATAGCAAATGAAGTTGTAAATGTATTTATAGAAAAAGTTGCTAATGGAGTTTATAAAATAAACAATGCTCAAGTGTGGGATGTAGCAGAGACTCCTACAGCTCCATACAATATAAACCATACAAGGGACTTAATAATATTTGTATTTGCAGGATTTGTAGTAGCTGCAATATATGTACTAATTGCAAACATGTTAGATACAACAGTAAAATCTAAAGATGATATAGAAAAGAAATTAGGACTTACTGTTTTGACTACAATACCACTATGTGATTTTGATATGAACATAAACAAGAGAAAAGGGGGTAAAAAATAATGAGAAAAGAGGTAATTACTTTTAGAGACCCAAAATCTCCAGTATCTGAGGTTTTTAGAACATTAAGAACTAATATTCAATTTTTAAACTCAAGAAATACATTAAAATCTGTATTAGTTACAAGTACATCACCAGCAGAAGGAAAAAGCTGGGTAACAGCAAATTTAGCAGTTACATTTGCACAAGCTGGTAAAAAAGTTATTTTAATAGATTGTGATATGAGAAAAGGAAGACAATTTGCAATATTTGGTGTACAGCCAACACCAGGAATATCAAATTATTTATCTGGAATAGATGCAACAGGATTAGATAGTAGCTCAAATATTTTATCTTACGTTAAACAAACAGAAATAGAGAATTTATATTTAATACCAGCAGGAAATGTACCACCAAACCCATCAGAATTATTAACTTCTTCTAAAGTTGTAGATGCACTAAAACAATTAAAAGAAGTATGTGATTTAATAATTATAGATGGTACACCAAGTGATTTAGTAACAGATGCTGTAATATTATCTAGATATGTAGATTCAACAATAATTGTAGCTGCATATAAAACAACAAAAGTAGAAACACTTGAGAAAATAAAAAAAGAAATCCAAAATGTTGGTGGAAAAATTGCAGGTGTAGTAATAAATAAAATGCCTGTATCACAGAAAAAATACTATGGTTCATATTATTATGGTTCAATGAACGCTCCAATGGCTAAAAGACCAAGTAATAAAAAAATCTCTGAAGAAGAGATAAGAATACAAAAAGAAAAAGATAAACAACGTGCAGAAGCAATATTAAAACAAAACAGAGCAGAAAATAATTCTAAAAACACAAAATCTGGAAACATTTATGACTTTGAAAAAGACAATCAAAACTTAAATTCTAGAAATAGAAACCCAAAAAAATATGATGACCCAGAAGTTGTAATGAAACAAATGAATGACTACTTGTCAGAACAGAAAAAACAATTAAAGAAAGAAGATTAAATTATGATAGATGTTCATTCTCATATTGTATTTGAAGTAGATGATGGATCTAAAAGCATTGAACAATCTTTGCAAATATTACATGAGGCACGAAAAGTAGGATTTGATATAGTAATAGTTACTCCACATTACATAGAAGGATATTATGAATATAATAAAAATCAAATAGCTGAAAGAATAAATAAATTACAATCAATGCAAGATGAAGTTAAAATACTTCAAGGAAACGAAATTTATATTACTGAAAATATAAATGAATTATTAGAGGAAGAAGAAGCAAGTACATTAGCAGATAGCAAATATGTATTATTTGAACTTCCTTTAAATGCAGAGCCTTTAAATCTAATGAGTGTGGTATATTCAATACTAGAAAAAGGCAGAATACCAGTTTTAGCACATCCAGAAAGATATCCACATGTACAAAAAGACCCTAATACTCTAATAGAACTAATAGAATCAGGAGTAATAATGCAATCAAACTATGGTAGTATATTAGGACAATATGGTAAAGAATGCAAAAAAACAGTACAAAAAATGCTAAAACACAACATGGTACATTTGTTAGGCTCTGATGTACATAGACCAAGAACAGTTTATTACAATATGCCAGAAATATTAAAAACATTAGAAAAACTAATTGGTAGAAACAAACTAGAATACTTGACTACAATAAATCCTAGTAAAATAATAAATAATGAGAATATAGAAGTTGAAACACCAGAATACATAAAAAAAGGACTTTTCGCCCATTAGGGACGCCCCTTTTTGGGCGAAAAAGTAGAATACTTTTTATAAAAAATAAGTTCTAAAAATAAAAAAACAGCATATATATCTGATAAGGATGTATGTGCTGTTTTTTCTATGGTAATTTTATAAACATATACTAAAAAATTTTGAATATATTTATAATTTCGCCCAAAAAGGGGCGTCCCTAATGGGCGAACTTGCTAAAAAGGATGGTGATAGAAATAAATATAGATTATATATTAAAATGTTTTCCAATACATATTAGAGATATTTTAAACAAAAATTTAACGAACGAAGAATTGGAACTTCTAGAAGAGATACGTGTTAGAAACAATTTACCTTTAATATGTAAAATTGGACAAGCTGATAAAGTATTAGATTATAAGATTTCAACAGAAGACATAAACTACATATTTCAAAAAATATGTGAAAACTCGATTTATACATATCAAAACCAAATAGCAAATGGCTATATAACTATACAAGGTGGAAATAGAGTAGGAATAGTTGGAACAGCAGTTTTACATGAAGATAAAGTAACAAACTTTAACTATATTTCTGGGCTAAATTTTAGAATTAGTAGGCAAATACTTGGGTGTAGCAATTCTATTATGCAAAAGATTATAAATAAAGAGCAAAACACTATATACAATACTTTAATTATATCAATGCCAGGCATGGGAAAAACTACACTTTTAAGAGATATAATACGAAATATAAGTAATGGAATAGAAGGACTAATAGATGGAGCAAACATTGCTGTAATAGATGAGCGTGGAGAAATTTCTGCCACATTTAAAGGCATAATGCAAAATGATTTGGGAATAAGAACAGATGTAGTAAACGATATACCAAAACATATTGGTATGAGACTTGCAATTAGATCTATGTCACCAAAGGTATTAGCAGCAGATGAAATAGGAAGTAAAGAAGATAGCGAAGCAATAAAATATGCTATGTGTTGTGGAGTAAAAGGAATATTTACAGCACATGGTGAAAGTATAGAAGATGTATGCAAAAATCCTGAGCTAAAAGAATTGATAAATAATAAAACAATTGAAAGAGTGGTATTAATTAAAAATAGTGGGTTTGAAGATAACAAAAAGAATCATCGTTCACTTAATATTATAAAAATTAATTAAAAATTAGTTCTAAAATAAAAATATTAGAATATACATATATAAAGAAACTATAATTACAAGGAGGGCAAGCTATGATTTTTATAAAGTATATTCTAATATTTTTTGTGTTTTTAATATTTTTAGCAATAGGCAATTTATATTCAAAAAGGTTCACAAATAGAGTAGTTGAACTAGAAAAAATGAATAATATGTTAAATATTTTTAAAGCAAAAATAAAGTTTTCTTGCTCTACTATAGAGGAAATTTTTACACAAATTTATGAGGACAACCATGATAACATAGGGGCAATTTTTAAAAGAGCAAATACATATATGGAAGAATCAAATAGCAAAGAAGCTTGGGAAAAGGCTGTAGATGAAGCAGAGCTTACAACAAACTTAAAAAAAGAAGATATTACTGCTATTAAAACATTAGGAAAAATGCTCGGAAATACTGATGTAGAAGGACAAGTTAGCCAAATAGAACTAACTCAAAATGTTCTGCAAGAGCAAATAAAAATTGCTCAAGAAGAAAGAAAAAAGAATTCTAAATTATATAGAACATTAGGACTTGCATCTGGTCTCACAGTGGCAATAATTTTAATGTAGATGGAGGAAAAAATGGATATTAATCTATTATTTAAAATAGCAGCAATAGGAATTTTAGTGGCTGTTTTATACCAAGTATTAGTAAGAGCTGGAAGAGAAGACCAAGCAATGATGACAACACTTGCAGGACTTATTATTGTGCTTACAATGGTAATAAAAGAAATAAGTTCATTATTTGATACAGTAAGAACAATATTTAATTTTTAAAAGGAGCTAGCATGGATATTGTAAAAATAATTGGTATAGGACTAATTGCATTAATAATAATTGTAATTATAAAGCAGTACAAGCCAGAATTTGCAATATATGTTTCTCTTGGAGCAGGAATTTTAATATTTGCACTAATTGCAGCTAAAATGTCTGGAATAATTGATATATTAAAAAGTTTAGCAAGTAAGACAGCAATCAATAGTGATTTTTTAGTTTTATTAATAAAAATAACTGGAATTGCAATACTTACTGAATTTGCAGTAAGCGTTTGCAAAGATTCAGGAGAAAGTGCTATTGCAAGTAAAATTGATTTAGGCGGAAAGGTAATAATAATGTCAATGTCAATTCCTATCATGTCAAGTTTATTAGAAACAATAATAAAAATTTTGCCATAGAATAGGAGATAAAATGAAAAAAATAATATTAATAATTATTATACTCATAACAATCTTTACGCCAACAGCCAATGCAGAAGAAACAAATACCACAGATGTAGACACAGACGCAATCTTAGAAAGTCAGTCAGAAACACTTGGAATATCAAGTTTTATAGAAGAGGCAGATAAATATAAAAGTGATGGGTTTGACATTGATGTAGGAGAATTAATAACTGGAGCAATAAAAGGAGAAATAGACAACCTAACAATTGGACAGCAAATTTTAAATTTATTATTTAGCCAAGTTGGAGAAGCTATAAAATCTATAGGAATAATATTAGTTATAGTAGTTATATCAAGTATCTTAAAAAGCATAAGTGATGATTTAGAAAATAAATCAATTGCCCAAATATCACATTATGTAACATACATATTAATAGTAACAATTATAATGAAAAACTTTTCAGACATAATTGTAATGATACGAACTTCCATAGAAAACCTAGTAGGATTTTCAAACTCATTAATCCCATTATTAATTACACTAATGATAACAACGGGAAATATTGCATCTGCTAGCATGTTACAACCAATTATATTATTTATAATAACATTTATAGGCAACTTTATTAACACAATATTAATTCCGGCCTCGCTTGTTGCAGTAGCATTAAATGTAATATCAAACATCTCAGACAAAGTTCAAATAGATAAATTAGGTACATTTATAAACAAAACAGTTATATGGATTCTAGGAATTGTACTTACAATATTTGTTGGAGTAGCATCTCTTGAAGGAAGCATAACAAACGGAGTAGATGGTCTTACAGTAAAAACAACTAAAGCAGCAGTATCTAACTTCATTCCAATAGTAGGAAAAATTTTAGGAGATGCAGTAGAAACAGTAATGAGTTGTAGTAATATTCTAAAAAATGCAGTAGGCATAGTTGGTGTAATTATTATTTTAAGTATATGTATCATGCCAATAATAAAACTTGCAGCATTAATGGGAGTTTATTATCTGGGCTCTGCTCTATGCCAACCAATTGCAGATAAAAAAATTGTAGATTTACTAGGTCAAATAGGAGGAACATTTAAATTACTTTTAGCAATAATGTGTAGCATATCTGTAATGCTTGTTATTGGAGTAACTTTGGTTATAAAAATATCTAACAGTGGTTTAATGATGGGAAGCTAAGGAGGAATAATTGTGATTGACTTTCTTTCAAATTGGGCACAAGGGATTATAGTTGCAGTAATAATTGCTACAATAATAGAAATGATTTTGCCAAATGGTTCAAGTAAAAAATATGTAAAAGTTGTAGTTGGCATATATATTCTTTTTACAATAATCTCTCCAATAATTACAAAATTTTCAAGTAATAACTTTAATATAAATGACATTTTAGATACTAAAGCATATGAAGAGCAAATGGCTAAAAGTGATGAAGATATATCTAAAAAAATAGAAGAAAACAACAATAGAACGATTAAAGATATATACCAGTCGAATTTAGAATCTGATATAAAAGCAAAACTAAAAGACAAAGGTTATGAGGTTTTAAATACATATATACAAATTAGAGATGATGAAAATTATACTATAGAATTTATTAGTTTAAGCTTAGATAAAAAAGAAACAGAAGAAAGCAATCAAGTAAGAAATATAGAGATAGAAGAAGTAAATATTCAAATAGGTGAAACAAACACGCAAGAAAGTGATACTAGTCTAGCGTCTAGTGAAAAACAAGAAATTGCTGAATATATTAGTAGTACATATGATATTGATATAAAAAACATAGAGATACTTTAAACAAAAAGGGGGAACTTAATTTGTTAAAGGAAAAATTAGATAAAATTAAAGAAAAGTTCAAACCTAAAGAAGGAGAGAACAACAAAAGAAAAATAGAAAATCTTGTTTTATTTGTAATTATTTTAATTGTAACAATAGTTGCAATTAACTACATATGGAATGGAGATAATAACAAAAGCGATACAATTACAAATGATGCTTCAGGTAAAAGGCTTGCCTCAGAAGAAAATATAATTACAAATGATGATACAACTTCATCTTCAGATGGAATAGAAGAAAAACTTGAGAATATACTTTCTAATATAAAAGGAGTAGGAGAAGTAAAAGTGCTAATTACATATTCACAAACAAGTAGGGTAATACCAATGTATGATGAAGATACAAGCTCTACAATTACCGAAGAGACCGACTCTCGGAGGTGGAACAAGAGTAGTAAATGAAACTAGCACAAGTAAAGAAATAATATATGAAGAAAATGATGGAGTAAGAACCCCAATGACGCAAAGTGTTGTAAATCCTAAAATAGAAGGAGCAATAATCACAGCAACAGGTGCAGGAAATGCAGATGTAAAAACTAACATTGTTCAAGCAGTAGAAGCAGTTACAGGTCTTGCAACATATAAAATACAAGTATTTGAAATGAAATAGGAAGGCTAAAATATGTGCCTTTCCTAAAATAAAGGCGAGAAAGGAATACAATTATGAAAAATATATTAAAGAAAAACCAAGTAATAATCTCTGCAATTGCAATAATGCTTATTGCTGCAGGCTATATGAATTATACAGCAAATACAAAAGATGCACTAGAAGCTTCTGCACTTGCAGACACAGAAGCTTATGCCCAGTTAGGTGATGCAACATTAGTTTCTGCAAATGTAACAGATAACACAACTATCGGCACAGCAATTTCTACAAACACAGAAAACACAGAAAATACTGAAAACACTGGAAACACTGGAAATACTGAAAATACTGAGGTTACACAAACTAGTAGTAGTTCTAGTGATGAATATTTTACAGAATCTAGACTAGAAAGAGAAAAAATGTATTCTCAAATGCTAGAAAGCTATCAAAACATATTAGAAAATAGCCAAATATCAGAAACACAAAAAGAAATATCTCAAAATGAAATAAAAAATATAAATGACACAAAAAATGCTATAATGATAGCAGAAACCCTAATAAAAAATAAAGGATTTGAAGATGTAGTAATATTTGTTAATGGAGAAAGCATAAGTGTTATTATAAAAGGAGCAGAAATAACACCAGAGCAAATAGCACAAATACAAAACATAATATCTAGAGAATTATCTGCAGAGGTCGATAATATACACATAAGCAATAAAGAATAGGATATTTTTGGGTGTTTTTGGGGACACTTTCAAAAAACATCTTTTAGCTGTTTCTGGGGACAGGTTCAAAAAAGATTTTAAAAGTTTAATATTTTGTACAGTATACTGAACAAAATATTAAAAAAACACAATTTTGTACAGTACACTGTACAAAATTTATAAATAAAAAAACTTGAAAAAATAATAAAATTATGATAAAATGTTAACATAAAACCCAAAGGAGGGATTTTATGGACAGCTTGTGGCTGGAAGTTGCGTATGATGCTGACAATCAGGCCAAAGTAACATTTGTGTGCCTGAATGACAAGCATCGTGCAGAAGCGTTTGCAGAGCGGATGTGCATAAGAAGAACTGGACCTCGGTTCTTTATGCGTAGCCGGAAAGACTATGTGACAGTTCTTGCCTATTGGATTAACATTATGGCAAGAGAGAGCTAACAACCAAAAGCAGATGGCGGAGCTTTATAACAAGCCCCGCCATTCTTTTCGCCCAAAAAAGGGCGTCCCTAATGGGCGAAAAAATTATTTGAAAAAAATGTCTAAATATGCTATAATACTAACATAAAAACCATGAGGAGGTTTTTGTATGAAACAATATTGGCTCGAATTGCATCTTGACCAAGACAATGTGGTCAACGTGACGTTTGCAAGCCGGGAAGACATGCAGACAGCAGAAAGCTATGCAAAAGAACTTTCTGCTAGACGCTTAGGAGCAAGTCTCTATGTGAAAAGTCGCAGTGACTTTGCAAAAATCTTGGCAAGGTGTGCTACGCTCATCGAGGAGGAGAGCTGATATGGGTGGTGGAGCTTTATAACAAGCCCCACCACTTCTATATGTTTAACATATTAACTTCTGAGTAAAATTTATATTTGACAAATGCAAAATATGTGATATAATAAAAATAGAAATAAGGAGCCACACAAGTGGTCGCCATTAGTTTAATGTATAAAAATACACACTCTAAACGGCAAGCAGAGTGTGTATTTGTATTTTAATTTTTGCCTAAAATATGTACAAGTACAATAATTAAGGCAATAGTAATGATAGTTACTGATACAAGACCAGTAAAAAGTAATATAATAAATTGTAATAAAAATTCTACCATACACATCACCTCCTTTGAGGAGGCGACACACTTCTGCTTCTCCTTACTTCTGAGTAAAATTATACAAATAATTTAATTATAAGTCAATAAAAAATTAGAAAAAAATGTAAATGATTGTTGCAATTTATAGCCAGTGTAAATTTTCGAAAATATATAAAGAAATTTAAAATGGCTGTGAATTGTGATAAAAATTTATTTGGAATTTTACTAAATATTTCTAAAATTGTTGTAATTTCTCATCTTTTTGGTATAATATTATAAGAAAAACTAAAAGATAAATATAAAAAAGAACATAGGAGGATAAAGGAAATGTTAAAAAAAGTTGCAATTTTAGCAAATGGTGGAGATGTATCTGGATTTAATGCTGTAATTAGAGCTATTGTAAAAACTGCAGAGGAAAACGGAATAGAATGTTATGGATTTATAGAAGGTTATAGAGGACTACTTAATAATGATTATATCAAATTAAGCACAGAAGGAAATAAAATAGCATCAGGAATACTTCCTAAAGGAGGTTCAATAATAGGATCTTCTACAAATGCAAACGTTTTTAATTATAAAGTAGTAATGCCAAATGGAGAAGTAGAATACCAAGACTTATCTGATAAATGCGTACAAAATATAAAAGATGATGGATTTGACTGTGTATTTACATTAGGAGGAGATGGAACACAAAAATCTGCAAGAGATTTATTTTTAAAAGGAATAAATGTAATAGGTGTTCCAAAAACAATAGATAATGATGTTGCAT
>CAMMLJ010000018.1 GCA_946497695.1 uncultured Clostridium sp. | reverse complement strand
ATATTTCTATGTGTTTTTTTCTCTTGTTACTCGGTCTTTAATTATATTACCATAATGCCTTTTTATTGTCAACATATTTTTTTATTTTTTTTAATATTTTTTTAGCTTTAATTTATTATATAAAAAACTATCATTTCTTCTTTACTTATTTCAATCATTTAGACCCCAAAATATTTCTATAATGTTGTTATATTTCTTGCTTGCAATATATATATTTCTCCATCCTTTATTGTCCATTCTATATCTTGTGGAGCTTTAAACTTACTTTCTATTTCCATACCAATTTCACTTAATAATTTTGCTTCATCGTCAGACAACATTTCTTTTCCTATTTTATTCTCTATTATTAATGTATTCTTATTTATTGTAAGTTGTGATGGAGTTACCTCTCCTTGAACTAATTTTTCACCCAAACCTAATACGCTTTCTATTATAATAGTATCATCCCCAGTTACTGGATTTTTAGTGAACATTACTCCTGCTATATCTCCATCTATCATTTCTTGAACTATAACTGATACTTTTGTATTCTCATCTACTATATTTTTTTCATTAATATATCCCTTTATATTTTCAGATTTATTTGAGTTATAACATTTTTCTATGCTTCTAATAATCGCTTCTTTATTTATATTAAGAAAAGTTTCAAATTGTCCAGCATATGAATTTTGTGTTCCATCTTCACATATAGCAGATGATCTAACTGCTACTTTGTCTAGTTTTAATTTATTATACATATTATATATGTTGTTTTTATTCTCTTTTGATGTACAAACAAATCCTCTAGGTACATTAAAACCTAATTTGATAAGCTCGCCTAAATTACCTGCTTTTCCTCCGACTTCTTGCACATCTTTTTTACTCACTTCATCTAATTTATATATCAAATTAATCCCTACCTAATATACATTCATCTTTAACTTTTGGTGGAGGTCCAATGAATAGTTCGTCTTCTGTCTTTATTATAATTCCATCTTCTTTTACATTAAAAACTATTCCATCATTATATCCAAATTCAGTTATGTGTGATAATTTCTTGTTCTGAATAAAAGGTTCCATTGTTTCTCCATGAGTAATTAAAAATACACATATATTTGTATCTTGCCTTTTTGAATAGTCCTTTGACCAATCTACTACATAGTTTAATAGCTCTGTTATTTTCCTTCTTAAATCTGTTGGACCTTCTGCATCTTTATTGTATTGTTTCACTTCTTCTGAACTAGCAAGTTCTTTCCAAAATCCAGAATTCATTCCTCCATATCGTACTTTTAATTTCTGTATATAGCTTGGTGCCAAATCATATACATTCGGTTCTGCTAATTTGTCTCTTAATTCTTCTATACTAAGTCCATTTGTTTTTTGCCTTGTATATATTTTTGGCTCTGCATAAAAATGAGATTTTGCCTCTTCTTCTGAAATCCCCTCTTGTTTTAGTTCTTCCATTATTTCTGCTTTGGTTACTTTTTCTGTTTCGATAGCTCTTCTTCCAAATCTTTTGTCACTTAACCAATAAGTAGGTGAGGCAATAATTAAAAATGTAGTATCTTTTAATTTATTGCCTACTATCCTATCTATTCTTTTTTTGGTCTTTTCTACTATCTCTCTTTTACCTTCTTCAGTGATATGACCTATACCTAAGTCGCTTTTGTCTCTAGAATTATTATATCTTCCGTGCCTAGTTAATATTATATTAATATCTTTCATTTTATCACCTACAAATCCTCTAAAGAAAAGTCAGTAAAATCTGGTGTCATAACTATTGCTTTCAAATCTGTTGGTAAATACCACACTAAATAATAGAACATTCCAGCTTGTCCAACTGAACGAATAGGCATATTTGAATTTGACTGCCTAAGTATTTCTCGTATCTCATCATGAATTCCAAACCAAAATGGTAGTAACTTACCATCTACTGCTCCCATTACATCTTTATACATCGCAAAATTTTTAGCTTGTTCATATGACATCTTCAATAACTCATATTCATCAGCAGATAATTCCTTCTTAGCTTGCTCTAAAATATCATCTATCTTTTTATGCATACTATCATACTTTTCTTGTAATTGTAAATTTTCTTTTCTAAATTCTATAGTGTGTGTCAAAATATTATATAAAGGAAGCATTGAACTTCTAAATTTAACTTGATAAATTGCATGACGTAGTTTTTGTCCTATTATTTCGTTATTTTCTATAACCTTCCAAATATTTTTCCAAATACTATTTATTTGCTCTACATTTTTCATCGGATCTTCGTCTATTAATTTAGTTACCCTTTCTAACTCTCCTTGTATCTCTTTTATACTTCTTAGTTCTTTTAACGCTGCATTGCAATCTAATGCTTGCTCTAAATATTCATCTGCATAATCTGATTGCAATAGAGTTTGAATTATCTCTTCTACTTTTGCTTCATATTTTTCTGTTTCATCGGCTTTCACAGCCTTTCTTATTAACAATCTTAAATTATCAACATAAAAACTATGTATTGGACCATCTGCAAATAAATAATTCACTATCCAAAACCTAAAACAAAATAATTTATTTAATCTTTGATCCATTTTTACCAGATACTCTAAATCTTTGTCTTTACGAGCATCATATTCCTTTTTTAGATTATCAAGTCCTACTATTAACTCTGCCTTTTGCGCATCACCATATTGTCTAAAACCAACTGGATCCATCGCATATTTCTGGGCAGCTTCTTCATATTTCTCTTTTATTAATGGAAATTTATTGGGATATGTAAAAATCATTCCCTCTATATCATTTGGTAAATATGTTGGCATTTTTAACAAATATTCTGGTATTTTAATATTCATATACTACACCTTCTCCTCCATCTATAATTACTTTTTGCCCATCTTGTAAGACACTAGTTGCTATATTTGTTCCAACTACTGCAGGTATTCCAAACTCTCTAGATACTATCGCAGCATGACAAAGAGTTCCTCCTAAATCTGTAATTATTCCTCCAGCTCGTCTTATCGCAATTAAATACTGCGGTCTTGTCATTGCTGTAACTATAATATCCCCTTTATTTACCTTCTTAATTTCTTGTTCCATATTTCCACTATGAAACATATTTACTTGTCTTACTATTCCTATAACTTTTCCCTTGCTTGCTGGATATCCAGTTAATAATCTCTTAGGCTTATATTCATATTCCTTAAAATACTCCATTAATCTTTCTTCTACTTGTTTATATTCATCGGAAGTCTTAACCCATCCTTTTTTATCATGTGTTATATCTACTCCTGATATTTCTAGTTCTCCTATAATTTGTTTTATCTCCTGATTATTTGTAAGACCAATTTTATCAAAAACAGTAACTAATCTTCCTCTTCTAAATGTATTAAACCCATAATAGCTCTTGTTATATCCTGCTAACTGATATGCCCACCAGCCTTTAATCTCACATTTTCCAATTTTTATCTCTATATTCTTTTTAGTACCTTCTATTATATCTGGTTTAGGTACCACACATTTTTCTTCATTAAAATATAAATAAATCTCATCATTTAGAATAAATGGTGCAAATCTTCTTCCTAATTCTTCTTTTATTTTTTGTAACAATTCAGCTGTTAAATCAATCTTTAATTTTTTAACTTCTACCACTGTTCCATGTGATTTATCATTTTTGCCTTCAATTATAAATGGAAATTTAAACCAATCGCCCTTTTGCAACCATTCATTTTCATCATATTTAATTATATATTCTTCATTAGAATCTTCCATTTTAGTTCTTAAAACAAATTCTTCGCCTAAAAAAGATGTTGCTGTTTTTAATCCTAACCCAAATTCTCCAAGCTTTTCTTTTTTGCTTGAGTATCCTAACCTTATAGAATCTTTTGCTTGTGATTTATTCATTCCTTTACCAGTATCTTCTATAATAATATGTTCTTTATTAATTGTAACTTTTATTGTTAGTTTTTCATTTTCTAATCTAGCATCTATAGAATTGTCTATTAATTCTGATATTGCTTCCGGTACAGAATATCCAGTTTGGCTTATCTTACACATTATGCTCCTATGTGGTGTGATATCAATAAACTCTTTTACCATAATTATCCCTCCTATAATAATTATAGGATTTTTTCTAACCTAACAATTGATATTTTAGGTACCAAAAAAGTCTGTTTTATGTTAAAATATTTCTTAATTGGAGGAATTATGGATAATTTTGATAAATTTACTGAATTAATTAATTATATAGAAGTTAATTTAGATGCAGATATTGAGCCTAAAAAGATGGCGCAAATCTTATGTGTTAACGAATACACTATGTATCGAATTTTTACTTTTTTAACAGGAATGACATTAACAGAATACATTAGAAAAAGACGTTTAAGTATGGCTGCCATCGAGCTTCAAAATTCGTATGTAAAGATCATAGACTTAGCAATTAAATATGGGTATGAAAATTCGGAAAGTTTTTCTAGATCTTTTTATAAGTTTCACGGAATTAAACCAAGCAAAGTAAAAAGAGAAGGGAAGTATATAAAAAACTTTCCTCCATATTCATTTGAAAATATAAGAACTAATAAAGAATTACACTATAAAATAGAAGAGCACGATGAAATTGAATTATATGGTATTCCTAGAAAGTGTTATATTCCAGATATTAAAAAAATTGCACCTGCTTTTTGGAAAGAACTTAGTAAAGATAAAGCTTACGATAATATCTTAAATGAGTATACTTCATATGGAGTTATAGAATATGATGAATTTTTCCCCAACTCTATTAACGCAAATTATTACATTGCGAGTAAAGAACATATGCCACATAGTACAAAAATTATTATTCCAAGTTCCACATGGGCTGTGTTTAAAATAGATGAAATTTCTGGTGACTTTTTTTATAATTTTTCGCATAATGCATATCGTAACTGGATTCCTTATTCTGGTTATAATATTAGAAATATTCCAGAACTTGAAGTTTACCATGGATCAGGTCATACAGAATGGTGGCTTCCTATAGAAACAAAATAGCGACATATAGTCGCTTTTTTTAATATTTTATATATATTGTAGGATCAACTTGTACATTATCTTTTAATATTTCAAAATGTAGATGGCTTTCATCAGCAACTTCAAAAGTAGCTGTATTTCCAACTGTTCCAATTGTCTGTCCTGTAGTTACCTTTTCTCCTTCTACTACAAACTCAGAAGTTAATAAATTAGAATATACTGTTTTATAACCATCATCATGTGCAATAATAACTGTTAATCCATATCTTGGATCATTTTTTATTGATTCTACTGTACCTTCATATGCTGCTTTAACAACTGTAGTCTTTGCTGCTTTTATATCTATACCTACATGAGTTGTCCACTCGTTTAGCGTATTAGAAAACACTAAATTATCTTTTGCGAATTCTTTTATAATCTCTCCTTCAACTGGCTTTTCAAATTTTATTTCTTTCTTTTCTTCTTTCTTTGTTGTCTGCTTTGATGTAGATGTAGTCGTATTTGTTGTTTTTGAAGTTGTATTTGTTTGTTTTTGTACAGTATTCGTATTTTGTGAATTTACAAAATTTTCTGTATTTAAAGCAATTTTATTTTCCTTTACTTCATTTATTGTCTTGTCAGAGCTAGTACTTGCCTCTTCTATAGAGTTACTTTCATCTAAATAATTAACACTACCTGCAAGTTGTTTTCCACCACTTTCTGGTTCTTCTTTTCCTAATGAAAATAATGATATTAAGGAAACACCAATTACTATTACCGCAATCACAATTGCCAAAATAACACCTTTGGATACTTTTCTATATTCTCTCATAAAAATTTCCTCCTCGTTTTGTTTAATTAAAGTATTTCCTTATTTTATGAATTTATACAATTTTTACATATCTTTTATTTCCACTCCTATATAAAAATGATGGATTATATCTTCATAATTACTTCCAATACTTGCTAAACTATCTGCACCAGTCTGACTCATCCCGATTCCGTGCCCATATCCTTTTACAGCAAATTTAATATTATCACCTTCTATTGATACTTCGAAATTAGCAGACTTTAAGCTAAAAATAGTTCTTACCTCAACTCCTGACAAATTTTTATTCCCGATTTTTATAGTTTTTACTCTACCACTTTCTGTATAGTCTAGGATTTCTATACAAGCTGAATCATTATAATCTATAGTAAAATCTTGATATTTTTCTAACATTTTATTTTTTAACTCTTCTTTAGAAATAGTTACCTCTGAGCTATATTGACTATAATTTTCCTCACCAGATGTTTCTACCACCTGCAAATATGGCATGCCACTGCCACCCCAAACATTTATAGGAATTTCGGTTTTTCCTCCACTATTTGAATGAAAGAAAGCATTAATTGGTTCATTATTATATGTTATTATTTTTCCCTGTGTAGCATTTACTGCATTAACAATTTTATTCCAATTTGATTCTCGTTCACTTTCTTCCCATCTTGCTAACCTATCTTCTTTCGAAATCCAAGCTTGACAACAAGCTGAATCATCACATATTTGTGCTTCTCCATGTTTAGTACTATTGTTTATTATTTTATAAAGCGTATAAGTTCTTGCCACAACAGCTTGAGCTTTTAACGCTTCTTCCTGAAAATTTGCTGGCATTTCTGCAGACACAACACCATATAAATATTCGTCTAATTTTAACTCTTCTATACTATTATCAGCAGTATGTAAAAGTTTAACTGTTTGATACTGTTTATAATCATAATTATTTTCTATAATACTTTGAGTAACTACATTATTCATAACATTACCGTCTGCGGAAGTTTCTTTAATTCGTGAAGTACACACTATAGGTATAAGAAAAATAATAATTATTATTCCTACAAAATAAAATATAAACTTTCTCACTCTTCCTCCTATGATATTAACTCTATTTTCATTTTATTTAATATCTTTTTCTCTATTCTAGAAACCTGTACTTGTGAAATATTTAACATTTCTGCTACTTGTGATTGAGTCTTTCCATTAAAATACCTTAGCATAATAATTTGCCTATCTCTGCTATCCATTTTATTTAGCAATTCTTTTATAAAAATTCTATTTATCATCGTATCTGTTTCGTCTTTTTCTGAAGATACTTTATCTATTAATGCTAATTTATTATTCTCTGAATCTTCTTCATATATTGAATCTACCTGTTTCATAGAATCAATCGCAAGAACAATATCTTCCTTTTCTACTTTTAATTCTTTTGCAATCTCTTCTACTGTTACATTTTTCCCTTCCTTTATTGCTTTATTTTCTATATCTTTAATTTTTACACACAATTCTTTAATACTTCTGCTAACTTTTATTATTCCATCATCTCTTATAAATTTTTTTATCTCTCCTATAATATAGGTTACAGCATATGTAGATAATTTCACTTCATATTCTGGATTAAAATTTTTAATTGCTTTTATTAAACCTATATTTCCTATTTGGAATAAATCTTCATTTTCATATCCTCTTCCTTTAAATCTTTTTACAATACTCCATACTAAGCCACTATTATTTTCTACAATTTTACCTAGCTCCTCTTTGTCTGTTTGAGCTTTTAAAATCTCACTAATAGTATTTTCATACATAAAAATTCTCCTCTTGATTTTTCTCATCATTTGTATTTTTTACAGCTATCTTTTTTTCCATTGTTACTTTTGTTCCCATTCCTACAACCGATTCAACTTTTAGGTTGTCCATAAAGTTATCCATTATGGTAAAGCCCATTCCAGATCTTTCTAATTCTGGCTTTGTCGTATATAATGGTTGTTTTGCAATTTCTATATCTTCTATTCCTTTACCTTGATCTGCAATTTCTATTCTTAATATATTGTCATAGATATATGCATTTATCCTTATTATTCCTTCTTTATTTTCATATCCGTGGATAATAGAATTTGTTACTGCTTCTGAAACAGCTGTTTTTATGTCAGATAATTCTTCTATTGTTGGGTCTAATTGTGCTGCAAAAGCTGCTACTGTAATACGTGCAAATGCTTCATTATTTGATTTACTTAATATTTCCAATTGCATTTTATTTTTGTACCTTTTATTCATTTTTTCCTCCTAACATACATTAAATTTCATATCTAAATCATCATATATGTGTATTAGTTTTAATATACCACACATATCTAATACTTTTTTTACACTTTTCTTAACATTAATTAATGCTACTTCTCCACCGTAACATATTTACTATCTTATACCTTCCTAATAACAATCCTATTCCTGCACTATCCATGAAGCTAACACTATCAAAATTAAATATAACTTTTTTAGGCATATGTCTTTCAATTTCATAATCCATTTTCCTCCTTAAATCTTTTGTAGTATGATGGTCTATTTCTTCTTCCAGCGAAAAGAATAATAGCTTGTCCTGCTCTAAATATTTTATCTGCACCACTATCCCTCCTTTTGGATTATTATAATACCATTGGTAATATTTTCCAATAGCGATTCATGGGAAGTTTTGTCGATATGCAAAAAACTTCACGACTTTTTTCTACATATTTTCTTAAATCAATTTTTATGTTATAATTTTGTAGATAACTTTTTTAGAAGGGATTTATATGAAAAGAATTAATAATATTAAAATTTATGAAGATTTAGATAATAATTCTTTGATAGAACTTATTTGTAAAAAATATCACATTGTATATGAAGATATTTTAGATTGGCATATTATAAAAAAATCTATTGATGCGCGTAATAAAGACAATATTCATTATTTATATAATATTGCAATCTCATTTAAATCAGAGAAAAAATATTCTAAATTTGATGATTATAAAAAATTTGAATTGCCTAATATCAATATAAAAAATAATAATTTAGAACGACCTGTAATTGTTGGTGCAGGACCTGCTGGTCTGTTTGCAGCATTAACTTTTATAAAAAATGGTATTAACCCAATTATTATAGAACAAGGCAAAAAAGTTGAAGATAGAAAAAAAGATGTTGATACATTTTTGAAAACAGGTAACTTAGATACTAATTCTAACATTCAGTTTGGTGAAGGTGGTGCTGGAACATTTTCTGATGGAAAACTTACTTCTGGTATTAACAACCCTTTATGTAGTATTGTTTTACAAGATTTTTATAAGTTTGGTGCGCCTGAACAAATTTTATATTTGGCAAAACCCCATATTGGAACAGATAATTTAGTAAAAATTATAAGTAATATGAGAAATTATATTATTTCTAAAGGTGGAGAATTTTTATTTAATAGTAAAGTTGTTGATTTTAATATAAAAGATAATAAAATCGAATCAGTTACATATGTAACTGAAGGCAAAGAATATACTCTTGCTACTTCAACTGTCATCCTTGCTATTGGACATAGTAGCAGAGATACTTTTTATAAAATTTACGATAAAGGACTAAATATGGAAAGTAAAAACTTTTCCGTTGGTGTTAGAGTTGAACATTTACAACAAGATATTAATTTTGCACAATATGGAGATAAAACAAAATTAAAACTTCCACCTGCAGAATATAAATTAGTATACCATGATAAAGATACTGGTAGAAGTTGTTACTCTTTTTGCATGTGTCCTGGAGGTACTGTTATGGCTTCATCTAGTGAAGAAAATACTATTGTAACAAATGGAATGAGTGTTTTTAAACGTGATGGAAAAAATGCTAATAGTGCTATTTTAGTTAATGTAACTCCTGCTGATTTTTCTTCTAATAGTCCATTAGCTGGAATTGATTTTCAAAAAGACTTAGAAGAAAAAGCATTTATTGCAGGTGGAAAAAATTATTATGCTCCTATACAAAAATTAGGTGACTATTTAAATAACACATTATCTTGTGAATTTGGAAAAGTAAAACCTACTTACTTACCTGGTACAACATTTTATAATTTAAATAATATATTACCTTACTTTGTAAATATGACTATGAAAAATGCTTTTTTACATTTTGACAATCAAATTCATGGTTTTGCAAATCCAGACACTCTTTTAACAGGTGTTGAAACAAGAAGTTCTTCCCCAGTTAGAATTATTCGTAACGAAAATCTTATGTCTAATGTAGAAGGAATATATCCTTGTGGCGAAGGTGCTGGATATGCTGGTGGTATTATGTCTGCCGCTGTTGATGGCATAAAATGTGCTTTAGCTAGTTTTAAGCAACCATTGAAATCTTAGATTTCGTTTGGTTGGCTATACATTGGCGATATAATTTTTAAAGACCACACACTTACAGTGTTTACTTCAAATGTGTGGTCTTTTTTATTTTTATTTCTTTAAATTTGCTAGTCTTTCTTTAGAAGCATTTAACATTTCTTCATATTTTGCTAGTTTTTCTTTTTCCTCATTTACTTTTGCTTCTGGTGCTTTGTTAACAAAACCTGGATTAGAAAGCATTTTATTACATCTTGCAACTTCTGACTCTAGTTTTGTTATTTCTGTTTCTAATCTTTCTATTTCTTCTTTGATGTCAACTAATTCATCAAAAGGAATATATAATTCTATTCCATCTTTTAAAATTGCTATTGCATTTTCTGGAATTCCTTCTTTATTTTCTTGAACTTTAATATCTGTTGCAAATCCTAATTTCTTTAAGAATTCATCAGATTCTTCTATAGATGTCTTATATTCATTTGTTACAAATATTAATGTAGTCTTTTTACTTGGATGAACATTCATATTAGCTCTTGTATTACGTATATCCACAATTATATCTTTAAATTTCTCTATGATTTCTTCTTCTTTTTCAAATTGTGGCATTTCTCTATACTCTGGCCAGTTTGACATCATAATATCTATATCATCATAGTGAACTAATTTAGAATATACTTCTGATGTAACAAATGGCATAAATGGATGTAATAATTTAAACGAATTTCTTAATACATAATCTAATACAAAATCCACTGTAACTCTTTCATCTGAGTCTTCACTATAAATTCTAGTTTTACAAATTTCTATATACCAATCACAGAATTCATTCCAAATAAAATTATATATTTTATCTAGTGCAATACCTAAATCATAGTCTTCAATTAATTTTGTAATATCTTTTATTAATGTATTTAATTTATTCAAAATCCATTTATCTTCTAGTCTCAGCATCTCTCCATTGAATTCTTTTTTATCTGCATTGTATACTTTATTATAGAATTCAACTATTTTTTCATCTGGCTCTAATGAATTAGTTATAAATTTAGCAGCATTCCAAATTTTGTTCGCAAAATTTGATGCTTGATCTAATTTTTCTGGCATATATCTAATATCATTACCCATTGTTGTTCCAGAAAGTACAGAAAATCTTAAAGCATCTGCCCCATATTCATCTATAACTTCTAATGGGTCAACACCATTTCCAAGTGTTTTAGACATTTTTCTTCCTTGGCTATCTCTTACAATACCATGAATTAAAACATCTTTAAATGGATTTTCTTTTGTTAGTTCCAAGCTAGATACTATCATTCTTGATACCCAGAAAGTTATAATATCATATGCTGTAACTAATACATTTGTTGGGAAGAATGTTTTATAATCTTCACTTTCTGTATTTGGCCAACCTAATGTAGAAAATGGCCATAATGCTGAACTAAACCATGTATCTAATGTGTCTTCATCTTGATGAATATTTTTTGATTTACATTTTTCACATTCTATTACTTCATCTCTTGAAACAGTTATATGTCCACAATCATCACAATAATAAGCTGGAATTCTGTGTCCCCACCATAATTGTCTAGAAATACACCAATCTTGTATATTATTCATCCAATTAAAATACATTTTCTCGTATTTCTTAGGAATAAATTTTATATCTCCATTTTCAACTGCTTTAATTGCTGGTTTTGCTAATTCATCCATCTTAACAAACCATTGATCAGAAATTTTTGGTTCTATTGTTGTTTTACATCTTTCACATTTTCCTACATTATGTGTTAAATCTTCAACCTTTACTAAAGCTCCTAATTCTTCTAGTTTTTCTACAATTTTTTCTCTTGCTTCTAGTAAATCCATTCCTTTATATTCTGGAACTAAGTCTCCCATTTTAAAGTTCTCATCAAATACTTCTATTATCTCTAGATTATGTCTTAAACCTGCTTGATAGTCATTCATATCATGTGCAGGTGTTATTTTAACAGCACCTGTACCAAATTCTGTCTCTACAAATCTATCTGCAATAATTGGAATTTCTTTATTCATAATTGGTAATATACATGTTTTTCCAAGTAAGTCTTTATATCTTTCATCATCTGGATGAACAGCAACTGCTGTATCACCAAGCATAGTTTCTGGTCTTGTTGTTGCAACAATTATATATTTATCTTCATCTTTAACTTTATATCTGATATGCCATAAATGAGTATTCTCTTCATGATATTCAACTTCTACATCTGAAATTGTAGTATTGCAATTTGGACACCAATTAACCATTCTTTTGCCTTTATAAATTAGACCTTTTTCGTACAATCTAACAAATTGCTCTTTAACTGCTTCAGAAAGTCCTTCATCTAATGTGAATCTACGTCTATCCCAATCACAAGAACATCCTAATTTCTTTTGTTGTTCTTGTATTGTTCCACCATATAAATGTGTCCAATCCCAAGTTTCTTTTAAGAATTCTTCTCTACCTATTTGATGTTTTGTTTTACCTTCTGCTTTTAATTTTTGAACTACCTTCATCTCTGTAGAAATAGAAGCATGGTCAGATCCAGGAAGCCATAAAGCATTATATCCTTGCATTCTTTTAAAACGAATTAAAATATCTTGTATTGTTCCATCTAATGCATGCCCCATATGTAGCTTTCCAGTTACATTTGGGGGAGGCATCATAATGCAATAAGCTTCTTTACTTTTATCCATATTTGGTTTAAAGTAACCTTTTTCTTCTGTTTCTTTATAAATCTTTTCTTCGAAGTCTTTTGGATTATACTTATCGTTTAATTTGTGATTATAATTCATAAATATTCCTCCTTATTTATTTTGTTCCATAATTTATGTAAATTATTTGAACTTTTAGCCCCGTCCCTAAAGTTCAAATAAATAAAAAAGAGTAAGCCTGCCTTTAAGGGCAAGATTACTCTTACGGTACCACCTTAATATTTTAATAATACTCATTATAGCTTTTAACGGAGCCAACCCGGATATACTTATTATTAGTTCACTATATCTACCAAAAAAGCTACCTTCGTTATATCTTCGTATAAAAGGCTTTCAGCTACTAACCTTTATTCTCTAAATACTACAATATAATTACTCCTCTTTTTTATTGTATTTATTATTCATCTATAAAGTTAAATTCGTCTTTAAATTTTTCTTTAAACATTTCGAATACTGCATTTAAAGTATCTTCATCGTCTATGCTAACATAAGTTTCCATATCTGGATCATCTTCTACATCTTCTACTTTTAAGATAACAACTTCGTCATTATCTTCGCCTTCTTCTGTTGGTAATAATATTATATATTCTTCGCCTTCATATTCCATTAAATCTAAAAATTCGAATTTTACTTCATTTCCATTTTCGTCATTTAAAATTATTATATTATCTAATTCTTCACCGTTGTTTGGTGTATTGATATCTTCACTCATATTATTCTCCTTTCGATATCTTAATATTATTATTTCAAGTTTTACATATCATATACTATTTTTGTAATTTTTGCAACTATTTTTTCTCTTCTTTTCCAAGATATGTTTCTAAAATATACACAGCTGCTATAGTATCTACAATATTTTTTTTATTTTTTTTATTCACGTCCAAAAAGTTCATTGTTTTATGAGCTTGAACTGTTGTTAACCTTTCATCTATTACTTCGATAGGCATTTTTCCAAATTTACATTTTAATTTATGAATAAATTTTTCTGTTTTCTCTGCTCGTACAGTTTTCTCTCCTTTTAAATTTAATGGCATTCCTATTACTATTTTCTCTACATTATATTCTGTTACTATTTCTTCAAGTTCTCTTAATAAAATCCTATCACTGTTTTGATTGTTTATAGTTTTTAGCCCTTGGGCTGTAATGCCTAATGGATCTGTTATAGCAACTCCAGTTCTTACATCTCCATAATCAATTCCTAATATCCTCATACTATTTATCTTCTAATCCTATATAATTTTTTACCATTTTCTCAAGTAATTCATCACGTTCTATAAGTCTTATTTTATTTCTTGCATCATTATAACTTGTTATATATGTTGGATCTCCTGAAAGAATATATCCAACTATTTGATTTATTGGATTATATCCCTTCTCTACTAAGGCATCGTAAACCTCTTTTAAAATTTCTTTTACTTTAAGGTTTTCGTCTCTTTCTACTTTGAAGCTCATTGTCTTATCAAAATTTCCCATGTTACATTCCTCCCATTAAATATAATTAATATCACTTTCAGATTTATCAGCATTATCAATATATTCTTCTAATTTCTTTGTTAAACCATCCATAGAGGTTCCTTTATAATATGATGTTAATACAAAATTTAATCTTGGACTAACATATATATTTTCCTTATTTTTAACATTTGATATTGCCTTATCATCTAAATCTGGACGTATTTGCATTTCTTCTATTTGTGCTTTAATATCTTCTAAGAAGTTAGCAACATCTTCAGATTGAACTCCAGAAAATACTATTACAAATTTTGGTCCCATATATCTTACAAATAAATATTCTTTAGATATATTATTTTCGAAGAATTTACTTACCTCTGTAATAACTTTATTTCCCAAATGTCTACTTATTTTTTCATTTATCTCTTCTATGTTAGTAATCCTAAACATACAAACTGTTGATATTGTATATTTGTCTATCTCTTGTTTTCCTAAACCATACAAATACTCTGCGGATTTTAATCCTGTAAATAAATCTTTTCTTACTGTATTTTCTACTGTATTTTGATATTGTACAGTTTTTAAAATTGTAACTATATTATCTCTAATTACCTCTATAATAGCTGTATCTATATTATCAAAAGCATGAATTTCACTACTTTCAATTAACCAATACCCTATATAAACATTATCTATATATAAAGGAAAGAACATTGCTGATTTAGCTCGTCCAAATTCCATTTTTTGATATGGTAATTTTTCTGATTCCTTTTCTACAGTTATATACTTTGGTGTTGCTGTTGCTATACTATCCTTAAATATTTCTTCATCACCTAATTTAGTTAAGCTCTGCCAGTGTTTTTCATCAACATTTGATGCTTTTAACTCATATTCAGCTCCATTAAATACTACTATTGTTGAATATTTTAATATACTATATTTGTTTAAAATAATTTCATTTATTTTTTGTATTTTTTCTTCAACACTAGAATATTCACCTATTGTATCCATAAAATTTTGTAGTACATTTAATCCATTTATCTTTTCACTAATATTGCTAAATTTAGCTATTTTTTTATGAATAGAAATATTGTATGCCATTAACGCTATTATTATGCAAACTAGTATAACTATAGTTATTAATATTGCTACTGTCAAAACTTTCTCACCTCTATATTATTCTAAAAATTTTTCTTCATTTGATTTAATGTATCATTCATTTCATTTGAAAATCTAGTTCTTTCATAATTGTTATTGCTTTTAGCACCTCTATTTGAAGCAGGTGTTGGTTCCATTAATGGATATACCATGTTTTCTAATGTTCTTAAAGCTTGCATAAATTCCTTTGAATATCCATTTAAAGAAATTTTACAATTAACTAATCCCTCTAAATATTTTGAATATGTTGCAATTTCAAATGGAATTATACAATATTTAGCAGTTTCCCTATTAAATAATTCTCTCATAAATGACATTGATGGATCATTATAGAAAGATAATCCTCCTATAATATTTTTTACAGTTAAAGTTTTAACAGGTAATTCTTTGTTTATAACTATTCTTAAATTTTCTGGTTGATAAATGTTTTTACTTTGTAAATCTCTAAAGAATGCTGTAAGTGGTTGAATAGTTAATATATCCATACTTTGTACTAAATATATTTCTTGTGATGCAGCAAAATATCCAAAATCTGTTTCGAAATCACAATCTATTAATATTAATGAATGATTTTTTACTAATGTCGATAATATTTCTTCATATCGTTCCATTGGCACTTCATCATCTGGTAATGCTGTATATACTGTTAAATTCTTATCTACTTTTAAACCTGCTGCAACTCCATTAATTAAATTTGGAATACTTTTTTCTGCAATTTGTCTTAGTTCTTCTTCGTTTTCTGTATATATATAGTATGCATTTCTATTTCTTGTTGCATCTAATATAGCTACATCAATACCTTTTTTAGACAAGCTAAGTGCAAGATTATTTACTAGGAATGAAGTTCCGTTTTTACTTGTTCCAACAAATGTTACAATCTTCTTTTCTCTTGTTAATAATGCATTTATTGAATCTGTTGTATATGTTTTTCTAGTATTTGCTAATTTAGTTTGGTTATTATATTCTGTTGATCTGCCATTTGATGAATTAAAGTCAAATGGTACATATCCGTTATTATCTATACTATTTGTATTATTACCCGAATTTGAAATTGTATTTGTCTGTATATCATCATCAAAACCTGGCATTGTATTTGATTGTGAATCATCGTCATCAAAACCTGACATCGTATTTACTTGTAGATCATCATCATCAAATCCTGGCATTGTATTTACTTGTGAATCGTCATCATCAAAACTTAGCATTGTATTTGGTTGTGAATCGTCATCATCAAATCCTGGCATTGTATTTACTTGTAAATCATCATCATCAAATCCTGGTATTGTATTTGATTCTACTTTCTTCTTTGGTGGTCTTCCTCTTCTTTTTGGTTTGTTGTCAACTTCCACATTGGTAATTTCTTCTTCTACTTTCTTTTTTGGTGGTCTGCCCCTTCTTTTTGGTTTTATTTCTTCTTCGGATTCTATAGTATTTTGGCTAACAACATTAGAAATCATCTCTGGTTCTGGTATATTTACTCCTGAAGAAGTAACAGTTTTTGTTGACATTTTCTTTACTTTATTTGTATTAACTGCTGACGGTATAATTACAGGTCTTCCAAGGTTTCTTTTTCCATTTGCTGATTCTATAAAACCAATTTTTAAACCTTTTTCATCTTTATTATTACTATTTTTATTTGCTCCTGATGAACTTCTTTTATCTCCCATTAAAGACATTATCTGTTGATATTTAGGTGATTTTTCTTCTAATATTGCTTTTACATTTAAAGGAAGAAAACTTGCAATAACTTTTAATTGTACATCTGTATATTGTTGTGCTATTGAATCAAAACTATCTACACATTTTTGCTCGTCTCTACCAATTTTTTTATAATGAGCTAAAATACTTTGAATTTCTGACTCGCTTACATCATTTTCATTTTCTGATTGATATGTTACTTCTTCTGCATCAATTTTATAATATATTTTTGCTTCTTTTTTAGTTCTTGGAACTTTTATTAATTTACAAATTTCATCTATATTTCTGTCTGTTCCAATAAGTGCATTATACACACCTATACTAAACAATTTTACTAATATATCATCAGATTTTGTACGTCTATCTGTACATATTAATATTATTGGAGTATCAGCTCTTGTTGAATTTGTAGCTTCATCACTAATATTATCTAATCTATCGAAAATAAATTTATCTATTTGTTCATAATTATTATTTGTAAAAGGCTCTAAATCTTCACTTATTATAATCCTATCATAAGTATTATCCTTTTGTAATTCTTTTAATATAGCATTAAAATAATATACATTTTTGTATGATATTATTTCTTTGTAATCACTTTGATATTTTTTTACAATAGTTTTTGATATTTTTTCATTATTTACAGCAAATAATATTTTCATTCGTTAACCCCTCCAACCTTTTACAACTATAGCAAATATAAGTGGTAATAGTTGTGTTATTACTAAAACAGTTATACATCCTATCATAATTCCAAAGCCTCTATCTCTTTCATCAAGCTTACGGATACCTATTACTTGATAAATTCCTCCTATTGCTATTCCTACAAAGCATACTGGTATACTATATATTCTTACTGCATTTAGAATATATGCCGCAATACCATATGCATCAGAGCCATATTCTTCTTTGTAATCTTCTAATTTTTTTTCTGAGTTTTCTTTTATTTGAACTAATTGCCCTGCTCCTTGTGCTTCTAATTGATTAACAGAATCTGCATATACAAATTGACCACTTATGACAAAAAATAAAATTATAAAGCAACAAGATAGTACTTTTTTTATTATTTTATTCATTAGGTTTTACCCCTTTCTGCTTGATTTTATTATACTCTATTATCATACAATACAATCGTTAAAATATCAATAATTTATAATTATTTTTTTTATTATCTACCAAAAAAACAATATTTTTAGTAAAAAACTTTAATTCCTCTTTTACAATTATAATTAAGTACAAGAAACACAAAAAGATAGAGATATTCTCTATCTTATACTCTGTTTATACAAACAATCAAAACAATAATACCTATTATAATTCTATATACAGCAAAAACTTTAAAATTTCCGGTTTGTAAATATTTTAGTAAGAATTTTATTACTAATATTCCAACTAAAAAGCTTACTAATATTCCAACTAGAAATGGTACACTAAATACAAAATCTTTTAACTTAAATATAGTAGCTGCTAAAACTATTGGTGCTGATAACATAAAAGAATATCTTGCTGCTGATTCTCTTTCTATTCCCATTGCTCTTGCTGTTGTCATTGTTATTCCTGACCTAGAAACTCCAGGTATAAAAGCTAATGATTGTGATAATCCTATTATAAAAGTTTGCTTAAAATTCATATCTTCATATTTCACTTTTGATTTTGCTTTTTTGTCTATAATGTATAGAATAATTCCCATAAAAATTAATGCACAACCAATAATTTCTGGTTTTGTTAATATATCTGAGCAATAGTGATCTAATAAATATCCTATAATTCCTCCTGGAATTGTTGCAAATACAATATACCAAAACATTCTTCCCTCAAATGTTTTCTTCTTTTTTGCAACTTGCTCATATCCTCCTCTTATTAATTTTATCCAATCTTTAAAGAAGAAAATTCCAATAGCAAGTAATGTTCCAAAATGCAAAGCTACATCAAAATCACCTATTTCTCCCCAATTGAACAACCATGGTATTATAAATAAATGTGCTGAACTTGATATTGGGAGTAATTCTGTAAGTCCTTGAACTGCTCCTAATATTATTGCCCTAAAAACTGTTATTTCCATCATTTTAATTTTTCTCCTTAGCTATTTGTTTTTATATCTTTTAGTATATTTTCTAATGTTTCTTTTATAAATTCTGCTGAGGTTATAGGTGCGACTCTTCCTGGCAAAGAAAGTGCCCAAATTAATTTTACTCCTATTTCTTTTGCAGCTTTTCTATCAACACCTCCTGGGTTTGATGCAATATCTATAATAATACAGTCTCTTTTTAGCAAAGATATCCTTTCTTTATTTAGTATAATATGTGGAATTGTATTTATTATTATATCAAATTTATCTAAATTGCCATCTAATTCGTCTAATAAAATAGGCTTATATCCATATGCTTTTATCCAAGCACAATTTACAGTAGTTCTCGTTTCACAGTATACTTCTGCACCTATTCCTTTTAACATATTTGATAAAATTTTACTCACTCTTCCGAAACCCATCACTAAAATTTTACTACCATGTAAAGTTTTAGTTGATTCTTCCATAGCAATTTGAATTGCTCCTTCTGCTGTAGATATTGTATTTAAAACTGTTAATTCTTCTCTTTTTAATAAATCAATTACTTTTGTATCATCAAATTTTTTATATAATTCATCTTCTATTCTTCCTGCTATAAAGGTTTTTCCCTTAACATTTTGAGCAACCTCAGATATTTTTATTTTATTGTTACTAAAAGGTGAATTAATATTAATCTCATCACTTGTAAGTGGAATTGAACTAACAATCACATCAGCTTTTGTTGTAACTTCCTCTATACTATTGCATTTTTCTATTTTTTCATTGAGCTGTGCTTTTTCTAAACCATATGTATAAACTTCATAACCATCTTCTTTTAGCATTTCTGCAAGTTTTACAATTCTTAAGTCTCCACCAATAATAGAAATATTTTTCATAATAATCCTCCTATAAATTATCTCTTTCTTCTTTTTGTATATTTATGCTTTTTTCTTTTCCTATATTCATGTTTTTCAATTCGTTTTTACTTATTTTCCCAACTAACAAATAAGTATCTTCTAAATGTTGTTTTACTAATATTTCTGGCTTTGTCATAGTTGTATTTTTTCTTATTATTTTATTAATATTTTTAGGTATATATCTTTCTATAGACAAAAATACTGAATCTTTTGCTGCTTTTTCTGCAAATGAACTGTCTAAATTTATTGCTCTATCTAAATAATTTATAGCTCTTTCTCTCTCTCCTTTTATTACATATATTCTTGATAATTGATAACAACTTTCTGGCTCGGTATCTTCTACTTTCATTCCTTCTAGAAAATATTTTTCCGCTTCATCTAAATCATCATATAACATTGATATTAAACCAAGGTTATAATATCCTTTATAGTTTAAAGCATTTATCTGTGCTGCTTTTTCGTAACAATTTTTTGCATTTTGAAAATCATTTAGTCTAGTATACGCAATTCCTAAATTATAATATATTTCAAAACTTTCTTTATTATATTTTAAAGCATTCATATATACATTGATTGCCTCTTTAAAGTTTTCTTGTTCGCATAATAATTGACCTAATAACTCTGATGCTTGGTAATAATCAGGTTTAATATGTATTAAATTATTTAGCATTTGTATCGCTTCATCTTTTTTTCCTAAATTTACTAATAATTCAGAAATTTTATAATATGAATCATAGTCTTTCTTGTTAATATCTATAGCTTTAACATATTCATCTATTGCTTTTCTCATTCCACCTTCTTTTTCGTATGTTTGAGCCAATAGCCTATGCCCACTATAACTTTCTGGATATTTATTTATCAAATTCATTAATAACTGTTTTGATTTTTTACTATTTTTTAATATACTGCATAATTTTGCCAAAAAAATATATAACCATTCCGAAAAATTAATTCCATACTTTTCTAGCAAAATTATTGCTAATGGTAATACTATTGCTAATATATATGTTATTACCCTAATATACGTCCCTAAAAATCTTCCTATTAAAATTTCTATTAGTCCAATTGCGATTCCCAACGCTTCTAATATTAATGGTACAACATAAGCAGTATCATTTTTCCTAATAATTTTAAAGAAGATTATTATAAAAAGAGAAAAGGATAATATATTAAAAATAATTCTTTCTAACATTTCTTTTTCCCCACAATCTATTTATCTTAAAAACTTTTCATTATAATTATTTATACATTTTTCTATAATTTTTTCTGCATCTTCTCTTCCACACATTTCTTTTACTTCTGTTTTTTTATTTTCTAATTGCTTATACACTTCAAAAAAATGCATGATTTCTGCAGAATATTGATCTGGCAAATTTTTAATATCTTGGCAATTCTTTAAAAACGGATCTGATTTTGGAATTGCTATTATTTTTTCATCTAAATCATCATTATCTGTCATTAACATTACACCAATTGGATAACATTCTACTAATGTTAATGGTACTATTTTTTCTTGGCATATTACTAAAACATCTAATGGATCACCATCTCCAGCATATGTTCTAGGTATGAATCCATAATTGGCTGGATAATGTGTTGAAGTATATAAAACTCTATCTAATCTTAAAAGTCCTGTAGCTTTATCCAATTCATATTTATTTGTTCCACCTTTTTCTATTTCTACAACTGCTATAAAATCATCTTTTTTTATTCTATCTGCTGAAATATCATGCCATATATTCATATTATTCCCTCCTATGCTTTCTTTATTTTAAGCTATATTTATAAAAAAGTCTACAAATTTTTTACATTTTAATAATTTTATAATATTATATATTTTTTTGCAAAAAATAATAATATGAATAAATTTCATAAAAATAAAATTATATTTATAATATTATTTGTTTTTTTTATTTTAGTTATTCTATCTAGTTTAGTTTACTCTTATATTATAAAAAATAGAGAAAAAAAATTATATTCTTTTTCGGAAAAATTAGATGAAAAATACCAAACAATATCACTATATTCTACTAGTAATAGCACTAACACTTCCCAGTATAGTTCTTCTCATATAATTGGTAAAATTACTATAGATAAAATAAATTTAAATTACTCTATTCTTTCAACATGTTCAGAAGATTTGCTAAAAATATCACCTTGTAGACTTTGTGGACCAGAGCCAAATCAAATCGGAAATCTTTGTATTGCTGGTCATAACTATGACAACGGAAAATTCTTTAGCAATATTAATAAGCTTAATATAGGTGATATAATTCGCATTTATGATTTAAGTAATAATTATTTAGAATATAGTATATATGATAAATTTGAAGTAGAAATAAATAATACTTCTGTATTAAGCCAAAATACTAATAATATAAGAGAAACAACTTTAATTACTTGCAATAACCAAAATAAAACACGAATTATTCTAAAAGCAAAAGAAATGGACTAGCATAACTAGTCCATTTAATTATTTCTTTAAATTGCAATAATAAAATATAAAACAATAATTTATATAAATTAATTAAATTCCTTTATAGTCTCTTACTTTTCTGTAAGCATAAATTGCGGCAACTACGCAAACACCTACTACTGCAAAAACTATTGTATTATCTGCAATACCAGTTTTAGGTAAATTTGATTCTAATGTTGATGTATTATTTGCTGGTGTTGTTGGTGTTAATGTTGAAGTTAATGCACTATTTGTTGCTGTATTGTTTGTTGCTGAATTATCTGTTGCAGTATTATTTGCTGGTGTATTTTGTGTTAATACTATTGTTTCTCCAGATGCATAAACACTACTTGTAATCATCATTACAGTTGATACAATTATGACTAATAAAATTCCTTTAATTAAACTATTTTTTTTCATTTCCTTCCCTACCTTTTCTCTCTTTTGTTAATATTATATTCAATACTAATATTATTTATACTACACTTTAATATAAAATGCAAGTTTTTTTTACATATATTTTTATTTTTTCAAAAATTTCCATGTTAAAGTTTGGTAAATACGTTTTTTCTGCATTTTAGACATTAAATCTAAATAAAACTACATCTCCATCTTGCATAATATAATCTTTACCTTCTGATCTTACCAATCCTTTTTCTTTAGCCTCATTTAAAGATCCTAGACTTATTAAATCATTATATGAAACGACTTCTGCTCTAATAAATCCCCTTTGTATATCTGAATGGATTTTACCAGCTGCTTCTGGAGCTTTTGTTCCCTTTTTTATTGTCCAAGCTCTAACCTCTGGTTTACCTGCCGTTAAAAATGACATTAAGCCTAACAAATCGTAGCTTTCTTTTATAACTTTATCTAATCCAGATTCATCCATTCCTAAAGCTTCTAGCATTTCTTTTTTATCATCATCTTCTAGTCCTGACAATTCTTCTTCTATTTTTACACATAATTTTATAACTTTAGCATTTTCGTTTTTGGCATATTCTCTTACTTTCTTTACATATTCATTATCTTCTGATATTTCATTTTCTGAAACATTTGTAACATACAATATTGGTTTCATAGTAAGTAAGAAACTATCTTTAATAATTTCTTTTTCTTCGTCTGAAAGCTCAAGAATTCTGGCTGGTCTACCCTGTTCTAATGTTTCTTTTACTTTCTCTAATAAATCTATTTCTGCTTGATAAGATTTATCTCCTTTTAATAATTTTTTTGCTCTTTCCAATCTTTTATTTACTGTTTCTAAATCTGCAAAAACAAGCTCTAAATTAATCGTTTCTATGTCTCTTATTGGATCTATTGATCCATCAACATGAACTATGTTTGGATCTTCGAAACATCTTACAACTTCTAATATGCTATCAACTTCTCTTATATGTGATAAAAACTTATTTCCTAATCCTTCTCCCTTACTTGCACCTTTTACAAGTCCTGCAATATCTACAAATTCTATTACAGCATGTGTTACTTTTTCTGGATCATATATCTTAGCTAAATTATCTAATCTATCATCTGGTACAGGTACCATTCCTATATTAGGTTCTATTGTACAAAATGGATAATTAGCACATTCAGCTCCTGCTTTTGTTATTGCATTAAATAATGTACTTTTTCCTACATTAGGAAGTCCTACTATTCCAATTTTCATTTCTATCGCTCCTTTATTCCATATGCTAATATAACATATTTAGCATGGTCTTTCAAGAGTACTACTGCATTTTCCTACCTACTCATGTCATTTTTAACTAAATTTCTTCGTTTTATATCTCTACAACAAGTAAATCCTTATTCTTTCTGTAATTGAATTAAGAAATATGATTCAACTTTGAACCTTTATTTTGGTTTTCTTTATTAATTCTAGCCAATTCATCTTTTGCCAATAAAAACACATTTATTAGCTTTGGATCAAATGCAGTTCCTGATTGTGATACAATATATTCCTCTACTTCTTTTGGGAGCATTGCTTTTTTGTATACTCTATCATTTGCTAGTGCATCATATACATCTATAATAGCCATAATTCTTGAAATAATTGTAATTTCATCGCCTTTTAATCCTTCCGGATATCCTGTACCATTATATTTTTCGTGATGATGTAATGTGATATCTTTTGCATATTCTAATACCTCACTAGAAAGTTTATCACTATATGTAGACTCTAATGTTTCCCTACCTATAATTGTATGACTTTTCATAATTTCATACTCTTTAATTTTTCTATACAAACCTCCGAATAAAAAACGTTGTACAATTATATTTATTTCTTATTCTATATTTTTCCACCTTTCATCACAAATAAGCTATATTCTGGAGCTTCCAGTCAGAATCGAACTGACGACCTCTTCCTTACCATGGAAGCGCTCTACCTACTGAGCTATAGAAGCATAACTAATGCTTATTTAATAAGTTAAGCTGCCAAAACAAAACACATCTATTTTGTCAGCAGCTTAGTTAACAAATTGAAATTATACTGTAGACACACAACTAAATGTTTCTGTCACATTTTAATTATTATTTTCTTTTAGGATATTTTTTATTGCTTTTTTTCTTATTCTTTGAATAGCATTATCGATAGATTTAACTGGTGCATCTAATTTATTTGCTATATCAACATAGCTTTCACCTTTCATAAATCTTGCTAATACTTGCTTTTCGAAATCACTTAAAGATTTATCTATTACATTTTCTACAGTTTTATAATACTCTTTCTTAGTAATTGTTTCTAATGGGTCTTCTACTGTATTATTATTAAAAATGTCCATAAGTTCTGTATTATCCTCATCATCATATGCTGCGGTATTTAATGATAAGTATGAATTAAGTGGCATATGTTTTTGCCTATTTGATGTTTTTATTGCTGTTATTAATTGCCTTTCTATACACATATTTGCGAAAGACTTAAAACTAGTATTTTTATCTTCTGAATAACTCTTTATAGCTTTATATAATCCAATCATTCCTTCTTGAACAATGTCTTCTTTTTCTGCACCTATTATATAATATTTACTAACTTTCATATTAACAAGTTCTTTATATTTGTCCATTAAGTAATTTAGAGCGCTTTTATCCCCTGCTTTTATCTTATTAATTATTTCTTCATCTTGCATAAGTTCGTATTTTGAATCGAATGGATAAAACATATTGCTGTATTTCATAAGTGTATTGTAACCCCCTGTTAATATATCTAAGCCACATTATAAGTCAAAAAAACGCACAATGTCAATACTTTTTACTGCTTATTAAGATTTTTTTAATTGCTATATTATTAACTTTGTAATATAATAACGCCAAACATAAATTATGAAAGGAGAGTATGTTAATTAATAACATACAGCAATATTATGGCATTTGATGGAATAACAACAAAATCAATTTCTTACGAATTACAACATTCTATATTAGGAGGAAAAATAAATAAAATTTTCGAACCAAATAAAAACGAAGTTTTATTAAGCATATATGCAAATGGAAAAAATTATGCTTTAAATATATGTATAGATTCTAATTTATATAGAATACATTTAACAACTAATACAAAACCAAATCCTCTAAATGCACCTAACTTTTGCATGTTACTTAGAAAGCATTTAATTGGATATAAAATAAAATCAATATCTTCTAATGATAATTTAGAAAGAATTATAAAGATTGAATTAGAAGGATATAACGAATTAAACGATCTAACAACTAAGTATTTAATAGTTGAACTAATGGGAAAACATAGCAATATAATTTTATTAAATGATAAATTCTTTATTATAGATAGCTTAAGGCATTTAGACACTTTGTCAAATTCATATAGAGACATATTGCCTGCACATGAATATATATACCCTGAAAACACTAAGAATAATTTTTATGATATTAAGTCTTTTGATGAATTTTATAATTTAATCTTAGAAAACAATGTAACAAATTTAACTAATTTTTTAGTTGGATATTTTACAGGTTTTAGTAAGCCTTTTATTAAAAATATCATGTTAAAACATGATATAAAAAATACTGAATTTTCAAAAGAAAATATTTTTAAGATGTATGAATATCTTTCTAAAATTCTTAATAACTTAGATAGTAACGACGTTTCTTTAATAAGGTATTCTAACGAAAAAGGAAAATTAGACTATGTTATAGATTTAGAACCCAAAACATCTAATTTGGATATCAATTTTTATATTGACGATTTTTACTATAATAAGGAAACAAATAATAATTATGTATCTTATAGAAATAATTTATTAAAACTAATCTCTCATATTCTAAAAAAATATTCTTTAAGATTAGAAAGTATTAATAATAAGTTAAAAGAATGCGAAAATAAAGATTTATATAAATTATATGGGGAATTAATAACAGCCAATTTATATAAATTTTCTAAGGATTATAATTCTGATAAAGTAGAATTAGAAAATTACTATGATAATAATGCTATTTTAACTATTCCTTTAGATAATACAATATCTATTGCTAATAACGCTAAAAAATATTTTAAAAAATATAATAAATTAAAAAATGCCTTAGAAATTGTTACTCTTCAAAAGAAAGAAACAGAGGAAGAATTGCAATACATAGAAAGTATAATATATGAATTAGAATATGCAAAAGATATTCAAGAAGTTAATGAAATATATAACGAAATTAGCGAAAATCCTATTTTTAAAGATTATATACAATCAAATAATAAAACTAACACTAAAAAAGAAACAAATATATCAACGCCAAGAGAATATCATATAGATGGTTACACTGTTTTAGTTGGTAAAAATAATAAGCAAAATGACTATCTTACAACAAAATTAGCTTCTCCAAATGATATATGGTTCCACACTAAAGATATTCATGGAAGTCATGTAATATTAAAAAATCCTTCAGAAAATATTTCTAATGACACTTTAATTAAGTGTGCAAAACTTGCCGCTTACTATAGTAAGGGTAGACTTTCTAGTAATGTACCTGTTGATTATTGTTTTGTAAAATATGTAAAAAAACCTAATGGAAGTAAACCCGGAATGGTTATTTATACAAATAATAAAACCTTAAATGTAACGCCCTCAATAGAAAATTAATTATAGGCTTTTGATACAGTTAAATTAACTACGGAAATACGCTAAATATATTGACTTAAACATAATTTTAGTGTATAATAGTTTATGTAAAGTGTGATAACAAAAATATATGCAGAATGTACATTCTGCTATATTACTTTTACTTGAATAAATCAAATAAGGAGGAACTCATATGACAAAAGAAACATTAATATTTGGACACAAAAATCCAGATACAGACTCTATTACATCTGCATTAGTAATGGAAAATTTAGAGAAAAAATTAGGAAATGAAAATGCAAAGGCTGTTAGATTAGGAAATGTTAACAAAGAAACTCAATATGTTTTAAAATATCTTGGTATCGAAGCACCAGAATTAATAGAAGATGTAGAAGATAGCCAAGACGTTATTTTGGTTGATCATAATGAAGCTAGTCAAACAGTTGGAAATATATCTAATGCTAAAATATTAAAAGTTGTAGATCACCATACAATGAATTTCGTTGCTCCATATCAATTATATTATAGAGCAGAACCTGTTGGATGTACTGCAACAGTTTTATATAAAATGTATAAAGAAAATGACGTAGAAATAGATAAAACTATGGCTACATTAATGCTTAGTGCAATCGCTTCTGATACATTAATTTTAAAATCACCAACAACTACAGAAGACGATAAAAAAATCGTTAAAAAATTAGAAGAAATTTCTGGACTTGATATTAATGTATATGGTACAGATATGTTAAAAGCAGGTACTGACATTAGTGAGTTTACTCCAGAAGAGATTATAAATATAGACTGTAAATTATTCGAAAAAGGAAATAAAAAATTCAGAATTGCACAAGTAAATACAGCAGACTTAGATTCTATATTTAAGAATCAAGCATATTACGAACAAGCAATTGCAAAAGATATCGAAAAAGAAAACTTAGATTTATATGTATTTGCAGCAACAGATATAATCAATTCTAATTCTAAAATTATTTCTTTAGGAAATGATGCACCAGTTGTAGAAAAAGCTTTTGGTGTTTCTGTTGATAATAATACAGCAATGCTAGAAAATGTTGTTTCTAGAAAGAAACAAATTTTACCAAATATTTTAAATAATTTAGACTAATTTTTGAATAGTCAATTATAGTTTTTAAAGAAGTCCTAGGGTTCTTTAAAAACATAATTTTAATATATAATGAAGGCTACTGAATATAAAATTCAGTAGCCTTTGTTTTATATATCGCAAAACTATTTACATTTAGATAGGGATTTAAGGAACGTCCCTAAATCCCTATTTACTGGCTTAATTACATAGCTTGTCTATATAGTTCTATAAAGTCTTCTCTTGATACTTCTCTTGGATTTCCTGGTTTACATGGATCTTCCATTGCTTTATCTGCAAGCATTCCGAAGTCTTCTTCTTTTGCCCCTACATCTTTTATTGTTTGTGTAATTCCAACTGCTTTAGATAATTCTGATATCTTCCATACAAATGTATTTATAACATCTTGATCATTTAAATGTGCTGCATCTGGTCTTCCAATTCTTACTAATATTTCTCTAAATCTTTGTGCAGTTGCTGGATCTTGTCCATTAAATCTCATAACTGTTGGTAATAAAATAGCATTTGCTAAACCATGTGGTGTATCATAAACTGCTCCTAATTGATGTGCCATAGAATGAACAATTCCAAGACCAACATTTGAGAATCCCATTCCTGCAATATATTGAGCTAATCCCATTTTATCTATTGCATCTTGATTTTTCTCATTAACTGCTGCTGGTAAATTTTCGAATATTAATTCTATTGCTCTCATATGGAACATATCTGACATTGTATTATGAGCTTTTGTAATATATCCTTCAATTGCATGTGTTAATGCATCCATACCTGTTGAAGATGCAATTGATTTTGGTAATGTAGACATTAATTCTGTATCTACTATTGCAACTAAAGGTATATCATGTGGGTCAACACATACCATTTTTACTTCTCTTTCTTCATCTGTTATTACATAATTTATAGTAACTTCTGCAGCTGTACCATGTGTTGTTGGAAGTGCAATTAATGGCATTCCTTTATTTACAGTATTAGATGGTCCATTTAGTGAAACTATATCTTCTCTATCTGGGTTTGTCATAACTATAGAAATTCCTTTAGCTGTATCTATACTAGAACCTCCACCTACTGCAACAATTACATCTGCTCCAAATTCTCTACAAACTCTTAGTCCATCTTTTACATTTGTTACTGTTGGATTAGGTTTTACATCACTAAATACTGTATATTCTATACCTGCTTCATCTAATTTTTCTGTTACTTTTTTTGTTAAACCTATCTCGAATAAAGATTTATCTGTAACAACTAAAACCTTCTTATATCCTCTGTTTTTGATTTCTTCTGGTAAAACCTCCCTTGCTCCAAATCCAAAATAAGATGTTTCGTTTAATACAAATTTTTCAATACTCATTTTCTTCCTCCTTAGTTTATTTTTTATATAATTAACTCCTACAAATGTAGAATGTAATTATCTCTTATGTGATTTTATATTCTATGTCCTCCATAAAAGGAAACATTTCTGCAATTCTTTTATGGGTTATTACAGTTTGCCTTGGTTGTGGATTTTTAGGATGATCAGATATTAGTTTTTGTGTATAACAATTTTCTGCAGTTTTAAATAATAAATATCTATTTCTTACATATGTGTAATACATTTGATATCCGTCATCTAATTCTTTTTCAAATCTCTCGAATGTATACTTGCCATCCATATTAAATTCCTTTCTGCATTTATTTCATCATCTCTTCAAATTGTTCTTCTGTAATTATTTCTACTCCTAAGCTTTGTGCTTTTGTTAGTTTACTTCCTGCATCTTCACCTGCTAATACGTAATCTGTTTTTTTAGATACCGAACCAGATGTTTTACCACCATGTTTTTCGATTAAATCACTTGCTTCTTTTCTTGTGAATTTCTCTAAAGTTCCTGTTAAGACAAATGTTTTTCCTTCAAATCTGTTATCTATGTCTTCGCTTTCTAGTGCTTCCATATTAACATTTGCTTCTTTTAATCTATTTATTAAATCTACAGTTTGATCTTGTCTGAAAAATTCATATATACTATTAGCTGAAATTTCACCTATATCATCAGTCATAGTTAGGCTCTCTAAAGATGCATTCATTAAATTATCCATAGTTTTATATTTTTTTGCTAAAGTTTTTGCTGCTTTTGTACCTATATGTCTTATTCCTAATGCTGCTATTAATCTATATAAATCATTATTTTTACTATTATTTATGGCATCTATTAAATTTTGGGTAAACTTTTGTCCATTTTTCTTTAATGTTGCAATATCTTCAAATTTAAGAAAATATATATCTGCAATATTACTAATTAAATTTTTATTTATTAATTGCTCTATTATTTTATCCCCAAGACCATCAATATTCATACACTCTCTTGAAACAAAATGTATAATATTTCTTACGAGTTTTGCTGGACATTCAATACCTATACATCTACTTACTGCTTCTCCCTCTTCTCGTATTACTGGTGCACCACATACTGGACAAACTTTTGGCATTTCGAAAACTTTCTCTGTACCATCTCTATTTTTCTTTTTTACTTCTAGAATTTCTGGAATAACATCTCCAGCTTTTTGAACTACTATTGTATCTCCAACTCTTATATCTTTTTCTTTTATGAAATCTTCATTATGCAATGTTGTTTTTGATATTGTAGAACCTGCAACTTTTACTGGCTCTAATATTGCCATTGGAGTTATTGCACCAGTTCTTCCTACTTGGCAAATGATATCCTTTAATTTAGTTTCTTTTTTCTCTGGTGGATATTTATATGCTATTGCCCATCTTGGAACTTTAGATGTTGTCCCCATTTTCTCTCTTAATTTTAAATCATCAACTTTTATAACTGCTCCATCTATTCCAAATGTTAATTCTTCTCTTTCTTCTCCAATTTTATTTATTGCATCTATTGCTTCTGGAATATTATTACATGGAATTAGAACTGGGTTTACATTAAAACCTAGTTTTTTTAAGTAATTTAACTCTTCAAAATGCGAATTAAATTCTTTTCCTTCTATTTTTTGTACATTAAATATATAAATATCTAAAGGTCTTTGTTTTGTTATTTTTGTATCTAATTGTCTTAATGAACCTGCAGCCGCATTTCTTGCATTTGCAAAAGTTTTTTCTTCATTAAGTTCTCTTTCTTCGTTCATTTTTTCAAATTCTTTTTTACCAATAAATACCTCTCCTCTTACTATAATATTTATTGGTTCTGGAAGTTCTTTTGGAATAGTTTTTATGGTTTTTAAATTTTCTGTAACATCTTCTCCTACCAAACCATTTCCTCTTGTTGCACCACGTACAAACTTTCCTTCTTTATATTCTAATGCTGCTGAAAGGCCATCAATTTTAGTCTCTACAACAAATTTCACTTCATCTTCTTTAAAGTTATTTTCTTTAGCAGCTTTATATACTCTTTCTTTAAATTCTTCTAATTCTTCAAACGAAAATATGTCTTGTAAACTTTGTAATGGAACTTCATGTTCTACCTTTTCGAATCCTTCTTTTACATGCCCACCAACTTTTTGTGTTAAAGAATCTTGTGTAACTAAATCTGGAAATTCTTTTTCTAGGGCTTTTAATTTATTCATTGTCATATCATATTCATAGTCAGACACTTCTGGATTATCTTCATCATAATATTTGTTGGCCCATATTTCTAATTGTTTTCTTAATTTTAATATTTCCTCTTTAGCTTCATTTTTGTTCATCTGTTTTTACCTCTTCTTTAAATAAGTCTTTTCCTTTTGCTATATAATCTATACCTGATAGTACAGCTGCAATAACTGATAAACTCATTAATATTGTTGTAATAAAATTATACCACCAAGCAAAACCTGTAAGTCCACCCATAAAGCATTGTGCAAATCCATTTTGATCTACAAAAGCTAATATTAACGCAAGCATTTGTGTTACAGTTTTTAATTTTCCCCATACAGAAGCTGCAATTACTTTACCGCCTTTTTCTACAGCAACCAATCTATATCCTGAAACAATAAATTCTCTAAATAATACTATTATAGGAATAATTGCAGGTAATCTATTATCTTCTACTAAAATAAGCATTGCTGCTAAAACTAATATTTTATCCGCAATTGGATCTAAAAATTTTCCAAATGTAGTTATTTGATTTTTACTTCTTGCTATGTAACCATCTAATTTATCTGTTGTTGATGCTAAGATAAAAATAATATCTATTACAATCCATTTTATATCAAAATTAAAAAATGGTATTATTGCCATTATTGGTACTAAAATTATTCTAAATATTGTTAATTTATTTGGTAAATTCATTTGTGCTCCCTCCGTTTTTGATATACATTATTATATACAATCTATCCGTTTTTTTAAAGTATATTTTTATAATTTATACAATTTATTTATCTAATTGACTTTGTTTTTTCGACAATATCTACAATATCTGTTATATATTCGCTAATTATTGGTATATTTAATTTAATTATTTTTTGTAAAATAACTATAATTATTGCGGTTACTAATGTTACACCTATGCCTATCCCTATACCTTTCCATAACCCAGAAAACAAATTTCTAAAGATCATTTCTTTTTTATTTCCCATTACTTCAATTAAATCTATAAATTTATTTTTATTTAGATTATAACTTAATTTATCTATTTTCTCTATTAATAATTTAATATCTTTTTCTAACATAAAAACACACACCCAATATTATGGTGTGTGTTTTTTAAATTTTTTATTCAATTTCATTTACAGCTTGCATATCTACTAAACTTGGATCATCAACAGTTGTGTTCGCGTCAGTAACTGTATTGTCTGCATTTTCCTCTTCTTCTTGTTTTCTTTGTTCTGTTACTAATTCATCTAATCTATTAATTAATGATTGTAATGTAGACATATCACTTCCTACCATATCCCAGTCATTATTTCGTGTTGAATTTTCTACATTCTTATTTGCTTTTATTATTTCATCTATTATTGAATTTATATCATCTGTATTTGAAACCTCTATATTTATTGCTGATTGTGAACCTAAGTTTCTTAATGCTTCTGTTAAGTTGTTTCCTATTGCAACTTTATTTCCAACAGCAACTATTACCCTTCTAAGAACAGGTACTTCTGACTCATTTAACATTACTTGATATATTGGTTCAACATATATAATTGTATTATCTATTGGAACCATTATCATATTTCTTATTAGTCTTGTTCCTGTAACATTTAAATTCTGTAATGTTGATGATATTTCTTCATCTTGTTCTATCTGTGTATCAAGTTGCATTGGTCCGATTATATTACTATCAACAGAATATTTGTATAGTGTTAATTTACTATTTCCATTTTCATCATATGTTCCTACTAAGTAAGAAATTAAACTTTGTCTTTCATCTAATGTATATGGTAAAACTAATCCTAATTGTGGATTTTCACTATCGACTGTTTTTACCATTGTATAATATGGATCTATAGGTGTACCTGTTGTTCTTAATGTTTGACCTGTTGTATGTGTTGCTCTATCCCATACATCACTACTCCTATATAAAACATCTGCTTTTACATTATGATATTTTTCTAACATATCTGCTTGTATGTTATATAAAAATTCTGGATAGATAAAATGTTCTGATATATCTTGTGGTATTTCTTCTGCTGTCTTAAATAAATCTGGATATATTTCTTTATATGCCATAATTATTGGATCTGTTGTATCTGTAATATAAAAATCAACAGTTCCATTGTAACTATCTACTACAACTTTTACAGAATTTCTTATATAGTTTAATCTTTCTCTTGTTCCATTTCTTTCTATAACTGACATTTGTGAATAAGGATAATTAGAAGCTGTTGTATAACCATCTATTACCCATACAATTCTTCCATCAGATGTAATTACTTGATATGGATTTTCATCATAAATTACATATGGAAATACCTTTTCAACTCTTTCTAATATATTTCTATTTAATAATATTTTACTTTCATTTGTTATACTTGAAGAAAATGTTATATTTAAGTTCTTTTCTCTTATTCCTAATACTAATCTATCTAAGAAGTTTGTTGTAAGACCTGCACTTCCATCATATGTATTTTGTGCAGTTTCTGTATCAGATTTTGGGTAATCAAATTCTGACTTATCTTTTGAGTTTGTAACTATTGGTGTATTCTCATCAAGACCAAAATAAATTCTAGGTTGTGTTACATTTATTTGATTATCACTACCATCAAAAGATTTTTGAATATATTGCATATTTCCTGTTTCATCAGTTTCTGTTGCTGATGTAATTACAGTTCCATATCCATGTGTATATTCATATGTCTTATTATTATAACTTGTATTATTTCTACTTTCTATTTGTCTTGGAGATAAATAGACTAATTCATCATTTCCATTAATATTATATTTTCCTATTTGTGAATTACTATAGCTGTAATAATCAGAACTTGTTTGATTATCATTTAAAGTATCTAATGTTATATCTTGACTAACTATTGCTGTATTATTTACTGTCTCTGAATTGTCATTTACTACATCTAAATTATTATATTCCGAACTATCTAATTCATTTTCTTGAATATTAATATTATATGCAGTTCTTGTATTTCTAATATTTGCTTCTATATATTGTTTTTCTCTATCTAATTCATTTGGTTTAACAAATGCAAATTGGAATATTGTCATTACTAAGAATAGTACTAATAAATAACCTGGTATAGTTACTAATGAAATTACTACTTTTTTAGTTTTCTTTTCTTTAAAGAATTTAATTGCTTTAAACACAGCAACAACCATTAGAATAGCAAATATTATATATCCCCATAATTTAATTGTAACACTTGTTAGTCCTGCACCATATATTCTTGTTGAGTCATCATCTTGTAATGTTACACTTTGGTCTATTCCTAAATCTTGTGTTTTAAAAATAATATAAATACCTAAAAATACAACTACGATTTTAATATATTTAAAAATTTTATTTACTAAATTACTTTTCTTTAAAGTATTACGATCTATTCCATCGAAACATACATTAAATGTAACTATATAATATATTACTGAATATATTAATACACAAATCGTTATACCAATTAAAAGCATAAGAATCATTTCTATAAAAGGCTTTTGAAAAATAAAGTATCCAATATCCAAATTAAATATAGGATCTCCAATACCAAATTGAGTACTATTTACAAATAGCATTGCATTTTCTGTAAATACATTCATTATTATGGCACTACCTATAATTGAAACAACCAATGCTAATGATTTATTTAAAAGTTTAGGAACTGGTCTTTTTTCTGCATCAAAAAATGGTTTTAACTCTTTCTTTATTCCTTTATTAGTTAAGTATATTATTATAAATAATATTACAAAACTTATTCCAAAAGCTACTGATTTATATGTAACATTTTGCCAAAAAACAGAAGTATAATTTTCTCCTATTTCTAGCAATTCCAAATAATCTCCTCTTAGTGCAACATATCCTATTATTGCTACTATAACTAAAAATAATAATACTAATAACATTCTAGTTTTGTTTTTCTTTTCTGGCTTTGCTTGTGTTTTAGCTTCTACTTTTTCTTCCATTTTTTACCTCCATTATATAATTGCATTTACAAAATCTTCTGCATTAAATTTTTCCATATCATCTATTTGCTCACCAACACCAATAAATTTAACGGGTATCTTGTTTTCAGCAACTATTCCTATTACAACTCCACCTTTTGCAGTTCCATCTAATTTTGTTAATACTAAGCCTGTTATATCTACAGTTTCTTTAAAAGCTTTTACTTGCATTATAGCATTTTGTCCTGTTGTTCCGTCTAGTACTAATAAAGTTTCTTTCGTTGCATCAGGTAATTCTTTATTTATTATTTTATTTATCTTTCCTAATTCATCCATTAGATATTTTTTATTGTGAAGTCTTCCTGCTGTATCACAAATTAATACATCAGCATTTTTGTCTTTTGCAATTTTTATGGCATCAAATACTACAGAAGCAGGATCTGAGCCTTCGTCTTTTTTTACTATTTCACATCCAACTCGATTAGCCCAAATTTCTAGCTGCTCTACTGCTGCTGCCCTAAAAGTATCTGCAGCTGCAATTACTACTTTTTTACCTTCTTTTACGAGTTTATTTGCAATTTTTCCTATTGAAGTAGTTTTTCCTACACCATTTACTCCTACAACTAATATTATTGATGGTGTTGTTTCTAATTTTAAATCATTATTGCCTACATCTAGAAGCTTTAGCATTTCTTCTCTTAGTACTCTTTTTACATCTTCTTCGTCTTCTATTTTTTCTTTTTTTATTCTATCTCTTAAATTTGATATTATTTCTAGTGATGTGTCCATTCCAACATCTGACATGATTAATGCTTCTTCTAATTCTTCTAAAAGTTCTTCGTCTACTTTTCTAAAGTGACTGAATACATTATTTATTTTTTCATCAAATGAATTTTTTGTTTTACTTAAACCTTCTTTTAATTTACTAAAAAATCCCATAATTTCTTCCTTCTTCTTTAATTTTGTGATCCATAGTATTGTACCATAATATTTATGAAATTTCTATAAAATAACTAAAAAACTATTGCTTTTGTTATTTTTTGAGTATAAAATTATAGCTGTGATTAAATTTTGCAAATTGATTGAATATATAAATTTATTACGCCGTTGTAGCTTAGTTGGTAGAGCAGCGGATTCGTAACCCGAAGGTCGGCAGTTCGATTCTGCCCAATGGCACCAATGACGTTTCTGTTCGAACTAATAGAACAGTATTGATACAAAATCAATCAGAAAATAAAATCTGGTTGATTTTTTTGTTGTCTATAAACAATATAAAAATCATCCAATCGA
>CAMMLJ010000017.1 GCA_946497695.1 uncultured Clostridium sp. | reverse complement strand
GCCATATGTTTAATAAAAAAGAAAATTAAGTTACTATTCGCTAAATTACAATTTATTGAGTAAGAACACAACAGGAGAGCAGATATTTTATTCTCCTGTTTGCGTTACAAATTATAGAAAATGATGAAAATTTATAGTAAAAAAGGGGAAGCAAATAATGCTTACTCAAAATTTTTTAATCCATAAACAAACAAATGTTTACAAATAAAAATAAAAGTGTTATAATGACAATAGATATTGGGAAAGGGAGGTATGAAAGTGAATAAATATGATAAAGTGTATATCGCAATAGATCTAAAAAGTTTTTATGCCTCTGTTGAATGTCAAGAAAGAGGACTGAATCCAATTACAACAAATTTAGTTGTAGCTGATAGTAGTAGAACAGAAAAAACAGTCTGTCTTGCTGTAAGTCCATCACTAAAACAATATGGAATACCAGGAAGGGCAAGATTATTTGAGGTTATACAAAAAGTTAATGAAATAAATGCTCAAAGGAAAATTAATGCACCAGGACATAAATTTACTTGTTCCTCTTATGACGATATTGCACTAAAGAAAAACAAAGATTTAGAATTAAGCTATATAATAGCTCCACCACGAATGAGTTATTATATGAAATATAGTACAAGAATTTATAATATTTATTTAAAATGGTTTTCAGCTGATGACATATATGTCTATTCTATAGATGAGGTATTTATAGATGTAACCCATTATTTGCAAACTTATAAAACTACACCAAGAGAGCTAGTTACTAGAGTTATTAAAAATGTATATGATGAAACAGGAATAACTGCAACAGCAGGAATTGGAACAAATTTATATCTTTGCAAGGTTGCTATGGATATTGTTGCAAAGCATATAACACCAGATAAAAATGGAGTGCGAATTGCTGGATTAGATGAAATGACATATAGAAAATACTTATGGAATCACAGACCATTAACAGATTTTTGGAGAGTTGGAAAGGGTATATCAAATAAATTAGAAAAAAATGGCATATATACTATGGGAGATATAGCTCGTACTTCAGAAAAAAACGAGGAATTGCTATATAAATTATTTGGTATAAATGCAGAATTATTGATAGATCACGCATGGGGATATGAACCTTGTACCATTGAAAGTATAAAGTCATATAAGCCAGTAACGAATAGTATAAGTTCAGGACAAGTATTACATTGTCCATACAATTATGAAAAGACAAAATTAATAGTAAAAGAGATGACAGAGCTTCTTACATTGGATTTAGTAAAAAAGAATTTAGTTACAAGTAAAATGGTTTTAACTATAGGATATGATATTGAAAATCTTTTAAATCCTGAAATAAATAAATCATATTTGGGAGAAGTTACATTAGACCATTATGGAAGGAAAGTTCCCAAGTCTGCACATGGCACTATAAATATAGATCACAAGACATCATCCACGAAAATAATAACTGACTATGTAATGAATCTTTATGAAAGTATTATTAACAAAAATTTATTAGTTAGAAGAATAAATATTACAGCTGAAGATGTTGTAAATGAAGATGATTATAAAAATAATAAGAAATTTGAACAAATAAATTTATTCATAGATTATAATGAAGTTGAAAGACAACAAAACAAAGAAAAATCAGAAAAAGAATTACAAAAAGCAGTATTGGATATAAAAACAAAGTATGGAAAAAATGCTGTTTTAAAGGGAATGAATCTTATTGAAGGTGGAACTACAATCGAAAGAAATGGGCAAATTGGAGGACATAAAAGTTAAAAAAGAAGGAGATGGTTAAGTGAAATATGATAAACAATATGATGATATAATAAATTTACCTCATCATGTATCAAAAAAACATCCACAAATGTCTTTGTATGCTCGTTCAGCACAATTTGCACCTTTTGCAGCATTAACAGGATACGAAGATGCAATAAAAGAAACTTCAAGAGAAACCAGTGAAAAAATAGATATAGATGATGAATTAAAATCAATATTAGATAGTAAATTACAAATAATTATGGAACATATAAAAAATAAACCAGAAATATCATTTACATATTTTATTCCTGATTCAAAGAAAGACGGTGGTTCATATATAACAGTTATAGGTATTGTAAGAAAGATAGATTTATATAATCAAATTATATATTTAGCTAATAATACAGAAATACCAATAAATGATATAATCAATATTTCAGGAGAAATTTTTAAAATGTATGAATAAATATATTTTGATAAAAATAAAAGGTAAGAAACTTACCTTTTATTTTTATAATTTAACCGTTTTTCTCAATCCATCTTTTAAAATCGTCTGGAGATAATTTACCATTTTTGTATTGAGCAACTTTTTTCTTTCCAGTTTCCTTAAATTTATCAAAATCAGTAATATATTTTGCAATATCAGAATTTCTTGATTTCATCATTGCTTTTCTATTATATAATTGATAGTAAGAAGCAAGTATGGGATCATTATTCTTATTATTTTCAAAAACAAGTCTTCTTCCAATTTCTCTACAAGTTTTTTTCTTTTCGCCTGGTGCGATATTTTCACAATAATTGTAAGATTTATTAGTAGCAATAAAATATCTATTGCAATTTTTGCATGATTTCAAATATACATTTCCTTTTAAAATGCTACAAATAGACTTGTAGATTATAGCAGATAGATTATAAGGAAGAATTAAATCATATTCTGTAACTCTATTTTTCTTTTGCGATAAAAAGTCATATATTTCTTTTTCAGATTTTCCAGGATAAGAAGAAAATAAATTTACAGAATAATATGAGGCTTTGTTTTCATTTAATAGTGTTAAGTTAGATGCAATTCTTCTTAAAACATATAATCTTTCTATTGGTTTAAAACTTATTGCTTTCTTATTTGGGTTTAATAGGCAATAGTCTAATATCATATCAGTTTGTTCTTACAATTTCTTATATTCATTTTTGTTTTTTTCTAATAGTTTTTCTAAAAATTCTCTAAAATTTAATTCAGAACAAATATTTTTATCAAATATTTTTTGTATCTTTTTTAAATCAAAAAATGTTAAAGAATATTTAATAAACAATTCAAAAAAGTTTTCAAAAATGTCGAAGTCAGTATTTAAGAAGTCAGCTAAAAAAGAGCCTAACTTTTGCATCGTTATTTGATAGTCTGTATTCATCATAAATTGCATACTTTTTTTATCGTATTTTATAGGATAATTTATGATTATTTCACTATTATTTTTTTCGTTTAAAGCTAATCCAAGACCAGATATAATGTCCTGAATATAAGCATTTTCATCCATAATGAACTCCTTTTTGTTAAAAACATAAAAGCAAGGCAAAGTTAAAATGTGTTACAAGCGTTTTTAACTAATACTTATTGACTTTAAAAAGTTTGGAATTTATAATGCAGATAATTAGAAACAAAAACAAATTACACAATGTTTCTAACAGACACATAACATATAGTATAACTGAACTTTCCCCTTTTTAAATTCCGTTTAATTATACTATATGTTAATAAAAAAATCAATATAGGCAAATTCTAGATATGTCTATATAGAACAACTGTGCAAAGAAATATGTAAACACTTTTTGAACTAAAATCAGAGAAAGGAGCAAATGATGGACAAGATTGCTATAATTAATGAGTTGTATTTTGAAGAAAAGAAAAATTTAACTGAAATAGCACAAATTATTGAAACATCAGTTAGCTACATTTCAAGGATTTTAAGAAAAGACCAAAGATATAAAGAGGAAAAAGAAAAACGAAAGAAAGATAATTTGATACAAAGGAGGGAAACTCAAAAAGAGTTAATATACACAAAACGAAAAAATAAAAAAAACACAGATTATATAGATATGAAAACACAACATGAAAACGCAGCAAAAGAGTTATCAAAACATTCTAGTATAGGAAATCAAGATTTAAGAAAATGGTGTAGTAGTGCTTATAAATATAATGAAAAGAAAAAATGTTATGAGTTTGATACAAAGAATCTACTAAAGCCACCTGATTTTCCTATGTATATTAGGATATGAAGGAGAAAATAAAATGATTACAGAAAAGCAAGGGATAGCTTATGCTACAATTACATTAGATCTGCTTTATAAAATGAAAGTTAAAGTAAATCATAAAAATTTTTCAGAGCAAATGAGATTAATTTATGATCTTTATGAGCCTGATGAAGTGGAAGAATTATATGAAAATATAGAAAGAAATAACGAGATAATAGAAAAAGCTATTTCTGGAAAAGCAAACTGTTATGTTGTCAATTCATATAATTCAAGAGAAAAACAAATGAAAATAATTAGAAAATTCTGCAAAGATAGAATAGAGCTAGGAAAAATATATATTTCAACACCAGGTGAAAATACAGATGCTTACTATAAACTGATTCAAGACATTAGAAATAAAAATATGGATATTTTACTAATGAATGTATTTACAATTCTTGGTATGAGCGAAAGAGAACTAGCGATGATAATTCATCTTTGCAGAGAAAATGATATAACATTTGTAGAAATTTAAAAGAGGTGTAGTAAAGTGAGTATATTATTATTTATAGCAGGTATGATGCTAGGTGCTATTGTTGCATTTGTATTACATTGTATTTTAATTGTTGGAAAACAGGCAGATGAAAACGCTAAAGATTAATTTTTTTAGTTTAAATTTTTTCTCAAATACTAATATAAATTAAATAATTAAATTTAAAAAAAGTCAGTAAATCTGGCTTTTTTATTATGGAGGTTTAAATGAATAAGAGAGAATGTAAAAAATATATAAGGAAAGCCTTTTCAAATCTAAAAGCTCAACAAAAAAAAATCTCTATTGAAAATTTATCTATGGAAATGGATAAAGTAATTGAGCAAGAGAAGCAAGTATATATAGCATACGCAAAAATTGGATTATATTTAATTAAAAATAGTGCAAATGAAATTACAGCAAATGAAATTATAAAAGAAATTGATGTTATTCCACAAGTATATAGTTTAGATGATTTATTAAAAAAAGCAAATACTATCTAAATTTTTTTCTCAAATAGAAAAAAATTTAATATGAAAATATAATAACGGAGGTATCCAATGGAAGATATAATTTTTAAAGAAAGGAAGTTTTATAATGTAAAAGATATACAAAATATTTTAGGAATTGGTCGAAGTAGAGCTTATGAATATTTAAAAGAAGTACAAAAGACTGGTGAACCGTTTAAAGTAATAAAAATAGGTACTATATATAAAATTCCAATTCAATCTTTTAATAACTGGATACAAAGTATGTCTGAATAGGGAGGGAGTAAATCAAAAATGAAAAAAAAGAAAGTAGCTTTCTTTGAAAGAAACTCTTGGTATCATAGGACAAAAACATTGCTTCCAGATCATTCTATTAAATATGGAAAAAAGGGAGGCTTTAAGAGTGAGAAAGAAGCTGAAGAAAGCTATTTCAAAATGGCAGAAGAATTTGAAAGAAGTGTTTCTAAAACTATTATAGAGAACAAAAATAAAGTAACTCTAAAAAGATATTTAATATATTGGTTTGAAAATATTTATTCAATTAGAATAGAAAATACAACTCAAATGTTGGGAGCTTATGTACTATATGATCTTATATTTCCTAATATTGAAGAAGATATTTTATTAAAATACATAAATATAGATTATTTAGACATTTTAATAAAAAAAACATCTAAAATATGTGAATCAGCCCCAAACAAATCAAGAGAATTGTTAAATATTGCTTTTAAAGATGCTATTGAGGATGGATTTATTAATATAAATCCTGTAGAAGGAACTAAAGCATATAAAAGGAAAAAAGCAAAGGTTGTAGTTTTCAATAAAAAAGAGTTAAAGAAATTTTTAAGATTAGTTTCTGAAGGGAACTGGTATTTAGAAATTTTACTAGGTATATTTTGTGGATTGAGAAAAGGTGAAATTTTAGCATTAAAATTTTCTGATTTCAATATAGAGAAACAGACTTTAAAAATTAGTAGACAATTAACAACCTGTAGTAGATTAAGTGATGAAATGGATAAAATAGGTTTTAAAGTTGAAGAATATTCATTAGGTACAAAAAGACCTAAAACAAATAATAGTTATAGAATTATAAAAGTTCCAAAAATTATTATTAATGAACTAGAGATAAGAAAAGAGTATATAGAAAATTTAAAAAGAATAAACTCTAAATTTATTGATAATGATTTAGTTAGCTGTAAAGAAAATGGTGGCTTTCACGCTTTTTCAGCATTAAATAACTATATTACAAAGATATGTAACAAAAATAATTTACCTTGCATCACAGTTCACTCTTTAAGACATATGTTTGCAACAATATTATTAGAAAGAGGTGTTGTACTTCAAAAAATTTCTGGTTTGTTAGGTCATGCTTCTATCCAAACTACATTTGAGTTATACTGCGACATAATGGATGAAAGTGAAAAGATTAATAAATTTATGAATAAGAACTTTAAGAAAAAGGAATGATATTAATTGAATATTGATGAAATATTAGGAGAACAATATATTGATTGGAAAGTAAAACCTGTGATGCACATTGAAGGAAAATATGGATTTAGAATAGTTTTAAAGATGTCAGATGGAAACGAGAAAATTAAACAGAAATCAGGATTTAAAACAAAAACAGAGGCTAACAAAGAGAGAAATAATGTTATTGCAGATCTTACTAATGGAACATATATAATTAATACTAAAATTAAAGTTGGTCCTTTTATGCTTTTTTGGCTAGAAAAAGCAAAAAAACCTAATATTACTAATGATTCTTATGTAGCATATTCTAATGCTATAAATAAATACATTATACCAGCTTTAGGAAATATGTATTTAACAAGTATCAATAGAAAAAATATTAAATCTGTTTATAAATTTGCATCTAAATCGACTACAACAGGAATTAGGCTTATAGAAACAGTATTAAAAACATCTTTAGATTATGCAGTACATAAAAAATTACTAATAAAGAATCCAACTTTAAATGTATCAAAAAAAGATAAGAAAAAAAACACATGGATTGTAAATGTTGATAGTACAAAAACACTATCTTTAGAACAAGTAAAAATTTTAGTAAAAGCAAGTGAAAACACAAGAATACATATGCAAGTGATATTTGCTGTCCTAATGGGATTAAGAAGAGGCGAAATTAATGGCTTAAAGTATGAAGACATAGACTATACACACAAAACACTCAAGATTCAAAGACAATTAGGAGTAAAAGCTAATTCTAACAAAAAAGATTTTGCACCTAAAACATATACAAAACAAGAAATACCAACAAAAACAGAATCAAGCAATAGAGAATTAATTATACCTGATTATGTTTTTGAAGAAATTTTAAAAGAAAAAGAAAAATATAATAAAAACAAGAAAAGGTATCAAAATAAAAAGCAGTATGGTTTTCAAGATTTGGGATATATCTGTTGTTCTAATCTCGGAAGACCAAGAAGTAGGAGTTACGCATCTACTCATTTTAAGCAATTATTAAAAGATAATAATTTACCTGATATTAAATGGCACGATTTACGAAGAACATATTGTACTTTATTATTAAAGAATGATTTTAGCCCAAAGGCAGTTTCAAAAATGATGGGACATTCAAAAGAATTAATTACTGTTGATATATATGGTGATAACAAAGAAATAATAGAAGATTGTTTAGAAGAATTAGAACCATATATTGATGAGGTAATACCAAAAGAGAAAGAATATGATTTTTCTGAAGATGTGGATTATATAATTGCTTTAGAAGATTATATAAAAGATTTAAAAATCTTACACGAATTTTGCAAGATAGCAATTTAGGCTATCTTGTTTTTTGTATTAAATTATGCTATAATTTCCTAGAACGATGCTAGTTTGTGTTATTTTGTGTTGTTTTGTCAGAAAATTCAAAATAGGTGAGTCAAATTCGTGTAATTGCACAAAATGACATTTATGTAGACTAAAAATCATCATAAAAAAATATAAATTTAGGAGAAAACAAATGTTTAAATTACATTCAGAATATAAGCCAACTGGAGATCAACCAGTTGCCATAAAACAGTTGAGTGAAGGAATTAAACAAGGGAAGAAATATCAGACACTTCTAGGCGTTACAGGCTCTGGAAAGACCTTTACAATGGCTAACATAATACAGCAAGTTCAGAAGCCAACATTGGTGTTAGCACATAACAAAACACTAGCTGGACAACTCTATTCAGAGTTCAAAGAATTCTTCCCAGAGAACAATGTGGAGTATTTTGTGTCATATTATGATTATTATCAACCAGAAAGCTATATTCCAAGTTCTGATACTTATATAGAGAAGGATGCATCTATAAATGATGAAATAGATAAATTACGTCATTCCGCAACAGCTAGTTTGTTCGAAAGTAAAGATGTAATAATAGTTTCTTCTGTATCTTGTATTTATGGTTTAGGTGACCCTATAGATTATGAAAATATGATTATATCATTAAGACCTGGAATGCAAAAATCCCGAGATGAAGTATTAAAAAAATTAGTAAAAATGCAATATACGAGAAATGAGATAGACTTTAAAAGAGGAACATTTAGAGCTAAAGGAGATATAGTAGAAATATATCCATCAGATCAAAGTGAAACAGCAGTGCGAGTTGAATTCTGGGGTGATGAAATTGAGAAAATTTCGGAAATAAACCCATTAACTGGTAAAGCTATAGGAACAAGAACACATATTATGATTTTCCCAAACTCACATTATGTTACAACAAAGGAGAAGATGGACAGAGCTATAGGTACAATTGAAGAAGAATTAGAAGAGAGAATTAAATTTTTTAAAGACCAGGGAAAATTGATAGAAGCACAAAGAATTGAAGAAAGAACTAATTTTGATATAGAAATGATGAAAGAAACTGGATTTTGTCAAGGAATAGAAAATTATTCTAGACATATTAGTGGTAGAAAACCAGAAAGTCCACCGTTTACACTATTTGATTATTTCCCAAAGGATTTTTTGTTATTAATAGATGAATCACATGCAACAATACCACAAGTAAGAGCAATGTATAATGGTGATAAAGCAAGAAAAGATTCTTTAGTAAATTATGGATTTAGATTGCCATCTGCATATGATAATAGACCATTAACATTTAAAGAATTTGAAGAGAGAATAAATCAAGTTATATTTGTAAGTGCAACACCAGCAGAATATGAAAAAGAACATAGCAAAGAAAATATTGTAGAACAGATTATTAGACCTACAGGGCTTTTAGATCCAAAGATTGAAGTAAAACCTATTGAAAATCAAATAGATGATTTAATAGAGCAGATTAGGGAAAGAACAGAGCGTAATGAAAAGGTCTTAGTTACAACACTAACTAAGAAAATGGCAGAAGATTTAACTGATTATTTAAAAAATGTAGATATAAAAGTAAATTATATGCATTCTGACATAAAAGCATTAGAGAGAATGGAAATAATAAGAAATTTGCGTTTAGGGGAATTTGATGTTTTAGTTGGAATTAACCTATTAAGAGAAGGTCTAGATATTCCGGAAGTCTCATTAGTTGCAATTTTAGATGCAGATAAAGAAGGCTTCTTGCGTTCAGAGCGTTCATTAATTCAAACAATAGGACGTGCAGCAAGGAATACTAATGGAAAAGTAATAATGTATGCAGATGAATTAACAGATTCAATGGAAAAAGCAATTAGCGAAACAAATAGAAGACGTGAGATTCAAATGAAATATAATGAGGATCACGGAATTACACCTCAAACAATAAATAAATCTGTAAGAGATACAATAAGAGCTACAGTATTAGAGGATGTTTCATCAGAATACAATATAAAGAAAGATGAAAATATAGAGGAAATAATTACTAAATTAACTGATGAAATGCTTAAATGTGCTTCTAAGATGGAGTTTGAGAAAGCTGCGGAATTAAGAGATAAAATTAAAGAATTACAAGATTTAGCATAAAGATTGACATTTAAATTTATTAAATATAAAATAAAAATATAATCAATATTTGTCGAACAAAAGGGGATAATATAATGTTTGGATTCAAAAGAAAAAAAGGTGAAAATGAGCTAGCATTAATACCTAGAAAAGAGAGCATATTTTCTAAAATTGCTGCATTTTTTAGAAGAGATAAACAAGAAGTACAAGAAACATATTACTCTAATCAATCATTCTATTCAAGGCATTCATATGTTGCAAATTCTATAAATAATTTAGGGGAAGAAGTATTTTATGGAACTGTAAGTGCAGATGGCTTAGATGTATATTCTTTTCAAAAAATGAAAGAAATTGGATTAATGCATCACTTAGATGATAAATCAACAAAATTAATTGTGGCAGATTTAAACCAGAGTTATAACCAAGAAGGTTTTGAACCACATAATTTAAGAAAAGTATGCTTTGAAATTCCAGAATACTATTCATTGGAAGAATTCCTATATAATGATGGATTATATCAATTAGTTCAAAGTGGAAGACTTAATTTGAAAGATTTGAATTATTATAAAATAAATTTAGTAGGAAAAGCAGAGATGAGAACAGGTATAGCTATGCAAACAGCAGTTACAATAACTGATAATACCCAAGAAGCTATATCTTATGTAGATAAAAAACTTACAAATGATTGGTTAAATCAAATTGAAAGAGATAAGAAAATTCAGCAGAGAGCTAGAAAAGAAGAAAGTAAACAACAAATAGAAGATATGTATAAGCAAGCATTAATAGATGAAGAAAACTTCGTAAAAAGGGAAACAGAAGAAAAACAAAATAGAATAAATGACAATAATATACGTGTAGCACCTGGTAAAAAGACTATTTATTTTACAGATCCAGATAGCGGCAAAATTATATTTTTAGATAAAATTGTTAGAGTGAAAACGATTGTTCATAAGGATGGACAAACTTCGGATTTATATATAGCACAATATACTGCCAAAAGAAAACCAGATGAAGTAGAAAATTTAGCAAATAAAAGCAATATAGCATTCGAATTAACAGAAGACGAAATGAATAATATATTAAAAAATACAGATGAAAGTTTAAACTTTGCTTTTAGAGGATTATTTTCTGAAAGAAATGTTAACCAATATAGAGGTACTGGGGAATTAGGAAGTAGACATATAGGGTATTTAAAAAGAACAATAGAAGGATATAAAATATTGCTTGGCAGTAACAGCTCTAGGAGTTATTTAAATTCATTAAATTTAGAAATGTATAATAGCAATAATAAACCAAATTTAGGATACATAGGATATGGAGATGGAAGATAAATTAGGGATTTGGGGACGTTCCTTTTTTCCCGATTAAGTATGCAAACTAAACTTATTGGGGGCATTTTATGAATGATAAAATAATAATAAAAGGCGCAAAAGAACATAATTTAAAAAATATAAATTTAGAAATACCAAGAGATAAATTAGTAGTTGTAACAGGTCTTTCTGGTTCGGGAAAATCATCATTGGCTTTTGATACATTATATGCAGAAGGACAAAGAAGATATGTAGAAAGTCTTTCATCATATGCAAGGCAATTTTTGGGGCTAATGGAAAAGCCAGATGTAGAATCAATAGAAGGTTTGTCTCCTGCAATATCTATAGATCAAAAAACAACATCAAAAAATCCTAGGTCAACAGTAGGAACTGTAACAGAAATTTATGATTATATTCGTTTACTATATGCAAGAATTGGTGTACCTTATTGTCCAAATTGTGGTAAGAAAATCGAAAAGCAAACAATAGACCAAATTATAGATAATATAATGAAACTAGAGGAAGGAACTAGAATTCAAGTTATAGCTCCAATAATTAGAGGAAGAAAAGGTGAGTATACAAAATTAATTCAAGACTTATTAAAAGAAGGATTTATAAGAGCAAGAATAGATGGAGAAAATGTAGAATTATCAGATGATATTCAGATCGATAGAAAGAAAAAACATAATATAGATTTAATAGTTGATAGACTTGTAATTAAACCAGACATAAGGAGCAGATTAACAGAATCTGTAGAAATTGCCTTAAAACATGCAGATAATATAGTTACAATAGATGCTCCTGGTAAAGGAGAAACTTTATATAGCCAAAATTATGCTTGTCCAGATTGTGGTTTTAGCTTTCCAGAATTAACACCTAGAATGTTTTCTTTTAACAATCCACAAGGAGCTTGCCCAGAGTGCACTGGTATAGGATATTTAATGAAGATGGATGAAGATTTAATCATTCCAGATAAAAACAAAACATTATACGATGGGGTTAAAGCATTTGGGTCTAGCACAATGAAAAAAGGAGAAACAATGGCTAAAATGTATTTTGAAGCTATAGGTAAGCATTATGGTGTAGATATAAAAGTTTCGATAAAAAAATTACCAAGAGATTTTTTAGACAAAATATTATATGGAACAGGTGATGAATGTATAGACTTTGAACATGAATCTCCATTTGGAATAAGGAAATTTAGTGCGCCATTTGAAGGTGTTATTCCAACATTAGAAAGAAGACATAATGAAACTAAATCACAAGGAATGAGAGAATTTTACGAAATGTATATGAGTGAAAGCGAATGTCATGTATGCCATGGTGCAAGACTAAGAAAAGAAATTCTTTCTATAAAAGTTGGAGATAAAAATATAAATGAATTAACAGATATGCCTATAAATAAAATTAGGGATTATTTAAAAAATCTAGAATTAACTAATCAAGAAAAATTAATAGGTGAACAAATATTTAAGGAAATAGATAAAAGATTAAACTTTTTAATTGATGTAGGATTGGAATATCTTACATTATCAAGATCAGCAGGAACATTATCTGGAGGAGAATCACAACGTATACGTTTAGCAACTCAAATTGGTTCAGGCTTAACAGGTGTATTATATATATTAGATGAGCCTAGTATTGGGTTACACCAAAGAGATAATGATAAATTACTTGCTACTTTAAAAAAATTAAGGGATTTAGGAAATACACTTCTTGTTGTAGAACATGATGAAGATACTATGTATGCTGCAGATCAAATAATAGATATTGGTCCAGGTGCTGGTGTACATGGTGGTAATGTTATGGCACAGGGAACAGCAGAAGAAATTAAGAATGTAGAAAATTCTATAACTGGACAATATTTAAGTGGAAGAAAAAGAATTCCTGTACCAAAGAAGAGAAGAAAAACAGTAAAAGGAAAAGCAATAGAAGTTAAAGGAGCAACAGAACATAACTTAAAAAATATAAGTGTTAAATTTCCACTTGGAGTCTTTAACTGTGTAACAGGTGTTTCAGGTTCTGGAAAGAGTACATTGGTAAATGAAATATTATATAAAACAATTACAAAACAATTAAATGGTTCTAATGAAAAACCAGGTAAATGTAAAGAAGTAGTTGGAATAGAAAATATTGATAAAATAATTAATATAGATCAATCACCAATTGGTAGAACACCAAGGTCAAATCCAGCAACATATACAGGAGTATTTGATACAATAAGAGAAATTTTTGCCAATACTAATGAAGCAAAAATGCGTGGCTATCAAAAAGGTAGATTTAGCTTTAATGTACAAGGTGGTAGGTGTGAAGCTTGTAATGGTGATGGTTTAATAAAAATAGAAATGCATTTCTTACCAGACATTTATGTACCTTGTGAAGTATGTAAAGGTAAAAGATATAATCATGAAACATTAGAAGTTAAATATAAAGGTAAGACTATTGCAGACGTATTAGATATGACTGTAGAAGAAGCATTAGACTTTTTTAGTAATATTCCAAAAATTAAACAAAAAATTCAAACATTATATGATGTAGGACTTGGCTATATAAAATTAGGACAACCTTCTACAACTTTATCTGGAGGGGAAGCACAAAGAGTTAAACTTGCAACAGAACTTTCTAAAAGGGCAACAGGAAAAACTTTGTATATTTTAGATGAACCAACTACAGGACTTCATATAGCAGATGTTCATAGATTAGTAAATATACTACAAAGACTTGTAGATACAGGAAATACAATAATTGTTATCGAGCATAATTTGGATTTAATAAAAACATGTGATTATATAATAGATTTAGGACCAGAAGGTGGAGATGGTGGCGGAGAAATAGTCGCTGTCGGAAAACCAGAACAAATTTGTAAAAATGATAGGTCTTATACTGGTAAATTTTTAAAGAAGTATTTGGAAGAGTAAGCTAAAATAGGGTATATATATGACGTTCTAAAATAACGGATTATGTAATGGCTAACATTACAGCAAAAGAGAGGACTTGGATTAGACAAGTACCTCTCTTTTGTCGTATTTAACTATCGTACAAGCAGTTAATATTGGTTAAGCAATAAAATAGGGATTTAAGCACCGTCCCTAAATCCCTCATTGGACTAAGCCAACAAAATAGGGAAAAAAGGAACGTCCCTAAATCCCTCATCCATATAAACACTTATTTTTGCTCGTTTAAAGTTTCGTTATTAACTGGTTTATGTTTTTCAGCATTAGTTCCTTGTTTTTTATTTTTCTTTTCTTTATTTTTAGCCATTATTTAAGCACCTCCATAATAGATTGTGGTCATTAATTTAGTGCCACAGTTTTATTGGTTCTACCAATAAATATATACTTAGTTTTTACATAAAAAATAAAAATATTCATAAATTAATTAATAATAGAATTCTGGTTTTATCAATAAGCATAGTGACATTCTTTTAACAATAATTAAATTATTTGAAAAAATAAATATATTGTTATATAATTACGAAAGCCAAATATAGGAGGAATATTATGGGAAATATAGTTATTGGAATTGAAGGATATGTAGGAACAGGAAAGACTTCTGTTTGTAAAGAATTACTAGATAAGATACCAAATTCTGTTTTATTACATGGAGGAAACATATACAGAGCAATTACATATGGTATATTAAAAACAGGATTAATAAATGTTAAAGAGGATAATAATAAATTAAGTAGCTTAAATATTAAAAACATAATGGATAAACTTAAATTAAGAATAGAGATAGAAAATAGAGAAAGTGTTGTATATATTCACGACAAAAAAATTGACGAAAAAGATTTGCAATCATTGGAAACATCTATTGCAACTTCTAAAATAAGTAGTTATGCAAATAATGATAAATTATACGATTTTGGAAGAAATATAGTAGAAAATTTAAAGCAAAAATATAATGTTATATTATCTTCAAGAGATATAGTAAATATGTATCCAAAAATAGATTATCATTTTCTACTTATTGCAGATATAGATGAAAGAGTTAGAAGAAAAATGAATCAATACGAAGGCGAAATAACAGCAGATGAATTAAAAAAACATATTCAAAAAAGAGATGAACTTCAAAAACAATCAGGCTATTATAAAATTCATCCAATTACAAAAGTTATAGATGTAACAGAATGTAAAACAGTGGAAGATGAAACAAATAAAATAATGGAATTTATAAAAAATAATAATTAAAAAATAAATAGGGAAAAAAAGAACGTCCCCAAATCCCGGGCTGTCCTTAAATCCCTATGGAGAGGTGTATTATAGTGGATTACATAAATGAAAAATTACAAGAATTTGAAAATTATATATATCAGAAAAAAGTAGCAATTATTGGGTTAGGAGTAAGTAATATTCCTTTATTAGATTATTTTTATGAAAAAAAAGCTAATGTAACAGTTTTTGATGATAGAACAATTGATGAACTTCCTGGAGAAATAGTTAGTAAATTAACATCACATGGTATTCCATATTTTTTAGGGAAAGATAATTTAAAAAATTTGAATGGATTTAATTTAATATTTAGATCACCAAGTTGTTTGCCAACAAGACCAGAATTAAGAGCAGAAGAAGAAAAAGGAGCAATAGTTACTACAGAGATTGAAATGCTTATGAAAATGTGCCCTTGTAAAATAATTGGAGTTACTGGAAGTGAAGGAAAAACAACTACTACAAGTTTAATATATGCGATATTAAAGCATGCTGGATATACTACTCATCTTGGTGGAAATATTGGAACACCATTATTTACAAAGCTTTCAGAAATCTTGCCAGAAGATATAGTAGTCTTAGAATTAAGCAGTTTTCAATTAATGGAAATGGAGGTAAGTCCAAATATTTCTGTAATTACAAACATAACACCAAATCATTTGAACATACATAGTTCATATGAAGAATATATAGAAGCTAAGAAAACAATATTTAAATATCAAACACAAGATGATATGTTAATATTAAATTATGATAACGAAATTACAAGAAAATGTAAGCCAGAAGCGGATTCTAGGGTAATATATTTTAGTAGTAAAGAGAAATTAAATGATGGTTATATAGTAGATGGAAATATAATAAAAGAATGTGAAAACAAATTAAGAAAACATATTTTAAACACCAAAGAGATTAAACTAAGAGGCACTCATAATTTCGAAAATATTTGCGCAGCACTTGCAGCAACAAGAGAATTAGTTGATGAAAAAACAGCCGTGGAAGCAATAAAAGAATTTAATGCAGTAGAACATAGGCTAGAATTTGTAAGAGAAATTAATGGAGTAAAATGGTACAATGATTCTGCAAGTTCAAGTCCATCACGTACAATTGCAGGTTTAAATGCATATGATGAGGAAATAGTTTTAATTGCTGGTGGATATGATAAAAACTTAGATTATGACATTTTAGGAAAATATATTGTAAAAAAAGTAAAAGCATTAGTTTTAATTGGAAATACAGCTAAGAAAATATTAGATGCAACAACAAAAGAAATGAAAAAACAAGGAATAGAACTTCCAATATGTTTTTGTCAAACATTAGAAGAAGCAGTAAATGCAGCAAAGCAAATTGCAAAAGAAAATCAAGTTGTATTATTTTCTCCCGCTAGTGCAAGTTTTGATATGTTCAAAAATTTTGCAGATAGAGGAAATCAGTTTAAAAAATTAGTTAATGAAATTTAAAAGGCACATATGTGTCTTTTTTTTAATATAATAAATAAAGGAGGTTATAAAAATGTATGATAAAAATTATGAGGAATATATGAGCACAGTTTTGGGATATAATATAAACCAAGAAAATACATATTGCAATTATGATTATGACAGTTTTTTGTATGATCTAGAAAAAAATTACCCTAGTATGTATAAAAATTTAATGGAAAAAATACAAAAGATTGATATGCAAAATTGTCAGAATAATTTTAATGAAATTGTAGAAGATCTTTATAAAGATTTAAAAATAAAAGAGAACACAAAAGATATGAAAAACATGATAATAGATTTATTAAAAATTATAATTATAAAAGAAAAAATAAATGAGAGACAATTAGAATCTCGTAACAAAAATATGTACTTAAATAACAGAGGATTTAGAGGTTTTAATCCTTATGTAGAGTTTTAAAATGGATAAAAATGTAAGAATTATTTTTATATAAAAGGATATCATATTAGTATACCAGTAACTTATTTGTTTAAATTAAGAGCAAGGAAGGTATATTAAATGAAAGTTAAAGATTGTATGTGTAATAATATTTACTATTGCTTGCCAAACTCTACTGTTACAGATTGCGCTAAAATTATGAACGAAAAACATGTAGGATGTATTCCAGTATGTGATGAAGGAAAAAATTTAGTAGGTTTAGTAACAGATAGAGATATAACTTTAAGATGTATAGCATCTAATAAAGATTGTAATACAACTAAAGTTAGCGATATAATGACTTGTAATGTTTATAGCTGTACTTCAGATGATGACATTAAAACTGTAGAAAATAAAATGGCTGAAAATAAGATAAGAAGAATTCCAATAGTTGATAATAATAAGGTTATAGGAATGATTACATTAGGAGATTTAGCTAAAAATAAAGAAATTAACACAGATGGAGTATGTGCTACATTAGAGGATATTTGTTGTACTAACACAAATAAAAACGCAGAATAATATTTGTAAAGAAATATCTGATGCATTAGATTAAATATTTAAAATTATATTGAAAATAAAAGAGAATTTTCATAATTGGAAATTCTCTTTTTTAACAACTAGGGAGTACTGGGATTTAGGGATGTTTCTCGGAAATTAGGGACGTTCCTAAAATCCCTCTTCTAAGAATTAATAATTAAATCAAGTCATAAATAAAACAATTATACATATAATAAATATAGGAGGGAGAAATGGTTGTAGAGTTAGGTTATTTTACAAAAGTACTAAAAAGAATAGGAATAATTGCTATTAGTGTTATTATTTTATTCCTTTTGTTTAAACTTAGTGTTTTTTACATGCCATTTCTAGTAGCATTTATACTAGCATTAACATTAGAACATCCAATAAGATTTTTTATGAAAAAGTTTGGGTTAAAAAGAAGGACAAGTAGTATAATAATATTTTTAATTGCTATAGCAATAATTACAGGTCTACTTGTTTGGGGAATATCAACATTAGTTTCTGAGGCATCAAACTTAATGCAAGGATTAAATACTTATATTGATAAAGCATATACTCAGATAGAAAATATTAGTACACAGTTTGATATAAAAAGATTACATTTGCCAGAACAAGTAGAAAAAGTTATAGAAACTTCAAATGAAGATTTATTTAACAATATAACGACTTGGGTAAAAAATAGTTTGTCAAAGCTTTTAGATTTTTTAATGCAAATTCCAACAATTGCAATTTATACATCAATAACATTAGTGGCGTTATATTTTATGTGTGTTGATAAGGTATATATGATAGACGAAATAGAGCATCATTTACCAACTAAATGGGTAAAAAAATTAGGTATGCATATACGAGCAATAATAAGCTCAGTTGGTAATTATTTAAAGGCTGAATTTATACTGGTGTTAGTATCTTTTGTTATTTCATTGATAGGCTTTTATGTATTAAATATTATAGGAATAAAAATAAGTTATCCGCTATTAATAGCTTTAGGAATAGCCTTTGTAGATGCACTACCAATTTTAGGCTCTGGAACAGTAATGCTACCTTGGGCAGTAATAAGTGCAGCAGATGGAAACATTGAACTTGCTGTAGGACTTCTAATATTATGGGGAATAATGTCAATCGTAAGACAATTTCTAGAACCGAAATTAGTAAGTAATAAATTAGGAATTCATCCAATATTTACGCTAATTGCTATGTATACAGGATTTAAATTCGTAGGAGTTTGGGGAATGGTTCTAGGACCAATAATACTAATTATTTTAAAAAACATATTTAGCGCATTAATAGATAAAGGAGTAGTAAAAGCAATATTAGAAAGATAAAGCATTGTAGAAAAAATTAATCCACCGTCGAAAGTTATTATTTCGTTGGTGGATTAATTTTATACTGTTGGAACATATGATTCATCTGGTGGATAGACATACTCATCATTTGGTTTATCTATTTCTTTTAAAGATGTAATTTGTAATTCTGGCATATCACCATGATAATCTACTTTTTTAATTGTTCCTGTAACTTCTACCCATGTATCATCTGCATAATTTTTAATATCTTTATATTCAGAAAGAAAACCAACAATAAGAGTTTGATAATCAGAACTAATTACCATATCACGAGCAAGTACAAATTGTTCATCTGTAAAATCATATGCCCTATAAATATATCCAGAAAACTTATATGATTTACCAACATAATTATCAATGTGTTCATGAGAATCTTTTAATATATTAGTATAATTTTTAGGGTCAATTTCTATTACTGCTGATGAATTATCTGCTACATTAACATTATTTTTAGCAGCTACAAACAAATTATAACAGCATATGGAAAAAACCGTAAGAATTATAATTGTGACAATTACAAAAAATATTTTAAATAACATGCTTCCACTAACTTTAATATTATATATAAACAAAGCAAATGCACCTCCATTTATAAATATTATGAAAAAAGTTTCTTATATATGTTTTTTTCAAGAAAATATTGCGAAAAAATCATTTTAGTGATATAGTACACATGATATTTATTTTTTAGGAGGCAAAAGACGAATGGGCGTATTAAAGAAAATCTTTAAATCATATAGTGAAAAAGAAGTAAAAAGAATAATGCCAATTGTAGAGCAGATTAACAAACTAGAACCAGAGATGGAAAAATTAACAGACAAAGAATTAACAGGGAAAACAGAATACTTTAAAAAGCAGTTAGAAGAAGGTAAGACATTAGATGATATATTACCAGAGGCTTTTGCAGTTGTTAGAGAAGCATCTAAAAGGGTACTAGGTATGAGACATTTTGACGTTCAATTAATTGGTGGTATTATATTACACCAAGGTAGAATTTCAGAAATGAAAACAGGTGAAGGTAAAACTTTAGTTGCAACACTTCCAGCATACCTAAATGCCTTAACAGGAAAAGGTGTTCATGTTATTACAGTAAATGATTACCTAGCTAGAAGAGATAGTGAATGGATGGGTAAATTATATAAATTTTTAGGACTTTCAGTAGGACTTGTTGTTAATGGTTTAGAACCAGATCAAAGAAGAAAAGCATATGCTGCAGATATAACTTATGGAACAAATAATGAATTTGGTTTCGACTATTTAAGAGATAATATGGTTTTATATAAAGAACAACTTGTACAAAGAGACTTAAACTATGCGATAGTAGACGAAATAGATAGTATTTTAATTGATGAGGCTCGTACACCTCTTATTATATCTGGTAGAGCTAATAAATCATCAGAATTATATAAAAAAGCAGATAGTTTTGTAAGAACTCTAGAAGCAAAAGTTATAGTTGAAGAAGATGTAAAAGATTATGATCAAGCAGAAGATAACGAGAAATATGATTATATCGTAGATTTAAAAGCTAAATCTGCATCATTAACACAAAAAGGTATTAAAAAAGCAGAAGAATACTTTAAATTAGATAACTTTAACGATTTGGAAAACTCAGAAATAGTTCATAATGTTAACCAAGCATTACGTGCACATGGTGTTATGAAGAAAGATATAGATTATATCGTAAAAGATGGAGAAGTATTAATCGTTGACGAATTTACTGGACGTATAATGTATGGTAGAAGATATAATAACGGATTACATCAAGCAATAGAAGCAAAAGAACATGTAAAAATTGCAGATGAATCTAAAACTTTAGCAACAATTACATTCCAAAACTACTTTAGAATGTATGCTAAATTATCTGGTATGACTGGTACAGCTATGACAGAAGAATCAGAATTCCAAGAAATTTATCACTTAGATGTTGTTTCTATACCAACAAATAAACCTATGATAAGAAAAGACTTATCAGATATTATATATAAAAATGAAAATGCTAAATTTAGAGCAGTTGTTAGAGATGTAAAAGAAAGTTATGCAAAAGGACAACCAGTGTTAATTGGTACAGTTTCTATCGAGAAATCTGAAAAGTTAAGTAAAATATTAACCAAAGAAGGAATTAGACACCAAGTATTAAATGCTAAAGCTCACGAAAGAGAAGCAGAGATAATTGCACAAGCTGGTAAATATGGTGCTGTTACAATAGCAACAAATATGGCTGGTCGTGGTACAGATATTATGCTTGGTGGTAACAGCGAATATCTAGCAAAACAAGAAATGAAACGTAGAAAATATGCTCCAGAAATGATAGAGCAAGCTACAGCGTTTAACGAAACAGATGACCAAGATATTATAAATGCAAGAACAACATTTAGAGAATTGGTTAAAAAATACGATAAAGAAATAGAAGAAGAAAAACAAAAAGTTATAGAAGCAGGCGGATTAAAAATAATTGGTACAGAAAGACATGAATCAAGAAGAATTGATAACCAATTACGTGGACGTAGTGGTCGTCAAGGAGATCCAGGATGCTCTAGATTCTATATTGGCTTAGATGATAATCTAATGAAAATATTCGGTGGAGCAGCTATTACAAAAGTATATGACAAACTAAATGCTTCAGAAGATTTACCTATAGAATCTAAGATAATAACAAATGCAGTTGAAAACGCTCAAAAGAGAGTTGAAGGTAGAAACTTTAGTATAAGAAAGAATGTATTAAAATATGACGATGTTATGAATGCACAAAGAGAACTTATATATAAACAAAGAAGGGAAGTTCTTGATGGTAAAGATTTAAAAGATAATATCGAGAAAATGTTTAGCTCTATAGTAGATGGTGTAGTATCAACACACTTTAATGTAGCTGAAGACGAAAAAGTTAATAAAGAAGCATTAATGCAAGACATAATAGATGTATTTGGTATTACAGAATTAGCTAGTATGGGTAAAGAAACTCCAGATATTGTAGAAGTTTCTGAAGAGTTAGCAAATAAAGTTCATGAAAGATATGAAGCCAAAGAAAAAGATTTTGGAGAAAAAGAAATAAGAGAACTTGAAAGAGTTGTTGTATTAAAAGTAGTTGACCAAAAATGGATGGATCACATCGATAACATGGAAGAATTAAAAAATGGTATTGGACTTCGTGCATATGGTCAAAAAGATCCTGTTGTTCAATATAGAATTGAAGGAACAGATATGTTCGACGAAATGAATGAAAATATCAAATTAGACGTAGTAAAAATTCTTTCTCATGTTGAAAAAGTAGGAAATGTTATGAGAACATCAAATGTTAAAGTAACAAATGAGGGATTTGATGAATCAGCAATCAGCTTAGTAGATGGTAAATTATCACAATCAGATAAAAACCATGCACAACAAACTATAGTAAATGATGGACCAAAGATTGGTAGAAATGACCCTTGCCCATGTGGAAGTGGGAAAAAATATAAGAACTGCTGCGGAAGAAATGCATAAATAATGTAGAACTAATATAAAAGTAAAAGCCATAGGTAATTGGCAATAGACAATACCTATGGCTTTTTTGTGATTGTGTTACTTAGTGCTTGGAGATTCGACTATAGAAGTGTGTATCTCTTTGTTCGTAAAATCCCATCTTTTTCCAGAATTCTTGGGCACCTTCAAAAGGACACCAAAGCTCAATATTATAAATACCCCTCTTACGACAAAGATTTGCAACTTCCTCGTAAAGTTTAGTTCCAAGTCCATTAAGGTGTTCAAAGACAGAGAATTCTGCGATAGTACACGTTTCACCTTTAAACATAAGCGAGGTGATACCAATAGTTTCACTGTCGTCGCTCTTATAGAAATAAAGAGCATATTTTGGATCCTTTATAACGTCCAAAAAATCACCTTTACCAAGAATTCCAATCATAGATGCTTCATGGATTAGTTTCATAGGTACTGGGAATATTTCTCCTCTTCTGGCAAAACTATACTCTACCTTGGAAAAATTCTTACGATATTCCCGATAATCATTTTCGGTTATACCTATTAAATATGGCATAGTAACACTCCTTTCAAATGTAATAGTATCATTATAGCATATTTTAAGTAAAATTACAAAATTATGTACACTAAATTTGAAGTATTCATAATGGAACAAAATATTCAGAAGAATTAATAGAAAAATAAACAATATTTAGCTAAAAAAATAAGAAACATAAATTAAATGCTTCTTATTTTTATATTAAACTAATAATTTAGTTTGACTACTGCAATACCGTTAATTAATTTTATACATCCTTCATTAGGATATATAGGCATATTAATATAATCTTCTGAATTCATTAGTTCACTATAATCTTCCATAGTACAAATATCTCTTCCAATACCTAAATGATCCTGTAGAAATATTTGCCAAGTCCAAATATTTATGTCAGATACATCAAAGTTAGTTAAATCTAATAAACTTTCATTTTGTATACTGAAATCTAAATGCCCTAAAACAACAATAGGGGTATTATCAGTAATTTCATTATTATCTTCAATTCGTTCTAATATTCGATTTCCAACAGCAAACATTTGATCATTATATAGTTTTGTTGATATATATGTAGCATTATTAGACAATATAAATGTCCATATAATTAATACTGAAATAAAATAAGATAAAATTTGAATAATATTATTAAATTTACTATTTTGCATTGATTCTATTTGTTTTATTAAAACTACTATGGGTAAATATAGTGATGTAGCCATTAATAAATTTATATTTCTAGATTGAGCAATTAATTCTATAGAACAAGCAAAAATAGGGAATAGTAAAATTCCTAATAATAAGAAAATTACTTTAGCTGGTGTTTTATAAATTTTTCTATTTATAATTATTACTATAAAATTTAGTAATATTAATACAAAAAGTATTGCATAAAAAATATGTCTGTACCATCCAGTATTATTTAAGATATTGTCTGAAAAATAAAAGCTGGCAAAAGTTGTGTATGTATTTTGTATTGATGGTAAGATGTTTTTAATAGTTTCCAAACTAAAAATTGTATTTCCACTACTATAGGAAGTAATGTTAAGTCCTAATATTGCAATTATTATATTTAAACTAACATAATATAAAATCATACCTATAGCTATAATTACAATATCTAAAAATAGTTTTTTCAATAGTTCTTTATATGTTAGCTTATCATCAATTAATTTAAAAAGATATGAAACGAGTAGTAATGCTGTTATTACACAAAGATATGCTTGATAAAATGCAAGTGTAGCAATTATGCAAATTAAAGTAAATATTATATTTTTAAAATTTTTATCTTTATTAATAAAATATATTGATAAAATAGCAAATAACATTGCAAAAGTATATCCATTAGCTGTATATGGATACATTAAAGTAAGCGATAATGTTGGTGTGACAACAATTAATATACTTGTTAAAATTTTTAAATAATTCTTTTTGATATGTAATGCTTCATTTAAAAATATAGCAGAAAAAGATATTATAATTAAAGAAATGGTGGTAGTTAAGATTGAACATACAACAGATCCTCTTAATATATCAGAAAAAGGAATAAGAAATCTTCCGAGTGAAATTTCCCAGCCTTTAGCTAAAAAAGAGCCATAATGCCAATAAGCGTCATATGCTAATAGCTCATTTGAATACAATGTAAAATGTACTAGTAATCCAATAACAAAAGTTACAATAAAAATAATTTTTCTATCTTTAGTAAACCATTTTGAAGTTTTACTAAAAATATTATCAATCGTAATATCTTCTAACATGAATTTTCCCCCTTTATTCATTAAAATATTATATCATAAATTTTTTAGTGTCAAATAATTATTAAAATGGGTAATAGTATAAATAAAAAGCCTCTTCTTAAAAAGATGTAATAATATAGTTGTTAAAGAAATAACATTAGAAGCAGAAGTAACTTTGGAACCTAACAAATTATATTAAGTATATGACTAATAAAAAATTAAGAACTATGAAAAAATCATAGTTTTTTTTATGAATATATTGACATTTTATATACCTTGTAATACTATGCATACATACATAGTATACCTAGGTAAAAGGAGGAATTTTTTTGAAAGTAAGTAGAGAATTATTAAAAGGAAGTACAAATATGTTAGTTTTAAGTTTATTGGAAGATGAGAATATGTATGGTTATCAAATGATAAGGAAATTAAGCGAAAAATCTAAAAATGTATTTGAATTTCAAGAGGGAACATTATATCCAATATTGCATAGCTTAGAAGAAAAAAATTTAATAAGTTCATATTGGGATACTACAGGAACAAAAAAGAGAAAATATTATACAATCACTAAAGAAGGAAAGAAAAACTTAAAAGATATGAAAGAAGAATGGAATATATTCTCAGCAGGTGTTAATCAAGTAGTAGGAGGTGTTTTATTTGGATACTAAAGATAATTTCTTAAATAAAGTATGTCAAGAAATAAAGTACAAACCCGCGCGTAGAGGAATAGCAGAAGAATTAGAATTACATATAGAAGATATTAAAGAAGATTATTTAAGAAGTGGAATTAAAGAAAACGAGGCAGAAGAAAAAGCAGTTGCACAAATGGGGCATGCAGAAGAAATTGGAAAAAAATTAAACAAAATACATAAACCAAAACTAGATTGGAAGCTTTTAATATTGATATTAATTTTAATAGGTTTTGGTATAATAGTAGCTATTTTAAGAGATAGGCAACCTTTAAAGACTAATAATTATACAGGAAGCACAATAGTATATTTGGTTATTGGAATTATACTAAGTATAGTAATATACTTTTTTGACTACAAAAAAATTAAAAAATATTCTAATTTAATTTGGATTATAGCAACTATAATTATGGTGGTTCCATTTCTACTTAAAGGTCCTATGATTAATTATGTGCAATATATGAGAATTTTTAATGTTACTTTTTTTCCACCGGCTGTAGCATTGCCATTATATCTTATTTCTTTTATAGGAAATATAATTAGTTTTGACAAAAATAAAAAATTTAAGGCAAATATTTTAGGAATAAATTTTAATAAAGACTTCTTTAAAATTTTGATGTTTTCTATAATATCATTAATATTAATGCTAAATATTCCATCAACTGAAAATGCATTAATATTAGGAATTGCATATTTAATTATTTTAACTATTAAGATTATGCAAGATAAAGAGGGACGTATTATAAAACTAGTTAGTTTATATGGAATTATTAGTATATTTTCTATTGTGGTTATTTGTACACTTATCGCAAGTCCATTTAGACTACAAAGAATTATTTCATCATTTAATCCTGAAAGTGATCCAGAAGGTGCTGGATATACAGGAATGCTTCAAAAGGAAATATTAGAAAATGCAAAATTAATTGGAGAAGCTGAAACAGAAATAATGTCTGATGAACAGAATATAATAAACTCTGAAAGTCATTTTACTTTTATATTCCTTATAGGTAAAACTGGCTTATTAATCGCAGGAATATTACTTTTAGTTATAATATTGACTTCTATAAAATTAATTATTAATTCTAGAATAATTAAAGAAGAATATGGAAAATTTTTAATTATTGGAATAAGTACATTATATATTTTGCAATCTCTAGCTACTGTCCTTATGAATGTAAACTTAGGAATTCAGGCAAATGTAGACTTACCTTTTGTAACATATGGTGGAGTATATTTGATAGTAAATTTACTAAGTATAGCACTTATACTATCTATTTATAGGAGAAAAGATATAAATGAATATGATGAAAATACTAAAAGATCAATTATAGGTTTATTTATTGAGAAAATAGGAGCAAAAGAAAGAATAAAAGGGTAAAATAAATATTGTATATTTATTAATTTTCTTATAAAATTGTAAAAATACTAAATGAGGTGATTTCATGGATAAAGTAATTAAGGTAGGTCTAGGAATAATGTTAAAAGATGGAGATAAAGTTTTATTAGGTCACCGCTCTGAAAAATATGGAGATACAGGTGGAATTTACGAACCTGGAAGTTGGACATTTCCAGGAGGAAAACAAGAATATAATGAAACAATATTAGAAGGAGCAATTAGGGAAACTAAAGAAGAAACTAATTTAGATATATCAGATTTAGAAGTATTTAATGTAGTTGACGATATACAGCCAGGTAAACATTATATTACAATACAATTAATTGCTAATAAATTTAGTGGAGAATTAATTAACTTAGAACCTAATAAGCATGATCAATGGAAATGGTTTAGCTTAGATAATTTGCCAACTAATTTATATACACCAACTAGAGAATTCATACAAGAATATTTAAATAGGAGTATTAAATGAAAATAAAGGAATTTAAAATAAAAAGCTTTAATGGATATAATATATCTGTAAGAACATATTTACCAACAGAAAATATAAAAGAGATAATTATTGCAGTACATGGTTTTGGAGGAGATAAAGACAGTAGTGCTATAAGACTTTTGGCAGATAAGATGGTTAAAGAGAATTTTATAGTTATTTGTTTTGATTTTCCAAGTCATGGTACAAGCGAAGTAGAAGCTGATAAATTAACAATAGATAATTGCATAAATGATATAGAAACAATAGAACAATATATAAAAGATAATTTTGGTAAAGATATAAAAATAAATATATTTGCAACTAGCTTTGGTGCTTACATAACTTTATTAAAGATCATAAAAAATGGAACAAAATATAATAAAATTGTTCTTAGAGCTCCTGCAATTAAGATGGATGAAATTCTAAAAAATACTTTATTAAGAGAGCCATTCGAGGATTTTAAAAGAAACAGATTTACAAAATTAGGGTTTAGAAGAATTATGAATATATCATATGATTTTTATGAAGAACTAAAATCAAATAAAATATTAGAGATATATCAAAATAATCAAAAGATGTTTATAATTCAAGGAACAGAAGATGATGTAGCACCTATAAAAGATACAAAGGAATTAATAGAATTAGATAAAAACAATATTACTTTATATGAAATTAAAGGTGCAGATCATAGAATGAAAAAGAATGGAGAGTTAGAAGAGGCTATTAATAAAGCAAAAGAATATTTTTTGAAAATTTAAATGGTATTCTATAAACAAAATTTAAAATAACTATTGTAATTTTTTATTTATTGATATATAGTATGTCAAAGGGTGTGAAAAAATGCAAAAATTTGTAGAAGAAACAAAATTAAATATAGCAGAAAAATTAAAGGCAAAATTTGCTTTTTTTAGCAACCCAACAAAATATTTATCCATGTGTTACTAATTCATTTATGAATTAGTATTTTTTTTGCCTAATTAATAAGTTTTTACGAAAATAATTTATTAATTAAGCAAAGCTATATATAAAGAAAGAGGGGGTATCTTTAAATGGATGAAACAAAATTACTGCTAGATGTAAACGAAAAACCAACAATAGGGAAATGGATTATTTTAGCAATACAGCATGTTTTTGCAATGTTTGGTGCAACAATATTAGTACCAATATTAGTAAATAGTTCAGCAGGGACAGAGGTATTAACAATACCAGTAGCATTAGCTACATCAGGTATAGGAACTTTAATTTATATACTGTGTACAAAAGGAAGATCGCCAGTATATTTAGGAAGCTCATTTGCTTTTATTGCACCGCTTGCAGCAGCATATTTAAAAGGAGGAGTCTCTGGTGCAATGACAGGAATTATGGTAGTAGGTCTTATTTATGTAATATTTGCTACATTAATTCACTTCATAGGAAAAGATTGGATACATAAGTTACTACCACATGTAGTTATAGGACCAATGATAATGATAATTGGATTAGGTTTAGCTCCTAATGCAATATCTCAAATTGGTTTAGGAACAGATACACAAATAGAGTGGAAAGGTGTAATAGTAGCACTAATAACATTTTTAACTACAGCTATTGTTATGGTTAGAGGAAAAGGATTCTTGAAGATAGTTCCTTTCCTAATAGGTATAGTAGTAGGATATATAGCATCTATCTGTTTAGGATTAGTAGATTTTACACCAGTAGCAGAAGCAGCATTCTTTAGTATACCAAATTTTATATTACCATTTGTAAATTATGCACCAAACTTTTCAGCTTTACTTACTATAGCACCAATAGCATTAGTTACAATGGCAGAACATATTGGAGACCATACAGCTTTAAGCTCAATAATAGGAAAAGATTTACTTAAAAATCCAGGATTAGATAGGACATTGCTTGGAGATGGTATTGCAACATTTGTAGCCGGTATGCTTGGAGGTCCTGCTAATACAACATATGGTGAAAATACTTCTGTAGTAGGAATGACAAAAGTCGCATCAGTTTGGGTAATAGGATTAGCTGCAATAATAGCAATATGTTTAGCATTCCTTGGTAAATTTACAGCACTTATTTCTACAATACCAAATCCAGTATTGGGTGGGGTTTCATTACTTCTTTATGGTTTTATCTCTGTTAATGGTTTAAAAGTTTTAATAGAAAATCATATTGATTTTGGAAAACCAAAGAATATAGTTGTAGCATCAACAATGCTTGTTTTAGGATTAGGAGGAGCTGCAATATCAATAGTATCTGGTGATTTATCTGTTACAATTTCTGGAATGAGCTTAGCTGCAATAGTAGGAATTTTATTAAATCTTTTATTACCAGATGAGAAAGTAAATACTGAAGAACCAAAACAACCAGAAGAAACTAAAGAGCTAACCACAAAAAATTCAGAAGAAAAGAATGAAGAAGAGATAGAAAACGAAGAAAAAAATGATAATACGAAAGTTATAGCAGAAACAATTTCAGAAACAAAGATTGAGGGAAAGAAAATGAATATAAATGTATTAAACAATCCAATAATAGAACATAAATTATCAATTATAAGAAATAAAAATACGGGAACAAAAGAATTTAGAGAAATAATAACAGAAATTGCAATTTTCTTGTGTTATGAAGCAATGAAAGATGCAAAGCTAGAAGAGGTCGAAATAGAAACCCCTCTATGTAAAACAAAAGCTAAAGTTTTAAAAGAAGATAATTATGCATTTGTACCAATATTAAGAGCAGGAACAGGAATGTTAGATGGGTTATTACAAGTAATACCTAATGCTAAAATAGGTCACATTGGACTATATAGAAATGAGGAAACTTTAGAGCCAGTAAAATATTATTATAAAATGCCAAAGGATATTAGCAATAGAGAAGTACTAATTTTAGATCCAATGCTTGCAACAGGAGGATCTGCAGCGGATACAATAAAATGCTTAAAAGAGGATGGAGTAAAGAAGATTAAATTCTTGTCAATTATATCTGCCCCAGAAGGAATAAAAAGACTAAATGAAGAATATCCAGATGTAGAATTATATACTGCAGCAATAGATGAAAAATTAAATGAGCATGGTTATATATTACCAGGTCTAGGTGATGCAGGGGATAGAATATTTGGAACAAAATAAATCAAAATTAATGTACCGGGATTTAGGAACTCTCCTCGAGGGATTTGGGGACGTTCCTAGAATCCCTATATATAAATTAATAGTAGTTCGTCATATCTATGATGAGCTACTATTTTTTAAATTATTAAAAAGGGAAAAAAAGAACGTCCCCAAATCCCTAATCCCAAACGTCCCAATACCTACTTGAAAAAAAGATATACCTATGATAAGATTGTGCCACAAAGAAAAGATTGGAGTGAAGATATGATAGAACTAGAAGAAAATCAAAAAGAGCTTCAAACATTATCAGAAAAACTTAAAGAAATCGGTGAATCTCTTTGAAGTAGATAATTTAAAAAGTAGATTAGAAGAATTGGAAAAAGAAACATTAAAACAAGAATTTTGGAGTAGCGACAATAGCAAAATTTTACAAGAAATTAAAATTCTAAAAGATAAGATCAATTCATATACTAAAATAGATACAAGTTTAAAAAATTTAATCGAAATGAATAATTTATTAGCTTTAGAAGAGGATCAAGAACTTATAAAAGAATTATTAGAAGATACCAAAAATATAAAAAAAGATATTGAAGAATTAGAAATTAAAACTTTATTGTCAGGCAAATACGATGTTAATAATGCAATAATATCTATGCATCCAGGAGCAGGTGGTACAGAATCACAAGATTGGGTAGAAATGTTATACAGAATGTATACTAGATGGGCAGAAAAACATAATTTTGTTGTAAAGGAACTTGATTATCTAGAAGGTGATGAAGCTGGTATAAAAAGTGTTACATTTTTAGTTCAAGGTGAATATGCATATGGGTATTTAAAAGGTGAGATGGGAGTACATAGATTAGTAAGAATTTCACCATTTGATAGTGGTGGAAGGAGACATACATCTTTTGCTTCTGTAGAAGTATTACCAGAAATTGAAGATGATATAGATGTAGAAATAAACCCAGATGATTTAAGAATAGATACTTACAGAGCATCAGGAGCAGGAGGACAGCATATAAATAAAACCTCTTCTGCGGTAAGAATAACACATATACCTACAAATACAGTTGTAGCTTGTCAATCAGAACGTTCTCAAATACAAAATAGAGAAACAGCAATGAAGATGCTAAAATCTAAACTATTTGACTTAAAAGAAAAAGAAAGACAAAAAAATATATCAGATTTAAAGGGAGAACAAAAAGATATTGCATGGGGCAGTCAAATTAGATCATACATATTTTGCCCATATACATTAGTAAAAGACCATAGAACAAATTACGAAGTAGGAAATGTACAAGCAGTTATGGATGGACTAATTGACGATTTTATAGAAGAATATTTAAAAAAATTTAATAGATAAAATACAATATAAAACATTTTATGATATAATTTGATAAGTTATATAAAATAAATATTTGTAACAATTTATAAAGTTACGAAAAAGTATTTATTTTCATATATTATATAGAAGTGATATTTAATTAAATTTGCTTCTTACATTATAAAAAAGAGGTTGTCAGATATGGACACAATAGTATTAAAATTTGGAGGGAGTTCAGTTTCAGACAATATTAAATTAAATATTGTAGCTGAAAAAATTAAAGAATTTTACAAGGAAAACAATGTAGTAGTTGTAGTATCTGCTCAAGGAAAAACTACAGATAATCTATTAAGAGAAGCACATGAATTAAGTAATGTTCCAAATGAAAGAGAATTAGATACTTTGCTAAGTAGCGGCGAACAAATATCAATGGCTAAATTAAGCATTTTACTTAATAGATTAGGATATCCAGCAATTTCACTTACAGGCTGGCAAGCTGGAATATTTACAAGCGAAACAAATCAATCAGCAGTTGTAGAAAGTATAGATACAACAAGAATAGAAAAAGAATTAGCAGAAAGAAAGATTGTTATTATAGCAGGTTTCCAAGGTATAAACGAAAAAGGAGATATAACAACTTTTGGAAGAGGTGGTTCTGATACCACAGCAGTAGCAGTAGCTGCAGCATTAAAAGCAAATAAATGCTATATTTTTTCAGATGTTGATGGGGTATATTCTACTGATCCAAACAAAATTCAAGATGCAAAAAAGATATCAGAGCTTTCTTATGAAGAAATGCAAGACATTTCAAATGAAGGAGCAAAAGTTTTGCATAATAGATGTGTAGAAATTGGAAAAAGATTTAATATACCTATAATTACAAAATCAACATTTAATAACAGACCAGGAAGTGTAATAAATGACAAAATAGAAGATACAAAAGTAAAAAGTATTGTAAAAAATGACAATATAATTTTAGTTACTGCAAAACAAGAAGTATATACACCTAGAATGATTAATCGTATATATAGAAAATTACTAGACAACAACATATTTATTAATAACATTATAAATAAAAGTACATCAAATTTAGAGATTCAGTTCACTATTAAATCAGCAGAATTTAATAAATTTGAAAATGTAATAACAAGCGAATATCCTAAATTAGATTGTTCTTATAAAAATATAAGTAAAATATCAATTATTGGATATGGAATAATGAATGATTCAGATATTATAACAAGAACTATGCAAATACTAGATACAAATGCATTAGAAGTATTAAATATTCAAACAAATGAATCAATAATTAGAATAATATTTAAAGACAAATTAGGTGACAATATATTAGAGCAATTGCACAATGAATTAATTATTTAAATTAAAATAGGGATTTAAGGAACGTCCCCAAAATCCCTAACATTTACCAACAAAAGCTGCTCAAAATATGTGAGCAGCTTATATACTAAAGTAAAATTAATAATAAAGGGAGGATACATATGAAAAATATTTCAAAAGACAAATTAAAAAAATACGAAAGAAGTTTTAATCAAAGCGAGAATAAAGTAATTACTAATGCAGTTACAAAAAATGGATTTTTTAAATCTTGCGAAAATTATGATGAAATAAGAAATGCAAGATATGAATTCTCTGTAAATTTAAAACAAGGAGATATAACAAATCAAAAACAAAGTGGAAGATGTTGGATTTTTGCATCTACTAATTTTCTTAGATATTTCTTAATTAAAAAATTAAATATAAAAACGATAGAATTATCACAAAATTATATCGCATTTTATGATAAATTAGAAAAATGCAACTATTTCTTAAATAATATAATAGAAACTATAGACAGACCAACAACAGATAGACATGTAACATTTTTCTTAGATACACCTATAAATGACGGTGGACAATGGGATATGTTTTTAAGTATTATAAAAAAATATGGAATTGTACCAAAAAGTGCTATGCCAGAAACTTATAGTTCTTCAAATACTTCAGAAATAAATAAAATTTTAAAACGTGTACTTAGAATGTATGCATATGAATTAAGAACATGTTATAAAAAGAAAAAGAACCTAGAAGAAATAGAAAATCAAAAACTAGATATGTTAGAAAATATTTATGCAATTTTATGTACTGCATTTGGTAGACCACCAGAAAAATTTGATTTTGAATATACTGATAAAAATGATGCATTTCACAGAGATTCTGCTATAACACCAACAGAATTTTATGATAAATATATTAAGGATTTAAATTTAGATGATTATATTAGCATAATTAATGCGCCAAATGAGGATAGACCATTTTATAAGATGTATACAGTAAATTATATTGGTAATGTTGCAGATGGTAATAGAATTACATATTTAAATTTACCAATAGAAAGATTAAAAGAAATGGCAATTGCTCAACTTTCAGAAGGAGTTCCAGTTTTTTTCGGAAGTGATGTTGGACAAGAATCTTCAAGAGAGTTAGGAATATTATCTCGCAATTTGTATAATATTAAAGATATAATAAATATAAAAGATACAATGGATAAAGCTACAAAACTTGAATATAGAGAGAGCTCAATGACACATGCTATGATGTTTTTAGGAGTTAATTTAGATGAAAATTGGAAGGGTAACCGTTGGAAAGTAGAGAATTCATGGGGAGACACTTCAGGTAATAAAGGAATTTATCTTTTAACAGATGAGTGGTTTAATTCATATGTATATCAAGTTGTAATTAATAAAAAACATTTAAAACCAGAAGAACAAGAAGCATATAATGAAAATAAATATTATATGGAATTAGAACCATGGGATCCAATGGGAACTTTAGCAGACTAGGAGAATATTTATGTATGATTGTATAATAATTGGTAAAGGACCAGCAGGAATTTCTGCAGCAATTTATATAAGTAGGTCAAACTTAAAATGTTTAGTAATAGGAAAAAATGAAACAGCTTTAAAAAAAGCTAAAACTATCGAAAATTACTATGGATTCGAGCAACCAATATCTGGTGAAGAACTTTTTAGAAGAGGAATAAAGCAAGCAGAAGAACAAAATATAGAAATAAAAAATGATGAAGTTTTAGATATAGAATATGGTAATGGAACATATATTGTTAAGACTGTAAATAGTGAGTATGAAACAAAAACAATTGTTCTTGCAACAGGAAAGAGCAGAAAAAGTTCTAATATAGCTGGAGGAAAAGAATTCGAAGGCAAAGGAATAAGCTATTGTGCAATATGTGATGGTTTTTTCTTTAAAAATAAAAATATTGCAGTAATAGGTAGTGGGGAATATGCACTTCACGAAGCTGAGGTTTTGAAAGGTGTAACAGAAAATGTAAGTATATTTACAAATGGTAATAAGCTACCAGAAAACAGGTCAATAGAGATACAAAATGTTATAGAAGGTAAAATAGATTCTATAAGAGGAGAGAAAAAAGTAGAAAGTATTGTTTTAGAAGATAAAAGGAGTATACCTGTTGATGGAATATTTATAGCAGAGGGAATAGCATCAAGTAGCGATTTTGCAAAAAAACTGGGTATTATAGTTAAAAATAACGATATTGTAGTAAATGAAAATATGGAAACTAATGTACCTGGTATTTATGCAGCAGGAGACTGTACAGGTGGCTTACTTCAAATATGTAAGGCAATATATGAAGGTGCTAAATGTGGTTTAAGTATTGCTAAGCAATTAAAAAATATATAAGGAGGTTTTAATTATGAGTAAAGTAATTGAAATATCAGAAGAAAATTTTGAAGAGGAGGTTTTAAAATCAGAATTACCAGTATTAGTTGATTTTTGGGCTCCATGGTGTGGACCATGTAGAATGATGGGACCAATAGTTGATGAAATATCAGAAGAAAACTTAGAATTAAAGGTTTGTAAAGTAAATGTAGATGAAGCATCAGAATTAGCCATAAAATATGATGTAGAGAGTATCCCAACATTAATTTATTTTAAAAATGGAGAAGTAAGAGCTACAATGATAGGATTAAGAACAAAACAAGATATAATGGATGAAATATCATAATAAAAACAAGCTACTAGATAAAATTAACTAGTAGCTTGTTTTATCTAAAAATATATTATTTATATGAAGAATAAATATCTAATAAAGTATTTAATTCACGTGTTGGAGGATATTCATCTTCAGAATATCTGCACAATAAAGTAACATACAATTTTTCTTTATCATTTAAATATCTATAGCAATTTGTCTTTAAATCTAATAAGTTACAATATTTATATTCTGGGTTAAATATTTTTACTCTTTCAACTAATTTTTGTTTTATCTCGTTTTGAAGTGAATTTATACAATAGATGTAATTTTTACGTTTGAAATTTTCTTTTAACAATTTATTATCTATCAAAGCGTTCATCATCTCCTTGACCTTGTGGTAATACTTTTATAAATATTCCTTCTTTTGTTCTTTCTAGGATAGAATTCGTATCTAAATTAATATATTTTTTATGAATTTGTTTATCTTTTGGTGTCTTTTTAAAATGTATTGGTACACAGTTTTCATCAGATAAAAATCTGAAATGATCAACTATTTTTTGACTATAAGCATTATTACTCTTAGATAATTGTTTAATTGTTTTTCTAGTTTTCTTATTCCATGGAACCATTACATGTGATTTTACTCTTTTTTCATCTGCTACATTCCAATCATCAGAACCAGCATAAATAGGAACGATAGGAGTCTTAAAATACTCTTTTGCAAAATCAGCAAATATATTTTGTGGAAGATGAACATTTACTGGAAACATAGAGTTTATATCTACTGCAAAATCTACGAAGTGTTTTAACTCACCAAATGTACCATCTTTTGAAAAACTATCTACTACAATTCCATAATTTCTTTTCTGATTATCACTTAGTTCTAAAAAACTATATAGAGATAATGCAATACGATTTTTAGAAGATTTTAAACGATGTATAGCATTTGCAAATTGAGAATATTTTACCATATCTTCGCCAACATCATTTTTTGAACCTTGTAACAATTTTGAAAAATATGATGTATATTCTTTACCATATGACTTTCTTAGTTCGGTTTCAAGAGGTTTCATAGAATAATACCTTCTGTCTAAATTATCATCATCTAATATTAATTCACCACTGCGAGTTAATTCTTCTATTTTAGTTTCATTTTCTGTATAATAGGCTTCTGTTGGATAATAGAATAGTTCCATTTTTAGAAGAACATTTTTTAAATCTTCAGTTTCTATTTGTGGAGCTTCGGAACCATTTAATAGAAGAGGTTCTAAATTAAATTCTGAAATTGCATACATTGCTCTAGAATATGAATTTAATATATGTAGAGCTCTATTTGTATACATTATATTGATTCCTAATAAATCAACTGTACTTAAAGTTTTCTGAATCTCTGGAGATAAGCCTGTCTTTATAGCATTTTTATCTTGTTTTAATTCTGAAAGACCAATTTCATCAAACTGATTGTTGGCAGTTTCTATCCATTCATCTAAATAGCCCATTGAATCAAACAAACTAACTAATTCTGTATTTGACTGTATTAAATCTTCTCGAATACTTGATTCAGTATAATCTAGATATGTCCTCATATATGCTGGCATTCCATCAAGAAGTAATTTGAATGCATCAAGATAACGTTTTCTTTGTATTAATGGCAAACGTGCTAACATTTTTTCTGCCATACTGTATTTTTCTTGTCTAGATTTATCTAAATCTAATATGCTATCAAATATCGGTCCATAATTTTTTCTTATTTCTGATTCTACTTTTGGATATAGATGTCTCATAAATAATAATAAATTAGTTAAATTTTCGTCAAAACTATTTGTATGCATAAAGAAGTCCTTATCAGAGGATAAATTATTTTTTTCTATGTAGTCTGTGATTTCATTATATTTTTTAGGATTTTTTAATAAATAAAGACAAGCATTATATGCAGTTACTTGATTTAATGTATGTTCATTATAAAAAGAAACTGTTTTTAGTCTTGAATTATAAGTGTTTAATAAATTATAGATGCTAAAATCTCCCATATTTGGATTGTTAGTTTTTTCTCTTTGAACAAATCTATATATTCTATCAATATCTGTATTTATTTCTTTATATTTAAATGGTTTAATATCAGCTACCATTCCTTCAGCTTTATCAATAGCGTATTTAAAATTCATAAAGTACATAAGTAGTCCTCCCAACGATTAACATAATTATTATACTATATTTTAGTTGTTTAAACAGTAAAAAAGAGTAAAAATTTTTCGCAATAAAAAATATAGAAATATAAGGAAA
>CAMMLJ010000016.1 GCA_946497695.1 uncultured Clostridium sp. | reverse complement strand
GGACACAGTAAATGGCATAATATACAAGCCAAAAAAGGAAAAGCTGATGCAGCAAGAGGAAAAATATTTACAAAATTAGGAAGAGAAATATTAATCGCAGTAAAACAAGGTGGACCTGACCCGGCAGGTAATTCCAAATTAAAAGATGTAATTTCAAAATGTAAGGCAAATAACATGCCTAATGATACAATAAATAATGCTATTAAAAAAGCTTCTGGAGCAACAGATACTTCAAATTACGAAGAAATTACATACGAAGGATATGGAACAAATGGTGTTGCAGTTATAGTAGAAGCTAGTACAGATAATAGAAATAGAACAGCAGCAGATGTAAGACACGTATTTGATAAAGCTGGTGGAAATTTAGGAACAACAGGTTGCGTATCATATTTATTTAACAAAAAAGGAATTATTGTTATAGATAAAGAAAGCACAAACATGGAAGAAGATGATTTAATGATGCTAGCATTAGATGCTGGTGCAGAAGATTTTTCTTCAGATGAAAATTGTTATGAAATAACAACAGATCCTTCTGATTTCTCAAGTGTAAGAGATGCACTAGAAGAAGCTGGATTAGAATTTGTAGAAGCAGAAGTACAAATGGTTCCAACTACATATGTTTCTTTAAGTGAAGCAGATGGAGAAAAGATGCAAAGATTAATAGATAATTTAGAGGATTTAGACGATGTTATGAATGTTTACCATAACTGGGAACAAGAATAATTAAAAAATTGTAATAAATTCAAGACTAAGCACATATATATTTAATATATGTGCTTTTTTCATGTTCTATTATTAAATTTTAAGAATATGAAAAGATAAATATGGAAAGGACAAGAAAATGACATATAACGAGATTTTAAGATATTTTCCAAGAAGAATAAGTACTAGTCTAGAAGAAGTTTTTAAACAAACAAATTATGTTATAGAAGAAATTAGATTAAGAACAGAAAGACCAATAATAATAAAACATTCCAAAGGAGAAGAAATATTAAAAACAACGGTTTCAATAAATGAAATATTAGAAACACTTCAACATATTTGTGACAATTCAATATATACATATCAAAACCAGATTTGCAACGGATTTGTAACTATAAAAGGAGGACATAGAATAGGAATATCTGGAAGTGTAGTACAAACAGATGGAAAAATAAGCAATATAAATTATATTTCAAACCTTAATTTTAGAATAGCCAGACAAATAATTGGTGCTAGTAATGAAATTTTAAGATACTTAATTAATATGGAAGAAAACAGCATATATAATACTTTAATTGCATCCTCACCAGGAGCTGGTAAAACTACAATCTTAAGAGACGTTGTTAGAAGACTTAGTGATGGAATAGAACAAATTAATTTTAAAGGTAAAACAATAAGTTTAGTAGATGAAAGAGGAGAAATTGCAGCAGTATATAAAGGAGTGCCTCAGAATGATATAGGAGTTAGAACAGACGTTATGGACAATGTAGATAAAAGTATTGGAATGAAACTATTAATTAGGTCAATGTCACCAGAAATAATTGTTGCGGACGAAATAGGAAAAGATGAGGATGTAGAAGCTATAAATTATGCAGTTTGCTCTGGAATTAAAGGGATTTTCACTGCACATGGTGGAAATTTAAAAGAATTACAGTTAAATCCAGCGATATCTAAAATAATAAACAAACATATATTTGAAAGAATAATTTTTTTAGATAAAACAATTAAAGGAAAAGTGAAAACAGTATATGCACTAGACAAAATAAATAATGAATATGTAACAATTTAAATTATTAGTTCTAAAATGGTAATTAATGAATATATATAATAGGGGAAGATAAAATGGAATTTGTTAAAATTATACTTTTAACACTAGTAATGGGAATGTGTACAGCTCTAGGAATAATGAAAGCAAATAAATATAAATTAAGAGTAATTGATTTGCAAGAGATAAAAAAAGCTTTAAATCTGGCAATAACAAAAATGAGATATACATATGAACCATTACCGGAGTTATTTAAAGAAATATCAAAAGATTTAAATGAAAATATGGCTAATATTTTTATTAAAGCACATACATTTATGGAAACTTTAAACGCAGGACAGGCATGGGAAAAAGCAATTGATGAAAGTAATAATAACTTTACAAATGAAGATATAAATATTATTAAAGGATTATCAAAGTTACTAGGAAAAACAGATTTAGAAGGACAACTTATGCAAATAGAATTAACAACCAAATTAGTAGATGAACAAATTATAGAAGCAACAAATTTACAAAATAAAAATACCAAATTATATAAAACATTAGGAGCAACAGTTGGACTTGCTATAATGATTATCTTTATATAAGGGGAGAGCAATATGGATATAAATTTATTATTTAAAATAGCAGCAATAGGAATTTTGGTAGCAGTTTTATACCAAGTTTTAGTACGAGCAGGGAGAGAAGATCAAGCTATGATGACAACATTGGCAGGTCTAATAATAGTATTAACAATGGTAATAAAAGAAATAAGCTCATTATTTAGTAATGTAAGAACAATGTTTAACTTATAGAAAAATAGTAGGGAACTAGGGACGATCCTTAAAACTCTATTCTATACAAAAAAGGTAAAAAGGACCGTCCAAAAATCCCTATAAAATCCCTAAAGGAGCTAATATGGATATTGTAAAAATAGTGGGAATTGCTATAGTTGCAGTAATTATAATAACTTTAATAAAACAGTATAAACCAGAATTTGCTATTTATGTTTCTATTATTGCTGGCATAATTATCTTTTTTATGGTTTTTGACCAGCTCTCTGGAATAATTAATTTAATAAATGAATTAACTACTAAAGCAAATTTAAATAGTGATTTTATAAAAATACTTCTAAAAATTACAGGAATAGCTTTTTTAGCAGAATTTGCACTTCAAATATGTATGGATTTAGGAGAGTCTGCTTTGGCTAATAAAGTTGATTTGGGCGGAAAAGTTATAATAATTTCACTTTCTATTCCAATACTATCTTCATTAGTAGAATCTGTTGTACAAATTCTACCTTAAAGGAGTTTGAAAATGAAAAAACTAATTACGATATTTGCTATTCTAATTTGTATTTTTAGTACAAGTATTTCTATAGCAGATACAGAAGATGAAGTTATAAATTCACAAATGGATTCATTTAATATTTCGAATTTTATAGATGAAGCCAACAAATATTCCAATGATATTCTTAAAGATATTGATATACAAGAGTTATTAAATAATGCTATAAAAGGAGAATTAGATACTAATCAATTATTGAAAAATATTTTTCCTCTTCTCGGCACAGAAATTAAAGAATCCTTAAAAGTGATGGGAAGTATATTAATAATTGTTTTAATACATAGTGTGCTAAAAAGTATAAGTGATAATCTAAATAATAAAAGTGTGGCACAAATTACATATTATGTACAATATATTTTAATTGCAACAGTAATAATGACTAATTTTTCAAGTATTATAACACTTACAAAAGAAGCAGTAGGAAACATGATTTCTTTTATACAATTATTATTTCCTCTTCTAATGACATTAATGCTTGCATCTGGAAGTGCTGTGTCAGTAAATTTAGTACAGCCAATAATATTATTTATAATAAATTTAATTTCAAATATATTTCAATCAATAATCATACCAATAATTTTAGTAGGTACAGCACTTGCAATTGTTTCAAAAATATCAGATAGAATTCAAATAGATAAATTATCAAAATTTTTAAAATCAAGTTCAGTTTGGGTAATAGGAATATTACTTACAATATTTGTAGGAGTTTTATCAATAGAAGGCACTTTAGGTAGTAGTGTAGATGGTATAACTGCTAAAACAGCAAAAGCCGCAGTATCTAGTTTTATTCCTGTTGTAGGTAAAGTACTAGGAGATGCTGTTGATACAGTTATAGGGTGTTCAGCAATTTTAAAAAATGCTATAGGAATAGTTGGTGTTATTGTGGTAATTGCAATATGTATAACTCCAATATTAAAACTGGCAATTATAACTATAATATATCATCTTACAGCTGCCTTATGCGAGCCAATAGCAGATTCAAAAATTGTATCTTTAATATCTCAAATGGCAGATACATTTAAGATTTTGCTTGCTATAGTATGCTCTATAAGTGTAATGCTTATAATCGGAATAACTTTAGTTGTTAATATTTCTAATACGGGACTAATGTATAGGTAGGTATTAAAATGATTTCATGGTTTAATAGTTGGGCACAAGGAATTATTCTTGCAGTTATAATTGTAACTATTTTAGAAATGATTGTGCCAGAAGGAAGAAATAAGAAATACATAAAAATTGTTATGGGAGTATATATTACGTTTACAATAATATCTCCAATAATTACAAAAGTTACTGGTAATAATTTTGAACTTGATGTTAGTAAATATGAAGATTTATTTAATTCAAATTCTGTACAAGGAGCAAATGAAATTACAAGCATTAATAATCAAAGCATAGAAAATTTGTATTTAAATACTATAAAGACTGATATAAAAACAGAATTAGATAAAGAAGGATATGAAAGCAAAAAGATTAATATAACTGCAGATATAAATGTAGAAAACGAAGAAGCGAAAATATACAAGATAGATATAGAAGTAACTAAAAAGCCAAATGAAGAAGAAATTAAGAAGGTAAATAAAGTAGAAATTGGAAAAAGTACAGAAGAATCTAATGTAGAGGAAGTTACATTATCAGCAGGTGAAATTAAGAAATTAAAAGAAGTATTGGCGGAAAAATATGAAATAGAAAAAGAAAAAATTTATATAAATGGAAAGTAAGGAGGTGGTATGAATGTTAAAAGAAAAAATACAACAATTAAAGGAAAATATGACTAAAAGTGATAATAAAACCGGTAAGAAAAAAGTAGAGAATTTAGTAGTTGGAATACTTATATTAATAGTAACAGTAATTGCAATTAATACCATCTTGGCAGACGACAATAAAAAAGAAACAAGTAAAGATAATAATACAGCAATCAACACTACAGTAGCAGACACGACACAAGCAACCAATAATAGTTTAGAAGAAAGACTAGAAGGAATATTAGCAAAAATTAATGGTGTTGGAAAGGTAGATGTATTAGTTAATTATTCTGAGAGTACAGAAATAGTTGCAATGTATAATGAGAATAGAAAGGAAACTTCTACAGAAGAACAAGATGAATCTGGTGGTACTAGAGTTATAACAGAAAATGATATTCAAAGAGATGTAATATTTCAGGAAGACAATGGAGAGAAAACACCAATTACACAAAAGACTATTATGCCCAAAATTGAAGGAACAATAATAACTGCAGAAGGTGCAGGAGATGCAAATGTAAAGGAAAATATTATACAGGCTGTGTCAGCAGCTACTGGGCTTGCATCACATAAAATACAAGTTTTCCAAATGTCAAAATAAATAAAAGGAGAGAATATTATGAATTTAAAAAATATTAAAAGTAATCAAATTATTTTATTTGTTGTAGCATTAATGCTAGTGTCAGCAGGATATTTAAGTTATAGTATGAAAGAAACCCCTGTTTCTAGCAACATTGTCTCAGAAAATGAGGTATCTAGTATTGGAGATGCACAATTAGTTTCTAGTAATAACGTTATAGATTCTAACAGTTTAAATGAAGTAAGTGTAGCAACTAGCAGTAGTTCCTCTTCTAGAACTGATGATTATTTTGCAAGTTCTAGGTTAGGCAGAGATACAATGTATTCACAAATGATAGAAAGTTATCAAAATTTATTAGATAATCAAAATGTAAGTGAGGAGCAAAAGACTGTAGCTACACAAGAGATAACAAAGATTAATAATACGCAGAATAGTATTATGATTTGTGAGAATTTAATAAAAACAAAAGGAATTAGTGATGTAGTTATTTTTGTAAATGATAAAAGTATAAATGTAATAGTAAAAGCAGAAACATTAGAACAGGACACAATAGCTCAGATACAAAATATTATTGCAAGAGAGATGAATGCAGAGATAGAGAATATACATATTAGTAATAAGTAATTTGCGGTATTTTACATAATGTTGTATAATTAATATATTACAAGTGTTTTTTGCAAGTATTATATTTATCGCCAGTAATGGTAAGTACTCCAAAAAATTGGAAGGAAGAATAAATATAAACTTAAGGCTTGTATACAAAAGACAAAGGTACTCCCAGAAAGAGTACAAGGAGGACATAATATGCTTGGCAATAAAAGAAGAATTCAGTGGAAGTTAATAGAAGAAACGATTCTTTCTAATAAGGAAAAACTTTCAAATTCTGAGATGTGGAAGAACGTTTTATATCTTCCAATCGCAAAAGGTTCACTATATAAATCAAACCGCGAAGACTTAGAAGCAATCGGGTGGTATGTTGTAGAAACTATCAATGGTTTGTATTATATAGTGCCAACAGCACTATGGATTCTTCAGTAAAATTAACAGGGTAGAACCTGTTAATTTTTTTGGTAAATTAAGTAAAAACTCTTGAAATAAAATAATATAATTGATATCATATAATTTGCGTAAGGAGGCATATAAATGAAATTAAACATTGTACTAGTAGAACCAGAAATACCACAAAATACTGGTAATATTGTAAGAACTTGTGCAGCAACAGGAGCTAAATTACATTTAGTAGAACCATTAGGATTTCAAATATCAGATAGGTATTTAAAGAGGGCTGGTTTAGATTACTGGGACAAGTTAGAAATAGAAAAGCATATTTCTTTTACAGAATTTCTAAAAAAATATGACCCTACACAAACAAATATGTTTTTTATTACATCTAAAGGTACACACAGATATGATGAACCTAAATACGAAAATATGGATGAAGTATTTTTGCTATTTGGTAAAGAAACAAAAGGGCTACCAGAAGATATAATGAAAAAATATATTGATAAAACTATGAGAATTCCAATGATAGATGGAATTAGATGTTTAAATTTATCAAATGCTGTTTCTATTTTAGCATATGAAGTTTTAAGACATACTAATTTTGAACACTTAAAAGAAACAAGTGAAAGATTATTGGGAAATTAAATCACTGTATATTAGTTAGTGATTTGTTTGTACTTATCAATTAGGGAGGTTTTTTAAATGATTAAAAAAGTAGCAATTTTAGCAAATGGTGGAGATGTTTCAGGTTTTAATGCTGTCATAAGAGCAATTAAAAAGACTTGTGAAACAAATGGAATTGAATGTTATGGTTATATTGATGGATACAGAGGTCTTGTAAATAACAATTATATTCGTCTAGATGGAAACGAAAAAGCTTCTGGTATTTTAACAAAGGGAGGTTCTATTATAGGTTCTTCAACAAATGCTATAGTATTCCATTACAAAGTTGAGCACGAAGATGGAACAGTTACTTATGAAGATTTATCAGACCAATGTGTAAGAAATGTAAAAGAAGCAGGATTTGATTGTGTATTTACGTTGGGTGGAGATAGTACACAAAAATCTGCAAGAGATTTATATTTAAAAGGAATTAACACAATAGGTGTTCCAAAAACAATAGATAATGATGTTGCATGTACAGATGTTACATTTGGATATAATACAGCTGTTCACGTTGCAACAGAAGCTTTAGATAGATTACACACAACTGCAGAAACACATGACAGAATAATGGTGCTAGAAGTTATGGGTAGATTTGCAGGATGGATTGCATTAGAATCAGCAATTTCCGGAGGTGCAGATGTTGCTTTAATACCAGAGATTCCATATGATATAAATAAAGCTGCTGCTGCAATCAATAAAAGAAAAGAAAACGGAAAAAGATTTAGCGTTGTTGTTGTATCAGAGGGAGCTCATCCAATAAATGCAGAACAAACAACACATGCAGCAGAAGGTATAGATAATAAAGCCGGAATAAGCGTAAAATTCGGTGGAGAAGGAAATAGAGTTGCAAAACAACTTAAAGAATTAACTGGTTTAGATTCTAGATGTACAATCTTAGGATATATGCAAAGAGGTGGAACACCAACAGCATACGATAGAGTGCTATCTACAAAATATGGTGCAAAAGCTATGGAACTTGCAATGGAAGGAAAATTTGGAGTTTTAACAGTTATTAAAAATGGAAAGTTAGATTGTGTTCCATTAGAAGTAGTTGTTGGAGAAAATAAAGAAATTGGTGCTGTTCAAGGTGGTACAGCAGAAAGCAATGTAAGATATGTTACTATGGATGATGACTTAGTAAAAACAGCAAGAGATATTGGAATTTGTTTAGGCGATTAATTCGAAGTTTAATTATGAATTAGTAAATATATTTAAAAATAATTATTCATATTAAGTAAAAAAAGCTTAATATGGATAATTTTTTTATTTTATATAAAGAATTAGAATAAATTGACATAATATATGAAAAATACTATAATTAATGATGGAAAAAATTAGTTGAAAGGGAGAAAAATATGTTAAAAATCAATACAACTAAAACTGCTATGCAAATGCGGAATCTTTTTTATAACAGTAAAAGAAATATTACATTTGATGTAAGAGATGGGAGTCCATATACTACGATTGCACCAGCATGGTCGTCGAATGAGAATGGACAATATATTAGGGAGATATTAAGACCAACTGATACAGTATTAACTGTTGCGGGAAGTCTTGATAATGCAATAGATATGGCTTTGTTTGGAATAAAAAACATATATGCTGTAGATATTAATCCATTGCAACTTCCTATATGTTGGCTGAAATATCAAGCAATGATAAATTTGGATAATTATCAGGAATTTTATGATTTTGCAATCGGAACTTCAACAAAGGCTCTTTCAGGCATTACTGCAAGTAAAATACTGAGTAGAGCAGAATCATCAGAAGAAAGTGTGTTTTGGAGAAAGATATTCTCGGAGAAAAGTTCAATTGAAATTAGATTGAACTATCTGCTTAATGAACAGTATATATTAGAAAATATGGAAAGAAAATTATTGTTCAAGTATATAGAAAGAGAATATTGGCCAAAGGCAAAGCAAGCTTTAAAAGAGGCAGTAATTTATATAACAGAAAATGATATTTTTAAAGCAGATTTTCCTAAAGAAATGTTTGATGTAATTTATTTGTCCAACTTGCATAATTTTACACCTTTGAAAGAAACTATATCAAATATTATGAATATGAAGCAATTCTTAAAGCCAAAGGGTAAAATAATTTTATATTTGATTGGTATGAAAGAGCAATGGTTCTATTCGTGGGATAAAATTCAGCGTCCTGATTTTTCAAATGTATTTAACCTGGATTATGTTAAAGATGAAGAAACAAGATTTGTTGCAAAAAAGCAGATTTTGGATACGATGATGCTATATGTAGAATTAAAACATCGTTTCAAAACTTTGATTATTCCCGTAAAGACAGGTGGAGGTTATATGTTTTACAATACACCGACAGATGTGGTGATGGTATTACAATAACAAAATGTTAACCGGAGGAAAGCGTAATTCCTCCGGTTTCTCCGTTTTAACAATAGCATGAAAGGGAAAGCTTAAGAAAAACATAACGTATAATAGGGTTGTAGCATATCAATGATGCTATAATCCTATTTTTTATCTCAAATAATGTTATTAAATTACATTAAACTGGAAATAATTATATAAAATATAAAATGGAGGTAGACATGAAAAAGATTTATATAAATGGGGATTTTATAACTCTAGAGAATGACAATATAGAAGCACTTGCAACGGAAAATGACAAGATAATAAAAACAGGTTCTAAGGCTGAAATATTAGAAGTAGCAGATGCTAATACAGAGATAATAGATTTAAAAGGGAATACACTGATGCCATCATTTATAGATGCTCATAGCCATATATTTGCGTTAGCTAAAAGTTTAATGCAGATATCCATAGATGGGTTAACTAGTATCGAAGAAATTAAGAATTGCTTAGACAAATATAAAAAAGAAAACAGAACAAATGAGTGGATTATAGTAAATGGTTATGATAATAACATATTAAAGAACAGAGAACATATTACTAAACAAGAATTAGATGAAATATTTCCAGATACGCCTGTTATTATAGAAAATAAATCTAGACATAATGGTATTGCAAATAGTGAGGCATTAGAAAAATTAGGCATAACAAAAACAACAGCAGACCCAGAAGGTGGAAGAATTATTTTTGATAAAGGATTATTAGAAGAAAATGCATTTATTGATTCCCTTAAAAAGATACCTCTTCCAAAAATAGAAGAAATTATAAATGCATTTAAAGAAGCACAAGAAATATATTCATCACACGGAATAACTATGGCGCAAGAAGGTGTTATAACAAATGAATTAGCAAAAATATACAAGTTATTGGCAGATAAGCATGAAATATTTCTTGATGTAGTTGCATACATGGATTATAGAAATGTGGTCGAAATAAAGAAAGAATATAGTAAATTTATTAATAAATATAATAATAATTTTAAAATAGGTGGTATAAAAATATTTTTAGATGGTTCGCCACAGGCAAAGACTGCATGGTTAAGAGAAGCGTATGCAAATGAACCAGAATATTATGGATATAGAATAATGAAAGATGAAGATGTAGAAGAAATATTAGAAAATAGCAAAGAAAGCAATTTGCAAATATTAGCTCATTGTAATGGTGATAAAGCAGCAGAACAATATATAAATGCAATTAAAAAGGTATCAGGATTAAAAAGACCAGTTATGATACATGCACAACTCTTAGGATTAGACCAATTACCTGATGTAAAAAAATATAATATAATACCTTCATTCTTTATAAGCCATATATATTATTTTGGAGATATCCATATAAAAAACTTAGGAATGAAACGTGCAGAACATATTAGTCCAGCAGGTTCAAGTCTAAAAAAAAATATATTATTTACTTTTCATCAAGATACACCTGTTATAGAACCAGATATGTTCGAAACAATTTGGTGTGCTGTAAATAGAACAACAAGAGATGGTAAAGTGTTAGGAGAAGATGAAAAAATTTCTGTATTAGAAGCCATAAAAACTGTTACGATAAATGCTGCATATCAATATGGCGAAGAAGAAATAAAAGGAAGTTTAAAAGCTGGAAAGAATGCAGATTTTATTATTGTAGACAAAAATCCATTAAAGGTTGCAAAAGATGAACTGCGAAATATAAAGATTTTGGAAACAATTAAAGATGGCAAAGTAATTTGGAAAATTTGATTATGTTATATAAAAATCCTATACAATTTGTATCTTTTATGGTATAAAAAATGTATAGGATTTTATAAAATGGAGAAATAAACAAATGATAGAACTAAAAAATGTAAGTAAAGCTTATGTGAAAAATAAGAAAGTAGTAGAAAATATAAACTTAAAAATAGAAGATGGAATTATTTTCGGATTTATTGGACCAAATGGTGCTGGTAAAACAACAACAATGGAAATGCTTACAGGCATATTGGATATAGATGAAGGCGAAATTCTAATAGATGGAATAAATATAGAAAAAGAACCTATTAAAGCCAAAAAAGAATTTGGATTTGTACCAGATTCACCAGATGCATTTGAAAAATTAACAGGTATAGAATATTTAAATTTTATTGGTGATGTATATGGTGTTGATCAAAAAACAAGATATGAGAGAATATCAAAACTTGCAAATGACTTTGGAATATATAATTCATTAAAGGATAGAATCCAAGGATACTCACATGGAATGAAACAAAAAATAGTTATTATAGGAGTGTTATTGCATAATCCTAAAAATTGGATCTTAGATGAACCAATGACTGGATTAGACCCTAAAGCTTCATTCCAATTAAAAGAATTAATGAGAGAACATAGTGATAAAGGTAATACAGTATTCTTTTCTACACATGTTTTAGAAGTAGCAGAAAAAATATGTGACAAAATAGCAGTAATAGATAAAGGAAAAATTAAATTTGTTGGAACTTGTGAAGAACTAAGAGAAAAATGGAAATCTAACAGTTCTTTGGAAGAATTATTTTTAAAAATTATAGAAGAATAGGTATATAAATATGAAAGAATTAACGAAAGTTATTTTTAAAAATGCTTATAGAAGAGATAATGTAAATAAAGATATTACTGCAAAAATTTTATCAGCTTTTGTTTTTGTCATTATATTTGGAACAATTTCATCATTAATGGCATTTGCAAGTTATAGATTAACAAATCAGCTTATAGAAGTAGACCAAGCACCAGCATTTATAAATATTATTTTACTTATAATGATAGTATTTTTATTTTCTAGAAGTGTTTTTGAAAGTTTAAATAATTTATACTTTTCTAAGGATCTAAAAATATTTTTACGAATGCCAATAAAACCATTACAATTAGTTAGATCGAAGATTAAAAACATGATTGTTTCTGAGTATTTAATGGAACTAATGTTATTAGCTTCACCAATAATTGTATATGGAATAATAATGAACGTAAATTATATATTTTATATTTATTCAGCGATAATATTGTTACTGTTACCAATAATACCAATTGTGCTGACTTCACTAATTACAGCAACAATTATGAGATTTACAAATGTAATAAAAAATAAAACACAAGTGCAATATATAACTGTATTTATAATATTTGTAATTTTAGGAATAATAACTAGTTTATTTTCTACCGGTGAAGGTTTTTCTACAGATATTTTTACAGAAAGAATGTTACAAGTTAATGGTTTAATCGAATTGATTTCTGACTATTTCGTAATATTAAAACCAATAATGAATAGTTTACTATATTATCAAGAATTAAGTGGGTTAATTAATATTGTAATTTTTGCAGCAGAAAGTATAATTTGTTACTATGTAATGACATGGCTGATTTCTAAAGTATACTTAAAAGGTGCTATAGGTGCAACTATAAATGGTTCGATAAAAGACAGGATAATAGATGTTAAACTAAAACCGGAAGATTTTAAAACAAGAAATTCGAAGATAGCATACTTGTCAAAGGAACTAAAACAAATTATTAGAACACCTATATTTTGTATGCAATGCATAATATTTCCTGTAGTATTTCCGGTAGTGTTTGTAGGATTACCAGTATTTGCATTAATTGCCTTTGCAAGAAGTATTGGATTAGACTTTTTAGCAGATGCACAGCAAAACATATTAAAACCGATTGGTGTAGTAATATGCGTATGTATTGCACAAGTATTATACATAATGAACTTTACCTCAATTACAGCAATTTCTAGAGAAGGAAAATCTGCTAAATTAATGAAAACAATTCCTATTGGTCTATATAATCAATTTAGATATAAATTATATCCAGGACTAATAGCCAATGGAATAATAGCGATAATAATTACAGCATTTTATGGTCTTTTTATGCCAGAATTTAATTTTATTTTAGTTTTAACATTATTTGTTGTATTAATAGAATTATGCTTGTTAGAAGAGAAGATAATGGTATTGATAGATTTAAACGCGCCAAAAATAACGTGGACAAGCGAATATACTATGATGAAGGAAAATGTAAATGTAATGTATGAATTCTTTTATGCTGTAATTGTTATTATCTTACTTGCGTTAACTATATTTGTTTTTAGAAATACTACAGTATTACTAATATTCTTATCGGGAGTATTGTTTGTACTTAATGCCTTAATAAATAGCTATGTAAGAAAAAATCAAGCTATATTATATAAAAGGGTATACTAAATTTTAAGGAGGATTGTATATGGAAAAAAGTAAGAAAGCTCGAATCAGTGCAATAGCTACCATACTTGTTATTGCAATAATAGTTCTTGTATTTTTTCTGACAAGTGGAAAAAAACTATTAAAAACCAAAGATACATTAGAAATTTTATCAGGTTCAGAAAATAGGATATTAGAACCACTCTTAGAAAAATTTGAAAAAGAAAATAATGTAGATATAAATATGACATATGAAGGCTCAGTAGATATTATGCAAGAATTACAAAATGGAGCGACAGGATATGATGCTGTATTTCCTGCAAATAGTATTTGGATAAGCATGGGAGATACTGGGTTAAAAGTGAAGCATCAACAATCTATAACTACAACACCGGTAGTATTTGGAATAAAGAAAAGTGTTGCAGAAAATTTAGGTTTTGTTGGAACAGATGTTACAACAAAAGATATCTTACAAAAAATTCAAACCAAAGAATTAAGCTTTATGATGACATCTGCAACTCAATCAAATTCTGGAGCTACTGCATATCTAGGTTTTATATATGCACTTTTAAATAATCCAGAAGTAATTACTTCAGAAAGTTTAGACAATGAAAATCTTAAAAATGATTTAACAACTATTCTTTCAGGTGTAAATCGTTCATCTGGAAGTTCTGATTGGTTAAAAGATTTATTCTTACAAAGTGATTATGATGCAATGGTAAATTATGAATCAGTAATTATTGATACAAATAAAGAGCTTGTATCACAGGGAAAAGAACCATTATATGTTATATATCCTAAAGATGGATTAGGTATTGCAGATTCACCTCTTGGATATATTGATAATGGAGATGCAAAAAAAGAAGAAGCATTTTTAAAACTTCAAGAATATTTAACTTCTGACGAAATAAAACCAGAATTATTAAATTTGGGAAGAAGAACTTCGTATGCAATAAATTTTGAAAACAATAATCAAGATGTATTTAATCCGGATTGGGGAATAGATACACAAAAAGTATTGAATGTAATGAAAATGCCATCTGCAGATGTAATACAAAAAGCGTTAAATATGTACCAAACAGAACTTAGAAAACCATCACTTACAGTATATTGCTTAGATTATTCAGGAAGTATGTCAGGTGATGGAGTAGAAAGCTTAAGAAGTGCGATGAGTATGTTATTAGACCAACAAAAAGCATCTAATTACATGTTACAAGCAAGTCCTAAGGATGTAACAATAGTAATTCCATTTGATAATACAATATTAGATGTATGGAAAGCGGAAGGAAATAACCCAAAAACATTAGAAAATCTACAGAATGAAATAGAAAATATGGAGCCACAAGGCGGTACTAATATATATGCGCCACTTATAACTGCAATGGATGAAATATCAAGATATAATGTAGAAGATTATACAACTTCAATTATATTAATGTCAGATGGTAGGTCAAATGGTGGATCAATAGAAAATGTTATAGATAAATGGAATTCAACTGGATTAGATATTCCAATATTCTCAATTACATTTGGTAATTCTGACGATTATGAATTACAAGATTTAGCAGAATTTTCTAATGCTAGAGTATTTGAGGGAAAAGAAAATTTAGAAAAAGCATTTAAAGAAGCTAAAGGATATAATTAATTAAAAAAAGGAAGGCTAAAATATGTTAATATATAGAAAAAATATTATTAGGTTTGATATTTTAAATACATTACTTGGAATAATAATATTTATAGTTCTATTTGCAGTACTAAAAATGGAGATTATTATTTCTGGGGTATTAGCATTATTAATTTATATTGGGAGCTCATTATTATTTGCTCCTAATAATAAATTGGTATTACTTGGAATAAAGGATTCTAATAAGCAAAAAGAATATATGGATTTATTAGATAATGGCTACGAAAATTATGAAAAAATTTCAAAGCTGAGAAATCAATTGACTAAGCCAGAAATAAAGGCCAAATGCACATTAATTGTGAATCAAATAGCTAAAATATTAAAATACTTAGAAAAGCATCCAAATAAAATTGGACAGAATAAAAAATTTTTTACATATTATTTAGAAGCAATTTTAAAAATTATAAATTCATATAATGATATTTCTACTCAAAATGTTCATACAAAAGAAATTGAAGAAGTTATGGATAAAACTGAAAAATCATTAACTTTAATAGAAAAGTCTTTAGAAGAACAATTTTCTAAAATGCTTCAAAATGATGCTTTAGATTTGGATACAGAAATCGATTTGTTAAATAATAGTATAAATATGAAAGACTTTTAAATGGAGGTGAAATAATGAAATCAAAAATTATTGGTGGAATAATATTATTAGTTGTAATTATAACAATAATAGCAATTCAATTTATTAATTCAAATAAACCTGATGAGATTACTGTAACTGGATATCTAGGTGGAGAAAAAACTGGTTTAATGGAAGATGAAGAAGTTCAAAAAATATTAAAAGATAAGTATGGAATAACAGTTGAATATACAAAAGCAGGTTCAATAGAAATGATAGAACAAGATTCAAGTGATAAAGATTATTTATTCCCTTCAAGCCAAACTGCATTAGAACTATTTAATCAGACTAAAAGTGATAAATTATATAAAAGTGAAATTGTGTTTAATTCACCTATTGTAATCTATACTTGGAAACCACTAGCAGAATCATTAATTCAAAATGGTATAGTAGAGCAAAAAGATAATTCTTACTATATAGCAGATACTACTAAATTAATTAATTTAGTTACTGAAAGAAAAAAATGGAGTGATATAGGTATAAACGATTTATATGGGTATATTACAATACAATCTACCGATCCAAACAAATCTAATTCTGGAAATATGTTTGCAGGGCTGGTTGCCAATATTATGAATAATCAAACAGTTGTTGACTCTACAACTGTAGATAGCATATTACCTAAATTAAAAGATTTCTTTGGTAAAATCGGATATATGGAACATTCTTCTAGTGATTTATTTGAACAATATTTAAAAACTGGTATGGGTGCTAAACCAATGATTGCAGGTTACGAAAATCAAATGATAGAATTTGCTATAGAAAATCCTAATGCTTGGAATGCAGTAAAAGACCAAGTGGCAGTTTTATATCCAGAGCCAACAGTTTGGAGTTCACATCCACTAATTGCATTAAATGAAAAAGGAGCAAGACTTATTGAAGCAATGCAAGATCCAGAGATTCAAGAGATTGCTTGGACCAAACATGGTTTTAGAACAGGTGTAAATGGAACAATAAATACAAATGTAGAAGGATTTTATGGAATTCCTGAAAATATAAATGCGGTAATTCAGATGCCAAATCCAGATACAATGCAAAAAATAATGGACGGTATAAAGTAAATTAAAATAGGAGGATATATTAATGGAAGAAATTAATAAAAATGAATTAGTAGAACAAAAAAATAGCTTATCAGAGGAAAAAATATATGATTATGACAAATTATCAGAAGAAGATAAAAAACAAGTAGCTTTAATTATGAGCAATGTAAAAACAGGAGATTCCAATGGTGTTATACAATATGGCGTTGGGGCTCAATCAGATATTGCTAGTTTTTCTGACAAAATGATAGAAGATGTTAGAGCTAAAGATTCTGGTTATGTAGGAGATATATTATCAGATTTAATGGTAAAAGTGAAAGATACAGATGTTAATGGTTTAATAAAAGAAGATCCATTAGAAAATATTCCTATTATAGGTAAATTAGTTGATAAAACAAAAAAATTCTTAGCTAAATATCAAAAAATGGAAAATCAAATAGATGAAATAACCGAGAAACTTGACAAAGAAAGAATGGTATTACTAAAAGATATTGTTATGTTTGACAATCTATTTGAGAAGAACACAGAATGTATTCATAATTTAGATTTATACATTATAGCTGGTAACAAAAAAATAGAAGAATTAAAAACAAAAGATTTAGTAGAATTAGAAGCAAAGGCAAAAGAAACAAATGATCCATTAGATGCACAAAAAGTTGCAGATATGAATGACTTTATTGATAGATTTGAGAAAAAAGTACATGATTTAAAACTAACTAGAGCTGTTGCAATACAAACTGCCCCACAAATAAGATTTTTACAATCTGGAAATAAAGCTTTAGTAGATAAAATACAATCATCAATTTTAAATACGATTCCACTATGGAAAAGCCAAATCGCTCTTGCGTTAGGTATTGTAAAACAAAAAGGTGCTTTGGATTTACAAAAGCAAGTAACAGAAACAACTAATGAGTTATTAAAGAAAAATTCTGAAATGTTAAAAACTAATACTATAGAAATTGCAAAAGAGAATGAAAAAGGCATTGTTGAAATAGAAACTCTTAAGAAAGTTAATGATGATTTAATTACAACTATTGAAGAAACAATAAAAATAAGTGAAGAAGGCAGAACAAAGAGAAAAGAAGTTGAGGACGAATTAGTGAATATTGAAAATGATTTAAAAAATAAATTAACTATAGCAAAAAAATAAGTAAATCTCACATCTGCATGAAATATTTAAATACATTTAAAAACAGATTTTTTTAATAAATCTGTTTTTTTTATTTCTATTGTGATATAATTCGAGTAAATATAAAAATAAGGAAGTAAATATTATGAGTGATGATACTATAATTATATTAAGTGCAATACTTGCAACTATTACTCTTATAAGTTTAAGAGCTGTCGTATATATTTTAAAAACATGGCAATATAGTAAAATTGCAAAAAATAGTAAAGCTAGAATGGAAGAATTAGAAAAGTTAGAAGAAGCAGGAGTCATAAAAACAGTTGTAATAGATTTGGAAAATGAAAAATATAGAGTGAGAAATCCTTCAGATTTTAATGGTTTAATAATAGATGGTGAAAAATATAATGATTTAACATCTTGGTTTATAAAGAAAAGAGAAGGTTTGTATATTATTGGAAAACAAGAAAACTATATAATAAAATTACTAATAAATAAAAATTAGTTCATAACAAAAGAAAATTATAAAATAATAGGGGTAATTAATATGGAAGAGCAAAAGATAAAAGAAATAATAGAAGAAATACCGCAATATAAAGTAAATAAGATAGCAAACGAAATCGCTATAAGAATTTCAAATGTATTTACAGAATTAAAAGAGCAATATGATGAATTATTAAAAAAATTAGAGCAATGTCAAATAAAAATTGCAAAATTTGAAGATGGAAATATGTCTCATTATTATTCAAATGGAGTTATATATTTTTCTAATAAAATTCATACAAATTCGATAAACGAAGTTTTAGTTATAGAATATTTACATTTTTTACAAGATGGAAGGGAACAAACATGTTTCCAAGAGTCTTTAAATAATTTTGCAGCTAAACTTTTAACTCAAGAATTAAAAGAAAGAATGAATGTATTTGGAATATTTTTATCTTCTTTAATAGAAGGAGATTATGCGTTATTAGTTAATCTAATTATGCAAATAGACTTTTTAGTTGGCAGAAAAGAATTTGTAGAAACCGTTATAAATAATAAAGACGATTATTATGTATTAATAAACAAAATTTCAAATGGAAATATAGATAGACTTACAGGTGATTTCAAAAAATTATATTATCTAATACTAGATTACAAAACAACAGATGATTTATATAAAATAGAGCAAGAAATAAAAGAAATGTATTTTAGTATTCAAAATTATATTATGAAATTCTATTTTTACTATACACCAATTCACATAGCTGATGAAGAGGCAATACTAGGTGCAAAACAAAAATTAGAAGGATTAAAGAATTATAGGGGTGTAGTCGAAGAAGATAAATTTTATGAAGAAAGCTATCAGAAAATAATAGAAAGCTTAAATAAAAAAGAAAAGCAACTTAAGAAAAAGACTAGCAAAAATGCACTAGCCATAATATATAAAAACAAATTAATTGCATTTATTAAGAAACTATTATCTTTCAATAATTAGGAGAAATAAAGATGGAAGAAAAAGCAAAAGTATATTTTACAGATTTTAGAGCATTACCAGGAACAAATTTACAAAAGAAATTAGCGAAATTAATGAAGAAAGCAGGAATTGAAAATATCGATTTTGAAAATAAATTTGTTGCAATAAAAATTCATTTCGGAGAACCAGGAAATTTGGCATATCTAAGACCTAATTATGCAAAAACTGTAGTTGATGTTGTTAAAAAATTAGGAGGTAAACCATTTTTAACTGATTGTAATACTTTATATGTTGGACAAAGAAAAAATGCTTTAGATCACCTTGAAGCTGCATATGAAAATGGATTTAGTCCATTTTCTACAGGATGCCATGTAATTATAGGTGATGGATTAAAAGGAACCGATGATGTAGAAGTACCAGTAGAAGGCGGAGAGTATGTAAAAACTGCCAAAATTGGAAGAGCTATAATGGATGCAGACATATTTATTTCTTTAAATCATTTTAAAGGACATGAGGCAGCAGGTTTTGGTGGAGCTTTAAAAAATATTGGAATGGGATGTGGCAGTAGAGCTGGAAAGATGGAACAACATCGTTCTGGTAAACCATCTGTAGATTTAGAAAATTGTAAAAAATGCCATTTATGTGCTAAAAACTGTGCACATGGTGCAATTTCATTTGATGAAAATGGAAAAGCACATATAGATCATAACAAATGTGTTGGTTGTGGTAGATGTTTAGGTGCTTGTAATTTTGATGCAATATATAATAATAATTCTCATGCAAAAGAATTATTAAATAAGAAAATGGCAGAATATTCAAAAGCAGTATTAGCTGGAAGACCAAATTTTCATATTAATTTAGTTCTAGATATTTCGCCATATTGCGATTGTCATGCAGAAAATGATGTTCCAATATTACCAGATATAGGAATGTTTGCAAGTTTTGACCCTGTAGCATTAGATCAAGCATGTGCAGATGCATGTAATGCTGAGCAACCTATACCTGGAAGCAAATTAGATGAAAACATGCATTCAAAAGATTTTGAAGATTATCATGATCACTTTAAAAACACAACACCACAGAGTGAATGGAAATCTTGTCTAGAACATGCCGAGAAAATTGGACTAGGTACTAGACAATATGAAATTATAAAAGTTAATTAATCTTTTGGAAAAAGTTATATGTACTAATATAACTTGGTCTATTATATCTTTTTAATAAATATAAAGAATTAGGATTTTTAGTTAATTTATTAATGCCTTGTTCACAAGATAAACTTGCTTTAAAACCTAATTCTTTTATTATGTCTAATGATGCATTACTTATTCCTCCAAAAGGATATGTAAAACATTGTGGAGTATAATTAGTATTTTCTTTAAATTCTTGCTGGAGTTTTAAAATATCCTCTTCTAATACATTTTTATAATGTTCATCTGTTTCACCTTTTATTTTCTTTGTACCAATTCTTTTTCCAGTATTACTATGTAAGCTATATGTATGGTTTTGAAATTCTATACGTCCAGTATCCATTAATTCTTTAATATCTTTCCATCTTAAATATGAATAATTTAGATTTGCTTCATCTGTTTCAGTAAATTTATCTGTATATGAACCAACAATCGATATAACTGCTTTCATATCGTACTTTTCTAACAAAGGAAATAAATATCCGTAGTTATTATAATGACCATCATCAAAAGTTAGTACTATTGGTTTTTCTGGTAGTGGTGTATCATTATATACATAAGAAATTAAATCAGCTATTGTAACTGTAGTATATCCTTTATCCTTAATATATTTTAAATCCTCTTCTAGAACAGCAGGAGTAACAGTATATTTATTAGACCTTGAAGAATCTTTTAAAATACTATGATACATAATTATTGGGACTTCTATATAATCCTCAGAAGTTGCAATAACTATAGAAATACCAACAGTAAGAAGTGTGACTAATAAGGTTAAAAAAAGTAATATTTTAGATAAATGTATAACTTTAATTTTCAAAATAATCCTCCTAAATAAAATCTTAATAAATTGTATACTTTTTCCTTAATATTTATGTGCTAATATATGAACAGTAAAACAATAGGGAGGGGAAAGACTTGAAAAAGATTGTGTTAAGATGTGAAAATTTAAAAAAGAATTTTCGGTCAAAAAGAAATTTTAAAAGGTGTATCATTAAAATTATTGGAAGGAGATATTTTAGGATTTATAGGTCCGAATGGAGCGGGTAAAACCACAACTATAAAACTTATACTAGGACTTCAAAGTATTACATCTGGAAAGGTATATATTAATGGATATGATATAGAGGAGAACTTTAAAAAAGCAATAGAAAATGTAGGAACAATTGTAGAAAGTCCTGATTTATATATGTATATGTCTGGTTATGAAAATTTAAAATTAGTAGCCAACTTGTATAAAAATGTTGACAAGAAAAGAATTGATGAAATTGTAAAACTAGTTGGACTAGAAAATAGAATAAAAGATAAGGTCTCTAAGTATTCATTAGGAATGAGACAAAGATTAGGAATTGCTCAAGCATTATTGCATAGACCTAAATTATTAATATTAGATGAACCAACAAATGGTTTGGATCCTGAAGGAATAAAAGAAGTAAAAGTATTGCTTAAAAAATTGGCTGAACAAGAAAATATGGCAATTTTAATATCTAGCCATAATTTAGCAGAGTTAGATACATTCTGTAATAAGATATCAATTATTAAGAATGGCGAAATAGTAGAAACAAACGATATAGATACATTCAAAAAAGATATTAAAAACAATTGTTATATATTAGAAGTGGAAGACTCTAGTGTTATAGGATCTATCGTAGATTATAAGATGGATATTTTAACAGAAACAGAAGTTAGAGTTTATATAGAGAAAGAAAAAGTTCCTCTTCTAATTAAAGAATTAGTTTTACGAAATGTAAAAATATATAATGTTTCAGAAGAAAATTTAAGCTTGGAAGATGCATTCTTAAAGAAAACAGGGGGTAATGTAATTGAGTAAGTTGATAAAAAATGAGTTAATAAAGATTTTTTCTAAGAAAAGTATGATTGTTATTGGAGTAATTATTTTGGTTATAATAATAGGCTTTAACGTTTTAAATAAAATAAGTCAAAACATGTCAAATTCATATTCTGCATATTCAGAAAGTTATATACGATATTTAGATGAAGAGTTATCAAATTTAGACCCTAATAAACCTTCAGATATAAATAAATATGTCGAAACTAAATCACAAAAAGATTTAGCAATTCTTGCAAAAGATTATAAAGAAACTAGCTGGCAAGCAGAAGTAATTGGAACAGTTATTTCTCCTATAATAGAGGAAATGAACAATTATGAATATATAGATAAAAATAATGAAGCACTTACTGCTTCTAAAACAAAATACGATGAAATGCTTATTGCTTTAAAAAATGAAGATTGGAAGTATTTTGCAAACAAAGAATTAGAAAATATAAATACCCAAATAGAAGATTTAAATACTTTAATAGCACAAGATAGTGAAAATGAAGATTTAAAAACTCAATTAAAGAGTTTAGAATTACAAAAGGAAGTAGTTAATTTAAGATTAGATAAGAACATTAATTATGGTAGTGATAACTATAAAAGTATAGCTGTACAAAATTATAGAATGTATATGGGTAATTATATTCAATCATCACAAGGGAGAAATCTAACAGATGAAGATAAATCAGAAATAAATGGATATTTAGAAAAAGCAAATTTATATAAATATGATTTATATAATGATACAGAATATCAAAATACTGCTACAGCAAATTATACCTTTCAAAATTCAATAGGCACATATATCGCAATTATAGTTATGGTTGTTGTTATAGTTGCTGGAGTTTCAATTAGTGAAGAGTTTAATAAAGGTACTGTAAAATTACTATTAGTTAGACCATATAGTAGAACTAAAATACTTATTTCAAAATTAATTGCTGTATTTATAACAATGCTTATTACTACAGCCACAATTTTATTATTACAATTTATTATTGGTGGAATCGTATATGGCTTCGGAACTTATATGATGAATGTTGTACAGTTTGACTTTACAACTAATAGCATTATTACATTAAATATTTTTGCATATCTTGGTTTAATATTTATATGTAAATTACCAATATTTATTTTAATTGGAACATTAGCTTTTGCATTAAGTACACTTTTCTTAAATTCACCACTTGCAGTTGCATTACCTATACTTGGATACATGGGTAGTGATATGATTAATATGATTGCTATATCTTATAAATGGGACTGGGTAAAATATTTTGTAACACCTAACTGGGATTTAAGCCAATATTTATTTGGTGGAACTCCAATGTTTAGTGGAATTAGTGTAGAATTTTCTATAACTATTTGTGCAATATATTTTGTAATCATGATAGTAGCTTCTATAGTTTCATTTAAGAAGAGGAATATTAAGAATGTATAGTATTAAAATATTACACTACGGTTAAATGTAGAAAAGCAAAAAAGAATCCAAACTAAGAAAACGCGTACACTCACAAAGATGTATGCGTTTTTCTAATATAACATTTATGTGAGAAGCTATATAATTATCTATCCCTTGAGTCTTAGAAAAAACTAACTATTATTTTATAGAAAAATATGATATAATTTATTTTAGCAATAAATCTGTTTAGAATCCAAATATACATAAATATGTAAGAAAATGGAGGAATAAAAATGATAAAGGATATAACTTATTATTATAATGAGGCACAACAAAAAGGAATCGACCTAGACAAAGAAGCTTATTATAGTATGTACAATCCAATGACAGGAGAGTATAAGGAATGGATAGAAGTATCTAATCATCGGGAGTATCTGCAAAAATGTTATGCGATTGCAATACAAGTACCAATTGAAATATTAAGAAAAGAATTTAATAATATTACAATAGCAAAAGATGACGGTGCGTTAGAAAATCTCAGAAAGAAAGTGTTCTCTCTAATTAAAGAAATGGAGAAAGAAGACCTAAATTTTAAAATGGGATTTACTCCTATAACAGATATCAGGAGGCAATTAAGTTATTTATTTGACGATACATTTCCAACAATAAGCTTTGATGTACCAAGCGATAATCCCAAAAGGAAGCAATTAAAGCAACAAAAAACAAAAAAATATTTATCAGATTTATTTGTGTAATTGATAAAGAACCTAAGTAGTATGTTATGCTTAGGTTCTTTATCAATTCTTGATTTTTAAGCAAAAAGAGACTATAATATTGTAGAAAAAATAATTAGAAGGTGTAAAATTGAAAACAAAATATATAAATCTAAAAGAAGATTATAATGAAAAAAAAATAAAAGAAGCAGCACAAGATATACTAAATGGGGAACTAGTAATATTTCCAACAGAAACAGTATATGGAATAGGTGCAAATGCTTTAAATGATAATGCTTGTAAAAATATTTTTAAAGCAAAGGGTAGGGCAGGGGATAACCCTTTAATAGTACATGTAAATAATGTAGATATGATTAAACAACTTGTAGAAGAACCGAATGAAATAGAAAAAATATTAATTAATACTTTTTGCCCAGGTCCTTTTACATTAATATTAAAAGCTAAAAATATAATTCCAAAATCAGTTACTGCAGGACTAGAGACTGTTGGAATAAGAATGCCTTCAAACAAGATTGCAAATAAATTAATAGAATATGCAGGTGTTCCAATTGCTGCGCCAAGCGCAAATGTATCTGGTAGGCCAAGCGGAACAAGAATTGAAGATATATTAAAAGAATTTGATGGAAAAGTTTCAACTATTATAGATGACGGAATGGTGGATATAGGCTTAGAATCAACTGTAGTTAGAGTTATAGATAATAAGGTAAGAATATTAAGACCTGGAAAAATAACTAGAGAAAATATAGAAAAATTAGGAATAGAAGTAGAAATTGATAAAAATATCCTTGGAAAATATGACGGGAAAGAAAAAGTACTATCACCAGGTATGAAATATAGACATTATGCACCTAATACTAAATGCATGATGGTATATAGTAAAAATGAAGCTGTTATGATAAATAAAATAAATGAGCTTATAAATTGCAAAAATGCATTAGTAGTATGTAGAGATAAAAACTTTAATAAATATGATACTAAAAATAAAATAAAAATGGGAAATTCACTAGAAGAGATAGCTCATAATATTTTTTCTATTTTAAGACAAGTTGATAAATACAATGTAGACATAGTAATAATAGAAGGTATGCAAAAAGATGGTTTGGGTTTGGCCTTAAATAATAGATTATTACGTGCATGCGAATATAATTATTTAGAAATATAGTTTTGTGTCCTTGTCGGAATTTGGGGATGTTTCTTAAATCCCTATTTTAAATATAAAGAAACTCGTTCTCGCGAACCAGTTTTTTATATATAGTGCAGTTAATAATTTTTACATAAAATCTATATTTTTAGAAGTAATACCGTAAATATTCTTAAGCTTTTATATTATTAAAAGTAGACACACAAAGTAAAATAATATATAATATAACTGTATTAAGAAATTAAGGAGTGATTTATATAAATGAAGAAATTTGATGATGGTAATATCCAAATTCAATATAGTGACGAGAATGAGCCGTGTGTGCTCGAACTAATGAACCAAGTACTTATTGCGTATGAGACTATCACAAGTTTATTTAAATTAAAAAATTATGACAGAAAAATTATAATCTACTTATATAATAGTGTAGAAGAATTACATAACGAAGTGTTTGGAGAGAAAAGAGAGGACTGGGAAGTAGCATTAGAAGGTGGAGATGGAAATTTAAAATTAGTAACACCTTTAAACCCAGGAAATGTTCATTCATATAGTGATATCATGAAGATTGCACAAAAATCTGTTGCAGATATGATTCTTGCAGATAATTTTGATGACATTCCTAATTGGTTAGATATTACAACATACATTTTCGGACTAAATGATGCAAAAACAACGTATTCGTATCAAAAATTAAATATAAATAATATAAAATCTTTTAGTGATGCATATTTTATTACTTTATCATTAATTAATATATATGGCATTAATAAAATCATAAAAATATATAAAAAAGCTAAAAATTATAACAAAATTTTAAATGCATCAGATAAAGAAATTAACAACAAAATTATTCAATATTATGCAGAAGCAGTATAAAAATAATACTCATAGATTAAATATGTAATAACGTAATTAATCTATGGTTTTTTATTTTGTCGAAAAAAGTCAAAAAGTGAAAAAAATGACGAACGAAAATGCTTGCTTTTATAAAGTTATAGGTATACAGTAGAATATACAAGCTAAAATTCTTTACGATTTTAACTTAAGAAAAGAAAGGAAGGGGTAATAAACAAATGAGTAAAAGATTTTGTGGAGGGATATTTTTTGATCCAAAGTTAATGATTGAATTAGGAGTAGAACATCCGGTAAGTTTGCTGTATTATTTAACTTATGAAAATAAAAGCTATGGAATAGAAATAGTAAAAATTCAATATAATGAGGATTCAAAAATAACAAGAGAAGTAGGAAACATAGATGACATATCAGAAAATGAGACTGAAGTAATTTCAATTATAGATAAGTTAAAAGAAAACTATGTTACGCCTATTGTAATGAAAGATATAATAGAGGATATGAAATACGAGATTACCCCTATACAATAACAACTAGAACTTAAGTTTTGGTTGTTTTTTTATGCTTAATTAGATATAATATATATGCAAAATAATAGGGAAAAAAGGAACGTCCCCAGATCCGGATTGGGCCTAAATTCCGATTGGAGGAATAAAATGAGAATTAGATTTAAGCCATGGGCAAGACCAGAATTAGAAGCTTGCAAATTTTATATAGATAATCCAGAAGATTATAAAGGAAAATGGAAAACAGCTTTTAAAAATACAAATAATCCTATACATTTAGAACTTGGATGTGGTAAAGGTAATTTTATATCACAAATAGCATTACAAAATCCAAATATAAATTACATTGCTATAGACTTAGTTGATGCAATGCTTGGATTAGCAAAAAGAAATGTAGAACAAGAATTTAAAGCTAATAATAAAGAGCCAGACAATGTTATTCTTACTAGATTTGATATAGAACGAATTTTATTAATAATGAATAATAATGATAATATAGAAAGAATTTATATTAATTTTTGTAATCCTTGGCCTAGAGGAAAACATAGAAAGAAAAGATTAACACATACAAGACAATTAGAAAAGTATAAAGAATTTTTAATAGCTGGAGGAGAAATACATTTTAAAACAGATGATGATGATTTATTTGAATCTAGCATAGCTTACTTTAAAGAGAGTGGCTTTGAAATTATAAAAATAACTTATGATTTACATTCTGAGACTGATTGGGAAGATATCCAAACAGAACATGAAAAAATGTTCTCAGAAGAAGGAATAAAGATAAAAGCTTTAATAGCTAAGTTAACAAAAAAATAATGGAGGATGTTATGTATAAAAGAACTGAAACTAGACCTATAAAAATAGGCGATGTCCAAATAGGTGGTCAAAATAAAGTAATCATTCAATCTATGACAAATACTAAAACAAAAGATATAGCTTCAACAGTTAAACAAATATTAGAATTGGAAAAAGCTGGTTGTGAGATAATACGTGTTGCATGTTTAGATATTGAAGATGCAAAAGCAATTAAAGATATAAAAGAACAAATACATATACCAATAGTAGCAGATATTCACTTTGACTATAAAATCGCAATATGTGCTATAGAAGCTGGAGTAGACAAAGTAAGAATTAATCCAGGCAATATTGGTGGTAAGGAGAAAGTAAAAGCAGTTGTAGACAAATGCAAGGAATATAATGTACCTATAAGAATAGGAGTTAATGCTGGATCCTTAGAAAAAGATTTGTTAGCAAAGTATGGTGGTAAGCCAACTGCTAAAGCGATGGTAGAAAGCGCGCAAAGGCATGTACAAATATTAGAAGACTTAGATTTTTATGATATAGCAATATCTTTAAAAGCTTCTAATTTAGACTTATGTACAGAAAGCTATGAAGAAGCAGCAAAGACTTTTAAATATCCTTTACATTTAGGAATAACGGAAGCTGGAACAGCATTTAGTGGAACTATAAAATCTAGCATTGGGCTTGGAATTTTACTAAGAGAGGGAATAGGAGATACAATAAGAGTTTCATTATCAGATGATCCTATAGAAGAAATTAAGGTTGTAAAAGAAATACTAAAAGATTGTAATTTGTATAATAATGTTCCAACATTAGTTTCATGTCCTACTTGTGGTAGAACGCAAATTGATTTAATACCAATGGCAAAAGAAGTTGAAGAATTTTTACAAACTATAAATAGTGATATAACTGTTGCTGTTATGGGATGTGCTGTAAATGGTCCAGGTGAAGCTAGTAATGCAGATATAGGTATTGCAGGTGGAATAAGAGAAGGTTTACTATTTAAAAAAGGAAAAATAATTAGAAAAATTCCTCAAGAAAATATTGTAAATGAATTAAAAGAAGAAATATTAAAAATGATAGAAGGTTAAAATATTGAAAGTAAAAGAATTATTACATGAAATTGAGACAAATCCAGAATATCAAGCATTAGATGAATTAAGTTTTATTAGAAAAATTTATATAGAGATAGGAAAAAATAAAACATTTGATGTAAGATACTATTTCGGAAATACAGCTACACAAAAACAAATATACAGACTAGCAAAAAAAAGAACTGGAGTTGAAGATAGAATTGATGATAGAGAAATTATATGTTATTCGTTAGCTAGACAATGTGAATATCTTTTTAAGAAATTAGGATATAATTGTACAGTTACACATGAACCAAAAGAATTAGAACATGTGTTTAATATTCTTACACTCAAAAATGGAGATAGGATAAAGCTTGACTTACAAGCTGATTTAGAATTCATACAAACTAGAAGGAGAACAAGACATTTTGGTACAACTGATGATGAATATGTTTTATTAACTGAGGTTCCCACAGAAGAACTTGAAAGAGTAGATAGGAATATCGGATATACAAGCGAAACTGGAGAATATACTGATGAAGTTATAAATTCAGTTATTTCTAACTTATCTGATTTACCATTAGCAGAAAGAGTTACAAGTTTCATAAATGATGAAGATATAATTAAAATTTCAGCAGATATGGGCTATATGCAACAATACTCATTTTATTATAAAATGCTGACTAGTTTAGCAGAAAATGAAATTTGGAAAAAGCTTTATATCTTTCCTTGCAAAATGAGTCAAGAAGAATATACAAGTTGTATATTTATAAGAGAGCAAGAACCAACTGTATTTTTATATTCCAATAAACATAACAAGTTTTTAAGTGTAGACATAGATAAAATTCCAGACTTACAAGAAGAAGGATTAAGATTGGGAGTTAGAGGAACAGAAAATGGAGTAAAATTACTAAGAAGAGCTATTACAGAAAGAAAAAGAAAACAAGAAGATTCAGAACAGTCTTTATAAGGAGATGGTAGATATGAAGAAAGCTGTTATAATTGGTGGTGGAAATACTTTAGATCTAATGAAGATTTTAAAGCAATATGATATAATTTCACTATTAGTGGAAGAGTAGAGGAATTAGAAAGAACTATGAAGCGAACCAAAGACGTACAAGGAGTTGGTCTAAAAAATTTGCAAGCATTAAAAATTATAGATGCTAATATAAGCATAATTTCTGATTCAAATGATGACAAAGTAAAGTTTATAAATTAATTTAATTAAGCTTGCCAATAAAAAAATACTAATATATAATTGAAGAGGCAGAAATTTTAGCCCATAAAACTAAAAGGAGGATTAAAATGGCTTTTATAGATGAAATAAAAAATAGAGCAAAAAAAGATATAAAAAAGATAGTACTTCCAGAATCAGACGATGATAGAACATTAAAAGCTACATCAGAAGTATTAAAACAAAAATTTGCAGAAATAATATTAATAGGAAATAGAAATAAAATATTAGAAAGAGCAAAAGAACTTAATCTAGACAATATAGAAGAAGCAGAAATTGTAGATCCTAATAATTCTAAAAAGTATGATGAATTTGTAGAACAATTTTATGAATTAAGAAAACATAAAGGTATGACAATTGAGAAATCAAAAGAATTTATGTTAGACAATATATATTTTGGAATGATGATGGTTAAACAAGGTTATGCAGATGGATTAGTTTCTGGAGCTATTCATTCTACATCAGATACTTTGAGACCAGCACTTCAAATATTAAAAACAGCACCTGGCACTAAATTAGTATCTGCTTTTTTTATGATGATTGTGCCTAATTGTACATATGGAGAAAATGGTGTATTTCTATTTTCAGATAGTGGCTTAAACGAAAATCCAGATAGTGATGCATTATCTGAAATCGCAATATCATCTAGTAAAAGTTTTGAACTATTAACAGGTAAAACACCTAAAATAGCAATGCTTTCATATTCTTCACATGGTAGTGCAAAATCAGAATTAACAGAAAAAGTAATAAAAGCAACAAATTTAGTAAAAGAAAAAGCTCCAGATTTATTAGTAGATGGAGAATTGCAATTAGATGCTGCAATAATTCCTGAAGTTGCAGAATACAAAGCAAAAGGTAGCCCTTTAAAAGGCGAAGCAAATATTTTAATTTTCCCAGATTTAAATGCTGGAAATATAGGTTATAAACTAGTTCAAAGGCTTGCAAATGCGGAAGCATATGGTCCATTATGTCAAGGTATTGCAAAACCAGTTAATGATTTATCAAGAGGTTGTAGCAGTAAAGACATAGAAGGTGTTGTAGCAATTACAGCTGTACAAGCACAAGAACAAGATAAATAAATTTATTGGAGGTTTTTTATGAAAATTTTAGTTATTAATTGTGGAAGCTCATCATTAAAATATCAATTAATAGATATGGCTTCAGAAAAAGTAATGGCAAAAGGAACTTTTGAAAGAATAGGACAACCAAATTCATTTTTAACACATAAAGTAAATGGAGAAAAATATAAATTAGAAAAACCAGTACAAAATCATGAAGAGGCATTAGAATTTTCATTAGAACAATTAGTAAAGCCAGAATATAAGGTGATTGACTCATTGACTGAAATAAATGCTATTGGTCATAGAACTGTACATGGTGGAGAAAAATTTAATAAACCTGTTATAATAAATGAAGAAGTTATAAAAACAATTGAAGAATGCTCAAGTTTAGCTCCTCTTCATAATCCAGCATCAATAATGGGAATTAGAGCAGCACAAAAATTAATGCCAAATAAACCAATGGTTGCTGTATTTGATACTGCATTTCATCAAACAATGCCTAAAGAACATTATATTTATCCAATACCATATAGATATTATGAAAAATATGGTATAAGAAAATATGGTTTTCATGGTACATCACATCAATATGTTGCAAACCGTGTAGCAGAATTGGAAGGAAAGCCAATAGAAGATTTAAGAATAATATCTTGCCATTTAGGTCAAGGTGGAAGTATATGTGCTGTTCAAGGTGGTAAATCTGTAGAAACAAGTATGGGGCTTACACCTCTTGCTGGTATTCCAATGGGTACACGTTCTGGAGATATTGATCCATCTGTAGTTACATTTATAATGAAAAAAGAAGGCTTAACACCTGACGAAATGGAACGTATATTAAATAAAGAATCTGGTATTTTAGCATTATCAGGAGTTACACAAGATTGTAGAGATATGGAAGCCGCAGCTGCAGAAGGAAATGAGCAAGCTACACTTGCAATAAAAATACACAATTATTTAATTGCTGCACAAATAGCTAAATGTGCTGTTGCAATGAATGGATTTGATGTAATGCTATTTACTGCAGGTATAGGAGAAAACCAAAAAAATATTAGAAAAGGAATTTGCGAAAACTTAAAATTCTTAGGTGTAGAAATAGATGATGAAAGAAATGATGTAAAAGGTGAAGAAAGATTAATTTCTTCTGATAACTCTAAAATTAAAGTGTATGTAGTTCCAACAGATGAAGAACTAATGATAGCAAAACAAACTTTAGAATTAATAAAATAATAGATTTTGAACTTTAAGGATCATCCTTGAAGTTCTTTTTTATTGCATAGAAAAAATTCTATAGTTATATATAATCTAGGTAAAGCAATAAAATAAAGATATACTATGTAAAACAACATTATTATGTCAAGCTTTATTTTATTTACATAATTTAAAAAACATGATATAATATATCAGAAATATTGTTAAGTGAACTCTATAAAATGAAAGGAGATACAAATGAAAAATGTTAATGTCGAATATGGTGTACGGTGCTGTATGAGTGGAAGCTGCTTATATGGACCAAAAGATTTTAAGGAAATAAGTGTGGCATATTTTCTTAGACTTTATGAAAAAGGAGAAATAATGTTTTCTTATGTTCCTGAAACTAGAAATGGAAAATCTGGTTGGTTAATAAGACCAGCGCAAATTAATATACTGAGAGAATACAGACAAATATTTTTGTTGGCAATTCTCAATGTATTCATTTAAAAGAAGGTGATTGTGAAATTAAAGATCATAATCACAGGCCTCGAGGAGCAAAGCTTTTAGTTTCTAACCATGATTATGGAGAAGGCTGCAAATCATACTACGGAATAACTAAAGCATTAGAAGATTGGAAGCCTTTTCAGTACATTATAGAAGATACTGCTTATCATATATTAGCAGAAAAAAGGCGAACAACAAAAGAATTCCTGTTTGATCATGAAGTTTGTACAAAGTGCGGAGGTAGATGTTGCCGCTCTTGCGGATGTGCTTTTTCTCCAAACGACTTTAATGAAATATCTTTTAGCTTTCCAAAACGAATTATGGATAGAGGTTTTATTTCAATTGTGCTTATTTCACATAAACAAACAGGATTAGAAAAAGATGTTCTTACTTTAAAAGTAAGAAATCTAGGCTCTGATGTGATTGAATTTGAAGCCCATATAGCAAGACCTTGTATTTTATGGGATTCAAAAACTGGCTGTTTTTTTGACGATGATGATAGGCCTTATGGTGGAAAAGCTTTGGCACCAACACCAAATATTGGCTGTGTTATGGGATATAGTTTTAGACAAAGAGCAATAGATTGGCTTCCATATCAGGAAATACTGGTAAAATTATGCGAATTCTATTATGAAAAAGATATCCCATTTAAAGGTATGATTTGAATATATCTTTAATGTTATTGATGATATATAAGAAAGGAGATACAAATGAAGTTTATAGCACCATTTGATTTGAAAATTAGTTTTAAACAGTTATATGATTTATTTTGCCGGAAAGAAATCGGCTTTGTTGGTATTAATATAAAGAAAGCAACAATTTGGTTGCCAATCAAGTACGATGATCGTAATCCTCAAATATCATTAATGCCAAGTAACCCGCAGACTTTGCATTCATTTATTCCTGCGATGATCATGTGGCAGAATCAGGATATGGATATGATCTCTGAGGTTGTTTCTTATATAAGAAACAAAAATGGAGATTATGATAATCTGAAAAAAGTAAATTCTCAAATTTGCAAAAAATGTAAGGGGGATTGCTGTAAATCAGAAGGCTGTCTATATTCACCATCAAATTTTAAAGAAATTTCTTTTGATTATTTAAAAGAATTTATAGGTAGAGGATATTCTACCATTATTCTTGTAAGAGAATTCTATACTGGATTAGAAGATTCTTTTATATTGAAAGCAAGAAGAGTGGGAGAGCCTGTAGTAAAAACAAAAATAATAAAGCATACTCCATGCATTTTGCTTACTGATAAAGGCTGTATGCTTTCAGAAGACGATCGCCCTAAAGGAGGAAAAGAATTAATACCTTCAGAAACGGGTGGCTGTATTCCGGCTTACACATATCGCAAAGCTGTAGAAGAATGGATGCCATATCAAAAAATACTTGAAGACTTAGCAAGATTTTTTATAAATAAAAACATTCCATTCAATGGTGTATAAAATTGTGGTCGAAGTACTCGATTTCACATTTAAAGTTATAATTAGAAAAAATTTGAGCAGATACATAGTAGTTTATTTAAATGTCTGCTCGAATTTTTATTATATAGAATTTATAGAGTGACCTATATTAATTGATTATTTCATAAATATAAAGCAACTTTTAGTTTATAATAAAATACAACATTTTATACCATAATTAACATAATTTCATATTATATATAAAGATAATATGAAAGGGGGAAAAGTATGGAACTAAACGGTATAAACATAGGATTTACACTAACTGGCTCTTTTTGTACATTCAAAAAGGTAATACCTAAAATTAAAGAACTTAAAGAATTGGGCGCAAATATATTACCTATAATGTCATATAATAGTTATAGTTTAGATACTAAATTCGGAAACGCCAAAGATTTTATAGAAGAAATAGAAGGCATTACAGAAAATAAAATAATTCATACAATACAGGGAGCAGAGCCTATAGGACCAAAAGGGTTAACTGATATTATGGTTGTAGCACCTTGTTCTGGCAATACTATTGCAAAACTTGCAAATTCAATAATTGATACACCTGCTGTAATGGCAATAAAATCACATCTACGAAATCAGCGACCTCTGGTAATAGGTATTTCAACAAATGATGGACTTTCGGGTTCTGCTGAAAACATAGGAAAACTTTTAAATAGAAAAAATTATTATTTCGTGCCTTTTACACAAGATAATCCTATTACCAAACCTACATCTTTAGTTTTCAAATTTGATTATTTAATACCTACAATAAAGGAAGCTTTGGATAACAAACAACTACAACCAGTAATAGGCTAGTTAATGAACATAATATACAAATGGTTATATAGTATTAATATGTCGCAGTACAAATGGAAAAATGTACAAGATATATTATCTAGTAGAATCTAGTTTCACATTAAAAGTCACTAACCAGTGTTACGGTTAGTGACTTTTGCCTTATTTATCAGCTGAATAGTCTGAAAGTGGATTTACATCAACTGCATTTCTAACTTGTTCATTAGCAACATGAGTATAAATTTCTGTTGTAGAAATACTTTCATGACCTAAAAGTTCTTGCAGAGCTCTTATATCAACATTTCCATACTGATACATAAGTGTCGCTGCAGTATGTCTTAATTTATGTGTTGAATATTTTTTAGTATCCAAGCCTGCTCGTCGTAATTCTTTATCAACTACATATTGAACTGTTCTTTTACTAATTCGTTCTTTTCTCTCACTTAAAAACAAAGCTTTAACCGAATCAGGTTTTATACCAATTTTAGGTCTAACTTCTAAATAGTCATTAATTGCTTTTAAACAAGCTTTATTCAAATAGATTGTTCTTTCTTTATTACCTTTACCTATTACAGTCATTTTAGCATCATCAAATGAAATATCATTTATATTAATTCCTACTAATTCAGATAAACGAAGCCCACAGTTTAAAAATAAAGTTATAATTGCATAATCTCTATCTTTGTTACGTTCTTCGTCACTTGTAACAGTTAATAACTTTTTACTATCATCAAGAGTTAAATATTTAGGCATACGTTTTTCTATTTTTGGAGTTTCTAGATTTTGTGCAGGATTTTTTTCTATCAAATTAGCTTTTTGTGATAGATAATTAAAAAATACTCTAATGCTACTAACTTTTCTTGCACGAGTAGCGGCTTTACTATGATATGTAGTTGTTAAATATGCAAGAAAAGCATGAATATCATTTAATTCTATCTTTTTTATTACATCAAGAGATAAATTGCTTATATTAATATCTTTAAAATCTTTAGCATTTGTAAGATGAAAATGAACCATAATAAATTTCAAGAACATTGCTAAGTCATAATTATACTCTTTTATTGTGTTTGGTGATTTATTTAAAATTGTTACAGAATAGTCTAAAAAAGAATTTAGATATTCTGGGTTCATATCACGTGAAATCATTTGTTCCTCCTTATGTTATTCTTCAAAGTTTGACATATTATTAGAAAGTTTATCTATTATATCTAAAATGAATGTTATTATAATATAGCATAATGCAAAATTATTTTTATTAAATAAATTACCTATAAAAGATGGCGTAAATAATTGATTAATATAAAATCTTGAATATACATAATTTCCTGTAAATACAAGTTGAAAATTAACATGATATTTATTATAAAATTCTGCTAAATAATCTAGCATATCTGATGTTAATATTTCTGTTGCATTTATTCTGTCATTTGAGTATACGTGTAAAACTTTATTAAAATCTGCATTATCCATTTCTATATATTTTAATAATGAATTAGTTGCTCCTAATGCATATGTAGTATTATATTCTAAATTTTCAGTATTTATTTTAGTGTATGAAGGAATTGTTTTATCTAAAATAACTGTAGAAAAAATTCCATTAAATACGTTTTCATCTGTAGATGTTGCAGAAATGTTAGATGCATAAAACTTATAATTGTCCTTAGTAGTACCACTTATAGTATCTTTTGTTACTAGACTACTAAGTTGTAAATTATCAAAACAAGCAGTTTGATAATAATTTTCTTCATCTGCATATGATGTATTATTATAAGTTAAGTTAGGATCTATTAATTGGATAAACCTTTTTATAACATCTGAATATTTCAATTTAAATTTTTTAAATTCTAGTAAAAATAATATTACTGTTATAGCTAATGCAATTAATGGAATTAAAGCAAAAGTCATATTAAAAGAATTTAAATATGTAAAAATAAAAGCAAATAAGAATGCCATAAAACAGATTATTCCTACGATGCTAAGAAACATCAATCTTTTTTTGCTAATAGTTATGTCTAAAAAATCAAGTTCATTAAATTTACTATATAATTCTTCAAATTCTTTAGGTGTCTGAGTTACATCTACTTTTTTAGTAGAAAAATTTGGCATTAAAATAAATCTGTAAACTAAAAAACCAACAATTACTACAACTAAAATCTCTAAAAATATCATTTGTAATTCCTCCTATTGAAAATATTCTATCATAACTTAGCATGCTATGTAAATTTTTTGACAATTTTTATAAAAAGTTTTATACTAAATATAATTATGAACAAAGGAATAGGGGAGGAGTACAATGACAATAGCATTAATAGCAATATTAGCGGTTATAGCATTATATGTTATTATCACATATAATAAATTTGTAACACTGAAAAAACAAATGAATAACTCTTATAGTGTTATAGATGTTTATTTAAAGAAAAGATTTGATTTAATACCAAATTTGGTAGAAGTAACAAAAGGTTATGCTAATTATGAACAAGATGTTTTAACTAAAATAACAGAATATAGAACTGCATATAATCAAAATAAAGACAAAGATGCATTAAATAAATTAAATGAACAATACAATAATCTAATATTAGTAGTAGAAAATTATCCTAATTTAAAAGCTAGTGAACAATTTTTAAAATTGCAGAAGAGCCTTATAAAAGTCGAAAGCGAATTACAAGCAGCAAGAAGAATTTACAACAATGATACTACTAAATATAATACAAAATTAAATGTTTTTCCTTCTAATATTATTGGTAAAATATTTAATTTTAAAGAAGGAGAATTATTTGAATTAGAAGATAGAAAAATTGAAGGAGAAAATATTAATGTTGATATGTAAAAAATTTAGAGGGCAACCTAAAACACCATAAATTACTGCTACCATAAGAAGCAAACCACCAATATCATTATTTATAAACATAATTTATTAGCTAATACAATGGCAATTGTTTTTACGCAGTAAAAAAGAGTAAAAATTTTTCGCAATAAAAATAAATAAATAATAGAAAAA